>NZ_JAVAYD010000006.1:0-195834 GCF_041954735.1 Microbacterium sp. LS_15 | reverse complement strand
CTCGGTGGGGGACGGGGGACGGGGCGGGCGGGGCCGGAACGGGGTGGGCGGGGCCGGAACGGGGTGGGAGGGGCGGGGACGGGGTGGGCGGGGATGCAGAACGCCCCCTGTCCCGAGGGACAGAGGGCGTTCTCGCGAAGACGTCGCTTACTTGGCGGCGACGACCTGCAGGGTGATGACAGCGGTCACGTCGTCGTGCAGACGGACGGTGGCCTCGTGCTCGCCGACCGACTTGATCGCGGAGGTGATGTGCACCTTGCGCTTGTCGATCGAACCGAGACCGGCGGCCGCGACAGCGTCGGCGACATCGGCGGTCTTGACCGAACCGAAGAGACGACCCTCGTTGCCGGCCTTGACGGCCAGGCGGACCTTGGTGTCTTCGATCGAGTTCTTCAGCGCCACGGCCTCGTCGCGGTCGTGGATCGCGCGAGCCTGACGAGCAGCCTGGATCGAAGCGACCTGCTTTTCGCCACCGCGGGTCCACGCCGTAGCGAAGCCCTGGGGGATGAGGTAGTTGCGGGCGTACCCGTTCTTGACCTCGACCACGTCACCGGCGCTTCCGAGCCCGGCGACCTCGTTCGTAAGAATCAGCTTTGCCATGTCGGTACCCCTCAGCGGCCAGCGCCGGCGTAGGGCAGGAGAGCCATCTCGCGAGCGTTCTTGATCGCGCGAGCGATCAGACGCTGCTCCTGCACGGAGACACCGGTGATACGACGGGCGCGGATCTTTCCACGCTCCGAGATGAACTTGCGAAGGGTGGAGACATCCTTGTAATCGATGACACCGACCCGGATCGACTTCGCGGGAGCGGCGTTCTTCGCGCCCTTCCGCGGCTTGCGGCGGTCGCCGCTCGACTTTCCAGCCATTGGTTTTCCTTAGTTATGAGACGGATGCCGCAGCATCCGGAGATCTGTTTCAGAAGGGGGTGTCGTCGCCGAAGCTGCCCGGAGTGCTCCAGGCATCGGCGCTGGTCGACGAGCCGGGCGTGGACCACGGCTCCTCCGACACCTGCTGCTGGGCGGGGCGGGACTGTCCGCCGCCGCCGCCACCGTTCGACGCCGCACGGGTGACCTGCGCGGTCGCGTACCGGAGCGAGGGGCCGATCTCGTCGACCTCCAGCTCGATCGCGGTGCGCTGGTTGCCCTCACGGTCCTGGTAGGAGCGCTGACGCAGACGGCCCTGCGCGATGACGCGCATGCCCTTGGTCAGCGAACCCGCCACGTGCTCGGCGAACTCGCGCCAGACCGACGCGCGGAGGAACAGCGCTTCGCCGTCCTTCCACTCGTTCGCCTGACGGTCGAAGTTGCGCGGGGTCGACGCGATGGTGAAGTTCGCCACCGGCAGTCCGTTCTGCGTGTAGCGCAGTTCGGGGTCGGCCGTGAGGTTTCCCACCACGGTGATGACTGTTTCGCCGGCCATGAGACTTACGCCTTCGCTGCCTTGGCGGACTTGCGAGCAGCCTTCTCCTCGGCACGCTTGGCCTCGGAAGCGATCATCGCCTGAGCTTCCTCGGCGCGCAGCACCTTGGTGCGCATGATCTGCTCGTTCAGCTTGAGCTGACGGTCGAGCTCCTGCGTGGCCTCGCTGGTCGCGGTGAAGTTGACGACGGCGTAGATGCCCTCGGTCTTCTTCTGGATCTCGTACGCGAAACGGCGCTTGCCCCAGACGTCGACGTTCTCGATCGAGCCACCATCGTTGGTGATGACCTTCAGGAACTTGTCGAGCGTAGGAGCGACCTGGCGCTCGTCGATCTCGGGGGTCAGAATGACCATGAGTTCGTACTGGTGCGTCACTTACCCACCTCCTTCGGACTAGAACGGCTTCCGGGACTTTCCCGGAAGCAGGAGGGTGTGTAGCACGTCGTCCGTCCGGGCATCCGAATGGGCGCCTGAGGGCAGACAACCTCGTCAGTCTAGCGGAGTTTCCTCTGCGCTGCTTCCACCCGGTCGGGACCGGCCTGGCATGCTGGTGGGGTGCGTGCTGATCGTCAGCGCCCACAGACGACCGAAGGGGGAACGCGCATGCGCGTCAACAAGATCGGGGCCGGCATCGTCCTGGCCGCCGCCATCCTGCTCACCGGCTGTTCCGCACCCGCGGACGAGCCGAAGGACGACACCGCGTCGTCCACGCCCGCCGCGGAGGAGAGCACCGCTCCCGCATCCGACTGCCCGGAGCTCACCGAGGGTGCGACCGTCGACGGAGCCACGCTGGGCGGGTGCATCACCGAGGCGATGACCGACTCGCAGGGCTACGCCGCCAAGATGACCGTGCTCGGCATGGAGACCACGGCCCAGTACAACCCGTCGAACGAGGCCATCGCCTGGTCGACCCCGATGGGCTCGGTCATCGTGATCGGCGACGACGAGTGGGTCAAGTCCTCCACCAGCGAGTGGCAGGTCGCCGACCCGAACTCGTCGGACCCGATCGTCGCCGGCCTCAGCCAGGCCGCCGCCACCGCGAACGACACCGACCCCGCCGTCGCAGCCGGCGCGCTGTCGGGTGAGTTCACCGTGACGGGCAAGGGCTCGCGCCTGGGCCAGGACGTCTACATCCTGACCGGCACCGCCGAGCAGCAGGGCGTCTCCGTCGAGATGACCTACGAGATCACCGCCGACTACGTCGTGCTCGCGACCACGGGCGCCACCGAGGCCGCCGGCCAGTCGATCGAGACCTCGCTCGAGATCACCGAGTGGGACGTGAAGCAGGACATCGTCGCACCGCTCTGATCGTCTGATCGGACGCGGGACCGAGCGGGTCGGGGCTGATGCCCCGGCCCGCTTCGCTGTATCCACGGTGGCGCTGCGAAGGAGATCGCACGCTGCGAAGGAGCATCCGTCGTGTCGGGTCCTGCAGTGCGTGCGATCTCCTTCGCTGCGTGCGAGCGGATGCCGCGCGCGAGCGGATGCCGCGTGCGGGCGGATGCCGCGTGCGGAACCCGCTCAGAGACGCGGATGCAGTCGCCCGCACATCCCGAAGGCCGCCTCCGCCGCGCGCTCCGGCGCCGCAGTCACCGACGCGAGGGTCAGATGGCTCACGTCGCCCTCCGCCACGCGGCCGGCCAGGTCGAGACTGCGGCGCGCCTGGGCGAACGGCCCCTCCTCCACGAGCGCCCCCCACTCCGCACTGACGTCGCGGACCAGCGCCCCCGCCGCCGCGTAGAAGGCGCGCAGCTCCTCCAGACGGCCGTCGCGCACGGCATCCCGCAGCCGCAGGAACCCCTGCACCGCCAGGTCTCGCCTCCGTTCCGCGCGCTGCCCCCGCTCTGCCGTCCCGCCCGGCCCGTCGAGAGACGCCGCTGCGGCATAGGTCTCGGCATCCACCAGGTGCTCGGGCGGGAACGTCATCACGGCATCCCCCGCCTCCGGCAGACCGGCGTTGCTCATGAGAACCATGACCCGCAGATCGCCGTCGTTGATCGCTCGATGGATGGTGCCCGGCGTGAACCAGACCACCGATCCCGACGACAGCGGCGTCTCGCGGAATCCCGTCGCGTCGATCGTCTGCAGCGCGCCGCGCCCGCCGATCACAGCGTAGGCCTCGGTCGACACGAGGTGCATGTGCGGGCTCCCGCCGCTGAGTCCGTCGACGGCGGCGGTGTCATAGACCGCGAGCTCCGAGACCCCGATGCCGCCGGGGAACGTCGAGGCCGAGGTCATCCGGCGCTCCGCACCAGGTCGCGCACGGCATCCGCGAGCCCTGCGGCGTCGTCGACCGTGCCGTCGGCGACCCCGACACCGTAGCGGTGGTGCAGGGTGTCCCCCGCCGCGACCACCGTCTCCTCGCTGAAGAACGGAGCGGGGTTGAGGGCCGCGAACTCGTCGGAGCGCGCGAACCACTGCGGTGGATGATGCGGGTTGCGGTCGTCGTCGAGCATGAGCAGCAGCGACGAACGGTCGACACCGTCGTGCCGCCCGACGAACCCCATCCACTCGTGCCGCTGCCCTCGGAGCTCGTCGCGCCCCTGCACACCCGGCGCGACGAGGGTGCCGCCCGTGAACGACCGCGGTCCGCGCCAGAAGAGGCCGCCGTAGCCGGCGTTCTCCCGCCCTCTCGTGGTCGGCGACCCGAAGGAGACGGCGCTCCCCCGCACGTTGGTCATCCTCGTCTCGAAGCTCAGGGCCCACGCGGTCTCCGAGACCGGCGCCGCGGTCAGCACGCGCCTCTCGTCGAACCAATGCTCGCCCGCCTGGGTGATCCACTGCAGCTCGTGCGCGATGGTCACGGCCTCCCCCACCGTGACCGCGACCTCGCCCACCGCACGCTGCTCGCCGTTGTTCGGCAGCGATACGTAGCCCTGCCCATGCACGTACGACCAGCCGCCCCAGAAGTTCTCGTCGTCGATGACCGGCAGCGCCCAGGAGATGCCCTTGTGCCACACGTGGTCGTGCGGACGGTACAGGCTCACGAGGTCGCCGCCACGGGTGCGGAGCGGATGCAGGTACGGCCGCGGCGACTCGAGCTGCGGGTGGTCGGGGGCGTAGGTGTACCGGAACAGCTCGATCTCCCCGTCGCGCACGGTCACGCTGCGGCCGATGTCGTGGCTCGCCTGGAACGCCTGGCTTGCCGGGAACGCCTCGGTCATGCCTTCTCCTTCCGCGGCGGCCAGGGCACCAGCCCGCCGCTCATCGAGGTGTGGAACGGGTCGCCGTCGACGATCCGGCCTGCCGCGACCGCCTCGCCGCGGAAGGCCGAGGCGTACGTCGCTGCGGCGAACTCGAGCGTCCGCCGGGCGTCCGACAGCGCAACCGGCGGTGTGCCGCCCTCGCGCAGCGCCGCGGCGAGCGCGGCGAACTGATCGCGGTGTGCGCTGGCCCGCGCGGCCGACGGTCCGGCGGCCCAGCGCTCGGCCAGTTCCTCATGGCCGGGGGCTGGCGTGAAGGTCCAGTCGTCGGTCGTGTAGCCGTACACGTGCCGGAGCTCGACCGACGCGTGCTCGAAGTCGAGGCGCAGGCGCGAGGTCTCGTGCGGCGACACGAGGGAGTTCACGACGGTCGCGACCGCACCGCTCTCGAAGCGCACGAGCGCGGCCGACACGTCCTCGGTGTCGGTCGGGCGGGTCTGCCGCGCGGCGATCGCGGTGACCTCGGCCCACGGGCCGAGCAGCGAGAGCAGCAGATCGAACTGGTGGATGCCGTGACCCATGGTCGGGCCGCCGCCCTCGACCTCCCACCGTCCGCGCCACGGCACGGCGAAGTACTCGTCGTCGCGGTACCAGAGGGTCTCGCAGGTCGCGACGAGCGCACGCCCGAGGTCGCCGTCGTCGATCATGCGTCGCAGGTGCACGGCCGCGGGGCCGAACCGATGCTGGAACACGGTGAGCGTCGGCACGCCCGTCTCCGCCTCGACGCGCGCGATCTCGTCGAGCTCGGCGAGGCTCAGCGCCGTCGGCTTCTCGACCAGCGCCGGCACGCCGGCGCGCATGGCGGCGATCGCCAGGGGCGCGTGCGTTCCCGGAGGCGTGCAGATGTGGACGAGGCCGAGTCCCTCGACGGCGAGCAGTTCCTCGGCATCCGTCACCGCCGTCGCTCCGTACTGCGCGGCGAAGGCGGCGGCCCGGTCGGCGTCGATGTCGGCGACGACCACGAGCTCCATCTCGCCCGTGAGGTCGGCGATCGCCGCGGCGTGCGCGTGCGCGATGCCGCCGGTGCCGATGATCCCGACGCGGACGGCCGGTGGATGGGCGGTCATGCGTTTCCCTTCGATGAGACGGACGACGATGAGACGGACGACGGCGTGGGGGAACCCGCCGTGCGGCGGCGTTCCGCGGCGACGAGCGCCACGACGATGAGACCGGGGGCGATCACGACCAACGGCGGCAGCATCCAGACGACGACCGCGCTCACGCCGATCCCGGCGAGCACCAGCGCGCTGCCGATCGGATCGTCGATCGCGAGTCCGCGGCCCTGTCGCCAGAGATCGCCCCAGCGCGCCTCCGGTGTCCAGAGAGCAGCGGTGCGCAGCACGGCGACCGCGACGAGCGCTGCCAGCCCTCCGCTGACGATCGCGAACGGGATGCCGCCGGGCAGCTGTCCCTGCGCGGCGCCGAGCGCGTTCACGACGAGGAGGCCGATCACGAGAGCGGATGCCGCGCCGAACCACCACCCGGAGCGCACGGCCTGCACGCCGCGCAGCGCGAGCAGCCGCACGGCATCCGGCTCGTCGTCGAGGTGCGCACGGAAGTGCCGCGCACCCGCCGCGAACGCGGGGACGAGAGTCAGGAGCGGAAGCGACATGAGCGTAACGGCGAGCCCGATGACGAGCATCTCGCCGAAGGTCGCGACCCCCGAGCCGCCGAACACGCGCCGGGTCTCGGTCCGCATCGCCGTGCCCCTGTCGGCGGTCATCCCTTGAGTCCCTCGGTCGCGACGCCCGACACCAGGTAGCGCTGGAACGCGAGGAAGAACAGCACCACGGGGAGCAGCGCGAGGATCGCCATGGCCATCTGGGCTCCGTAGTCGCTCGTCGACGTCTGGTCGACGTAGAGCCGCAGCGCGAGCGGCATCGTGTACATGCCCGGGTCCTTCAGGTACAGCAGCGGACCGAAGAAGTCGTTCCACGACCAGATGAACGCGAAGATCGAGCTCGTCACGAGCGCGGGCTTCATGAGCGGCAGGATCACGGCCGTGAAGGTGCGCACGTGCCCCGCGCCGTCGATGCGCGCCGCCTCGTCGAGATCGCGCGGAAGACCCCGGATGAACTGGATCATGAGGAACACGAAGAACGCGTCGGCGGCGAGGAACTTGCCCAGCAGCAGCGGCCAGTAGGTGTTGATCATGTCGAGCTGGTTGAACACGATGTACTGCGGGATGATCACGACGTGGAACGGCAGCAGCATCGTCGCGATCATGCAGAGGAAGAAGAGCTTGCTGCCGCGGAATCGGATGCGCGCGAACGCGTACGCCGTGATCGAGCACGACAGCACCACGCCGACGACCGACGCCACCGCGAGGATGAGCGAGTTCACCACGAACGTCCAGAACGAGACGCCGCCGATGCCGGAGAGCGCCTTCGCGTAGTTGTCGAACGAGAAGGACTCCGGCACGAGGCTCACCGAGCCGATGATCTCGTTCCCCGGTTTGAAGGACGACATCACCATCCACACCGCCGGGTAGAGGATGACGACCAGCACCGCGAGCGTGAGCACGTGGAACACCGCCGTGCGCGCGCCGCGACGCCAGCGCAACCCGCTCGCCTCGCCGCGGGCGCGCGGTCCGGAGGGGTCGGTCGTGATGAGTTCGGTCTGCGTGATCGCCCTGGTCATCGTTCGTCTCCTGCGTAGTGCACCCACGCGCGGGAGCTGCGGAACAGCATGAGGGTCACGAGACCGACGACGATCACGAGCACCCAGGCCATCGCCGAGGCGTATCCCATCTGGAAGTCGCGGAACCCGCGCAGGTAGAGGTAGAGCGTGTAGAACAGCGTGGATCCCGCGGGTCCTCCGCTGCCGTTCGAGATGATGTACGCCGAGTTGAACACCTGGAACGCGTGGATCGTCTCGAGCAGCAGGTTGAAGAACAGCACAGGCGACAGCATCGGGATCGTGATCGAGAAGAAGCGCCGCACCGGGCCCGCGCCGTCGACGGATGCCGCTTCGTACAGCTCAGGCGGAACCTGCTTGAGTCCGGCGAGGAAGATCACCATCGGCGCCCCGAACTGCCACACCGTCAGCAGGATCAGCAGCGGCAGGGTGCGGGCCGGATCGCCGACCCATCCGCCCTCCGATGCCGGCGGCCCGCCGAAGAACGACCCGATCTGGGCGACGATGCCGTTGTCGATGAACATCGCCTTCCACACGATCGCGATCGACACGCTCCCCCCGATCAGCGACGGGAGGTAGAACGCCGAGCGGTAGAACCCCTGCCCTCGTCGCGGCGCGTTGAGCAGCATCGCGACACCGAGCGCGGCGACCAGCTTCAGTGGGGTGCCGATCAGCACGTAGATGCCGGTGACCTTCACCGCCTGCAGGAAGTTCGGGTCGGTGAACATGCGGGTGTAGTTCTCGAGCCCGATGAACTCCGGGTCGTTGAACAGGTTGTAGTCGGTGAACGACAGCACGAGCGACGCGACCATCGGTCCGGCGGTCAGCGCGAAGAACCCGATGAGCCAGGGACTGAGGAAGAGGTAGCCGGCCCGTGTCTCGCGCCGTGCCCGCGCGCTCGACCGCGCACGGGGCGGTGCGGTGGCTGCAGGAGCAGTCATGGGATGTTCCTTTCTCCTGCAGCCGGGCGCCACGGCCGTGCGGCAGGGGGATGCGAGACGGTCAGGATCCGAGCACGAGGGAGATCTCGGAGAACAGCTCCTGCGCGAACTGCTTCGTCGTCAGGTCGCCGTAGCGCAGCTGCTCGTGCAGCTCGCCCCACTTCGCCTCGATCGTGCCGTAGCCGGCGGGGAGGATCGGGTAGCTGGCGGTGAGCTCGTCGTCGACCGACGCGAGGTAGTCGAGGTTGACGGTGTCGGCGGGCGTCTGGTCGATGGCCGCGCGACCCTCCTCGGTGGGCGGGGTGCCGAGCGAGGTTCCGAAGACCTCGGCGACCTCGGGCGAGGTGGTGAGGAAGTTCACGAACGCGGCGGCGGCCTGCTGCTGGTCGGAGTTCTTCGCGACGCTCAGCAGCATGCTCGGCTTGGGGGCGAGCACGTGCTCCTTCTCGCCCTTCTCGAGCGGAGGCTGCACCATGCCGATGTTCTCGGTGCCGGCATCCGTCATGCCCTGCAGCACCGTGGTCGAGAAGTTGAACCAGATCGCAGCCTCGCCGGCGAGGAATCCGCCGCTCGGCGAGAGGGCGACACTGCGCTCCACCGGGTAGAACTCGCCGTCCTCGCGGAGGTCGGCTGCGCTGTCGAGGTACTCGATCACGTCGTCCTCGTCGAAGGCGGGGGTGCCGTCCTCCTCGAAGACCGGATTGCCGTCCTGCATCAGGTGGTAGATGAAGTTGGGGAGGCCGCCCGTGTAGTCCTCGGCGCCGTAGATCTTCGGATCGGATGCCGCGCCCGCCTCGTTCACCTCGAGGATGAAGTCGTTCAGCTCGTCCCACGTCATGTCGTCGGTCGGGTAGTCGATGCCGAAGGAGTCGAGGATGTCCTTGTTGTACATCATCGACCAGGCGTTGGTGCCGAGCGGGACCCCGACGAGCTGGTCGTCGACCGTGCCCGATCCGAGCACCTGGTCGGTGATGCCGTCGAGCGGCAGCAGCGTGTCACGGTAGGGAGACAGGTCGGCGAGCAGCCCCTTGCTCGCGTACTCGCCGAGGTATCCGGCATCCATCATCACCACGTCCGGAAGCGACTTGCCCGCGGCCTCGGTGTTGCGTGCGGTCCAGTAGTCGCCCCAGGCGTTGAAGTTCCGCACGACCTCGACGTTCGGGTACTGCTCGTTGAACAGCGCCACGACCTCTTCGAAGCGGGCGGCACGGTCTTCGTTCCCCCACCACGAGAAGCTGATCTCGGCGGCGGTGTCCTCATCGAACGTGACCTCCTCGGGGGCGGCGTCGGATCCGCTTCCGGTGCCGCAGCCGGCGAGCACGAGGGCGGCGACGCCGGCGAGGGCGAGCGATGCGGGCAATCTCTTCGACATGGGTGTCTCCTCATTGAGCGGGCGTGAGCCCTGGTGTGTGTCGGCGGCAGGACGCGCCGGACGGCGGTGGGCGATCAGGCGATCTCGGTCCCCTGGATCAGCGAGCGGATGATCTCGATGGGCAGCTTGGGCTCGCGGGTCTCGGTGAGCAGGCCGTTGCGTTCCTGCATCGTGTCGGTGAGCTGGGTCCAGCACCAGCCGGAGAGGCCGCGTGCGCGACCTCGGAAACCGCGGGTCCCCGATTGCACGGCACCGAGGATCGACGCGAGCATGCGGGTGTAGTCCTCCGCGCCGGCGGCCTCGGAGTAGCCCCACGAGTCGTCGGGGCTCGCGTCTGCCGCCCACTTCACGCCGCCGAACTCGGTGAGCATGATCGGCTGGCCGTCGTCGGAGGTGCCGGGCAGTCGCACACGCCGCCCGGCCGGGCCGATTCCCGAGATGTACGCGCGCAGCTCGGCGTCGTCGATGTCGTAGCGGTCGGCGAGGGCCTCGCCGTCGGCCTCGTAGTCGTGCATGGTCCACAGGTCGGACGTGCCGAGCTCCCAGCCGTCGTTCGAGATGACGGGCCGCGTGGGATCGAGGGCCTTCGTGAGCTGGTACAGCCCCTCGGCGAACGCCCGCTGATCCGCCCGCGAGGCGATGTGCTGCACTCCCCAGCTCTCGTTGAGCGGCACCCACGTGACGATGCTCGGGTGGGCGCGGTCGCGCAGCACGGCGGCCGTCCATTCGGCGGTGGTGCGCTGCACAGCCCGCTCGTCGAACGTGTACGTCGCGGCCATCTCGCCCCACACGAGCAGCCCGAGCCGGTCGGCCCAGTAGAGGAAACGGTCGTCCTCCACCTTCTGATGCACGCGCACGGAGTTGAACCCCAGCTCCGCGATCAGCTCGGCCTCGCGGCGCAGCGCGTCGGGCGAGGGTGCGGCGAGGTGCGACTCCGGCCAGTAGCCCTGGCTGAGCACCGAGCGCAGCGTCACCGGCCGGTCGTTGAGCAGGAGTGCTCCGTCGCTCCACGAGACGCTGCGCAGGCCGAGGTAGCTGGCGACGGCATCCGTCCGCTCCCCGTCGTCGAGTTCGATCCAGGCGTCGAGCAGCGTGGGCTGTCCGGGGCGCCACAGCAGTCCCTCGTAGTTCTGGCCGTTGCTCTGCCCGTCGAGGGCGACCGTCAGGGTGGCCCTCGTGCCGGTCGTCTGCACGGTCGCGGCGGCGAGCTCGCGGCCCTCGTGAGCGATGCGCACGCGCGCGTTCGCCCGGTCGTCCCGGCTGAGCGTGAGGTCGAGGGTCACGGTGCCGGCGGTCAGCTCGCTGGTCCAGTTCAGCCCGGTGATGTGCTGCCGGGCGACCGATTCCAGCCACACCGACTGCCAGATGCCGGTCGTGCGGTGGTACCAGATCGCGTGCGGGTGCTCCTCCCAGTCCTGCTTGCCGCGCGGCTGGGAGAGGTCGTGCGGGTCGTCCTCGGCGCGTACGACGATCGCGTGCTCGTCGGTCGTGGGGTCGAGCGCGTCGGTGATGTCGAGCGCGAAGGGCGTGTGGCCGCCCTCGTGGCATCCGACCAGCTGCCCGTCGATCCAGACGGAGGCCCGGTAGTCGACCGCCCCGAAGTGGAGGACGGCCCGCTCCCCCGCTGCGTGGCCGACCTCGGCGAGCTGCGCGCCGGTGAGCGAGCGGCGGTACCAGACGACCGGGTGGAACCCCGTCTCGCCGACGCCGGACGCCGGCGACTCGGGGGGGAACGGAACGAGGATGCTGCCGCCCAGCGCGCGTCCGTCGAACCACCGCTCCGCGAGGCCGCGGTCGGCGTCGTCGTGCGCGAAGCCCCACTCTCCGTCGAGCAGGAGGAACGACTCGCGCACGAGCTGCGGCCGCGGGCGGGCGGACTCCAGCGCGCTCGCGCGCAGGCTCTCGTTCGTTCGGTCGGCGTCGTGCGTCACCACGGGTGGGCTCCCTCTTCCGGCATCTGCGCCGGTTCTCGTCGTCTGATCCGCCGTCGTCGGCGGCTCGGAAATCGCTTTCCGTTCCACGTTGAACTACACGATAGTTCCACGTTGAACTAGAGTCAACCGAAGAACGCCGTCCGTCTCAGAGGAGCCCCGCATGCCCCGCGTCACGCTCGCCGACGTCGCCGCCCGGGTCGGCGTCAGCGCCAAATCGGTCTCCAACGTCGTGAACGGCACCGGCTGGGTCGGCGACGAGGTGCGCCAGCGCATCCTCGCCGCGATCGACGAGCTCGGCTACCGCCCCAACCTCGCGGCTCGACAGCTGCGCAACGGCCGCAGCGGGCTCATCGCCCTCGTGCTCCCCGACCTGCGCGAGCCGTACTTCGCCGAGTTCGCCTCGCAGTTCGTGAGCGCGGCTCAGACACGGTCCCTCACTGTGCTCATCGCGCAGACCGGCGCCGACCGCGCGGCCGAGCTCGCCATGATGGCCGGCGAGGGATTCCCCGCGCTCGACGGGATCGTCATGAGCCCCCTGGCTCTGCGCCCCGACGACCTCGTGGGCCGACCGGCCTCTCCCCCGCTCGTGCTCATCGGCGAGCAGGCCGAGGGACTGCTGACCCCCGCCGTGCACCACGTCGGTATCGACAACGTGTCAGCGGCAGCCGCCGCCACCGCACACCTGATCGAGCAGGGGCGCCGGCGCATCGCCGCGGTCGGCGTGCAGCAGTCGGGGCCGACCGCCACCTCCCGCCTCCGGTTCGACGGCTATCGACAGGCGCTGGCCGCCGCGGGCATCGCCGACGACCCCGCGCTCTACGCCACGGTCGACCAGTTCAACCGCGCCGAGGGATCGATCGCCGTCGAGCGGCTCATCGCGGAGGGCACCGACTTCGACGCCCTGTTCTGCTTCAGCGACAGCCTGGCGCTGGGCGCGCTGTACACGCTCGGCAGCCACGGCATCTCGGTGCCCGACCGGGTGCAGGTGATGGGTTTCGACGACATCGAGGAGGGACGCTTCCACATCCCCGCGTTCTCGACCGTCGACCACGGCGTCGAGCAGGCGGCATCCGTCATCCTCGACATCCTGCAGGACGCGAAGACCGAACCCGGATCGCACCACGAGGTGCCCCACCGCCTCATCCCCCGCTGACCCGGCCCGTCCCCGACACTTCGGGGCTGGTACCGGAAGCACGAGCCGACCCGGACCCGGACGTCAGCCGATGACGGGCGGGATCTCCGACCAGGCGATCCGCTCGGCGGTCGACGGAGCGGCGGGGATGCGCCCGGTGCCGTCCGGCTCCGGGATCGCCGCGAGCAGAGCCCGAGTGTACGGATGCTGCGGCGCGGTCCACACGCGATCGGTCGGCCCCGACTCCAGCACGCGGCCCGCGTACATGACGAAGGTGCGGTCGGCGATGCGGCGGACCACGGCGAGGTCGTGCGAGATGAACAGCATCCCCGCTCCGGCCTCGGCGACGAGGTCGCGCATGAGTCCGGCGACGCTGGTCTGCGTCGAGGCGTCCAGGGCCGAGATCGGCTCGTCGGCCACGAGCAGCGACGGCCGCGCTGCGAGCGCCCTGGCGATCGCGATGCGCTGCTTCTGCCCGCCCGAGAACTGGTGCGGGAACCGGGTCGCGACCTGAGCCGGGAGCCCGACGCGCTCGAGCCACTCCTCCACGCGCGAGCCCTCGGCGCCGCGTGCCCGAGCGGTCGCGATGCCGTCGGCGATCTGGTCGCCCACCCGGCGGCGCGGGTTCAGCGACGTCGACGGGTCCTGGAACACCATCTGGATGCCGGTGAGCGCGAGCTTGCGGCGGCGGATGCCGAGCGGCGTGACCGGCGCATCGCGGAACCGCACTTCCCCGGCGGCGATCTTCTCGATGCCGACGACAGCGCGGGCGAGGCTGGACTTGCCGCTGCCCGACTCGCCGACCAGCGCGACGGTCTCACCCGGTGCGACCTGCATCGACACCTGGTCGACGGCGACGACCGGCGGGTTGCCCGGGTAGCGCACGACGACGCCCTGCGCGTCGAGGACGGAGACGTCACTCATCGGCATCCTCCTTCTCGCTGGGCGCGACCGGGTCGGCATCCGCGACGGGTCCCGCGGTGGCTTCCTCGACCTTCGAGCCGGGGAGTGCGGCGAGCAGTGTGCGGGTGTACTCGTGCTGCGGGTCGCGGAACAGCGTCTCGCGGTCGGCCTTCTCGACGATCCGACCGTCCTTCATGACGGCGACCTCGTCGGCGATCGCGCTCATCACACCCAGGTCGTGCGTGACCAGCAGCACCGCGAGATCGCGCTCGGTGGCGAGGTCGCGGAGGAGCTTCAGGATGCCGGCCTGCACCGTGACGTCGAGGGCCGTGGTCGGCTCGTCGGCGAGCAGCACCTCCGGATCGCAGGCGAGCGCGCACGCGATCGCGATGCGCTGACGCTGACCCCCGGAGAACTGGTGCGGGTAGCGCTGGAGCGCGGCATCCGGATTCGGCACCTGCACCGTCTCGAGCAGCTCGATCGCCCTGGCCGTCGCGGCGGCGCCGCGGAGTCCGAGGTGCACCCGCATGTGGTCGGTGAGCTGGCGGCCGACGGGCAGCTGAGGGTGCAGCGAGGCGGACGGGTCCTGGAAGACCATCGCGATGCGCTTGCCCCGGATGCGGTTGACACCGCGCCGGCGGAGTCCGACGAGCTCCTCGCCCGCGAGGGTGATCGAACCGCCGGTGCGCGCCTGCCGAGGCAGGAGGCCGAGCACGGCGAGCGAGGTGAGGGTCTTGCCCGATCCTGATTCGCCGGCGAGTCCGTGGATGCGCCCCGCCTGCAGGTCGAGCGAGATGCCGTGCACGAGAGGGCGGCCGATCTCGATCGTCAGATCGCGGATGCGGAGAGCCGGCGCTGCTGCGGACGCGTTCATGCCGCCGCTCCCTTCGCCGAGGCGACGTGGTCGGCCTGCTTCTCGTGCGTGACCTCGGCCGTCGGGTCGAGCACGTCGCGCATCGCGTCACCGAGGAAGTTGAACGCGAGCACGACGGTGAGGATCGCGAGTCCGGGGAACACCCCGAGCCACCACGCGTCGAAGTTCTGCATGGCCGCGGAGATCATCGACCCCCACTCGGCGGTCGGCGGTTGCGCACCGAGTCCGAGGAACGACAGGCCGGAGAGCAGCAGGATCGCCGCGCCGATGTCGAGGGTCGCCAGCACGAGCATGGGTCCGGCGATGTTGGGGAGGATGTCGACGAAGAGCGTGCGGACGGGCGAATGGCCGAGCAGGCGTCCGGCGATGACGTAGTTCTGTCCGCGCAGCCCGAGCACGATGCTGCGGGTGACACGGGCGTACTGCGGCCACGACACGACGATCGCGGCGATCACGGCGTTGAACAGCGACGGACCGAGCGACGCCGCCACGACCATCGCGAGGATGACGGTCGGGAACGCCATGAACAGGTCGGTGATGCGCATGAGCGTCTCGTCGACGCCGCGACCGAAGTACCCGGCGACGGCGCCGATCGTGGTGCCGATGATCATCGCGGCGATCACGAGCATGAGCGCCAGCGGCAGGCTGACCGTCGCGCCGGTCATCAGACGCGAGAAGATGTCGCGCCCGTTGCCGTCGGTGCCGAGCAGGGTGTCGATCCCCGGCTCCTGCAGACGCGGGAGCACCTGGGCGTTCGGCCCGTACGGCACCCACCACTGGGCCGTGAAGGCGACGATGATCCAGGCGGCGGCGATCACGGTGCCGATCACGCCGAGCGGGGTGCGCCAGGCGCGCGGCCAGCGGAAGCGGAACCGCCAGGGCCCGGATGCCGAGTCGATGCGGCTCATGCGATCCTCACTCTCGGGTCCAGGACGCCGTAGAGCAGATCGACGACGAAGTTGATGAGGAGGTAGATGACGCCGACGACGAGACCGACGCCCATGATGCCCGGCAGGTCGAGGTTGGCAGCGGAGTTGTAGGCGTACGTGCCGAGCCCCGGCCACGCGAACACCGACTCGACGAGCACCGTGCCGGAGAGCAGCGAGCCGAACGCGACGCCCACGACGGTGAGGATCGGGAGCGACGCGCCGCGCAGCACGTAGTCGGGGATGACGCGCATCGCGGGGAGCCCCTTGGCCCTGGCCGCGCGCACATAGTCGCTGCCGAGCACCTCGAGCACCGACGTGCGGATGAACCGCGTGAGCAGACCGATCGTCACGAGCGACAGCACCAGGACCGGCAGGGCGAGGTGCGCGAGGGCGTCGAAGAAGCCGACGCCGTCGCCGTTGAGGAGGTAGTCGACCGTGTACAGCCCGGTGATGCGGGGCGGCGGTGTGATCGAGGGCGAGATGCGGCCTGACCCGGGCGCGATGCGCAGCTCGAGGAAGAAGACGTAGAAGCTCACGAGAGCGAGCCAGAAGGTGGGGACGCTGAGGCCGACCAGCGTCACGACCCGGATGACCTGATCGGTGACGAGCCCGCGGCGGTACGCGGCGAGCGTGCCGAGCACGATGCTGACGGCGAGGCTCAGGATGATCGCGCCGATCGCGATCTCGATGGTCGCCGGCACGGCGGTGGCGAGATCGCTGGTGACCGGTCGCCCGGTCACCAGCGATGTGCCGAGGTCCCCGCGGAGCAGGTTCCCCATGTAGATGAAGTACTGCACGAACAACGGCTGGTCGAGCCCGTGCTCCTTGATGAACGCCTCACGCGTCGCGGGATTCTGCGACGCGCCCTCACCGAGTGCCGCCGACACGGGGTCGCCGGGCACGAGGTTCGTCAGCGCGAAGGTCACGATCGTGACCCCCACCAGCAGGAGCAGGGAGGTTCCGGCCCGGCGCAGCAGGTAGCCGACGAGCGGCGACCTGCGACGCTGCGCCTGGCGTTGCACGGCCACCGTCGTCATGCGTCAGAGCCCTCTCAGCCGGCGGGCTGGATCTCGGCGATGTCCATCTCCCACACCGAGTTGTATACGGCGCCGGAGACGGCATCGGCCGTGGCGATGTTGCGACCGGGGACGATCAGCGGCACGAACGGACCCTCGGCCTGCATGGCCTCGGCGAACGCGGTGAACGCCTCGCTGCGCTGGCCCTCGTCGGTCGCGGCGGCCGCACCGGCGGCGATGCCCGCGATCTCGGGGTTCGCCTCGGCGGTCCAGCCGGCGCGGAGGCCGACCTTCAGGCCGGGGGCGAAGGGCAGGAAGTTCGCGGAGTCGGCGTAGTCGGGACCCCAGAACCACAGGCCGAAGCCCTCGGTGCCGTTGACGTACGCGTCGAGCTCGGTGGCGAACGGCGCCGGAGCGAGCTCGACCGTGATGCCGGCATCCTCGAGCTGCGCCTGCACGCGCTCGGCGAGCGGGGTGAACTCCACGCCGCCGACGGGGTAGTCGTTCGGGAACTGCAGCTTCAGCGTCTGACCGGTGTAGCCGGCCTCGGCGAGCGCGGCCTTCGACTTCTCGAGGTCCTGCTCCACACCGCTGTCGAGGGCACCCTCGAATCCGGGCGGGATGACACCGGTCGCCTGCACGGCACCGGAACCCGCGAGCTCGAGCAGAGCGTCGTAGTCGAGCGCGTAGCGGATGGCCTCGGCGATCTTCACGTTCGCGAGTTCGCCGGCGACGGCCGAGGACTGGTTCAGCAGCAGGAAGATGGTCTGACCGGAGGGGACCGATTCGACCTGGAGGCCGTCGCCCAGACCGGCGACCTGGTCGCCGTTGAGGTCCATCGCGACCATGGAGTCGCCGCCCTTGAGGTTCGCGAGCTGGGTCGCGCTCTCCGAGACGTTGCGCACCACGACGCGGTCGTAGCCGGCCTCCTCGTCGCCGTTGTACTCGTCGTTCTTCGTCAGCACGACCTGCGACGAGAGGTCGAGGGTGTCGAGCACGAAGGGTCCGGAACCGGCGGAGGCGCCGTCGAGGAACTTCTGCGCCGAGTCGGAGCCGTCGGTCGTGCCGCCGTTCTCGATCACGACGTCGGAGTTGACGATGCCGAGTGCAGGGTTCGCGAGGATCGCGGGCAGCTGCAGCAGCGGCGTCTCGGAGGTGATGCTGATGGTCTTGTCGTCGACCTCGGTGATGGTGAGACCGCCGAGCAGGAAGTTCGGCTTCGCGTCTTCCATGCCCTGGATGCGCTGCAGCGTGAAGACGACGTCCTTCGCCTCGATCGGCGAGCCGTCGGAGAAGACGCGGTCGCCCTCGAGCGTGAAGGTGAACTCGGTCGCGGCGTCGTTCTGCTCCCAGGACGCGAGACCCGGGACCGGAGTCGACACGTCGGAGCCCTCGAAGTCGACGAGCGTCTCGTAGAGCGCCTTCGCGATCATGTTGCCGGTCGGGTCGTAGGTGTGGCCGGGGTCGGCGGTCTCGATCGAGAACGCCGTGTCGATGACGAGCGAACCGGACGACGAGGTGCCATCGCTGTTGTTCGCGGAGTTGCCTCCGGAGCATCCTGCGAGCGCGAGGAGCGAGACCGCTCCGATCGCGATGACGGACGTGCTGCGACGTGACGACATGAGAGCCTCCAGAGGCGAGGAGTACATTCGGGTTCGGTCGATGCCGGGTGGACGACCGGTGATCAGATTCGCATCATATGGGACGATGTGTCCAGCGAGGATGCAACCGAACTCACGGTCTGTCCCAGCACCTCGCACGGGAGGAGACATATGTCCAGCAAGAACAGCGAAGGTTCGCAGCATTCTGGACGAAGTGCCACCCCTTTGGACGACACCGCGTACAGAATCCTCGACACCCTGCGCGATAACGGTCGTATCTCGATCGCCGCTCTCGCCGAGAGCGTCGGGATCTCCCGCGCCAACGCCTACACGCGGGTCGAGTCGCTGATGCAGGACGGTGTCATCACCGGATTCAGCGCGACGGTCGATCAGGCCAAGGCCGGCCTGTCCATCGGGGCACTGGTGTTCGTCACGGTGCACCCGCAGGCGTGGGCGTCGTTCCGCGACCGCGTCGTCGAGATGCCCGATGTCGAGTGGTGCGCGATCACGACGGGCGAGCACGACGCGATGCTGCTCATCCGTGCCGTCGACGTCAGCGGTGTGCACGAGTTCTCGACCGGAGTCATCGCGCAGCTGCCCGAGGTGCGCACGGTGGTGAGCGTCGTCGTGCTCGACGAAGTCGTGCGCCGCTCGTATCTGCTGCCGACCGACCTTCCCGAACGCGACATGGCGGTGCCCCTCGGCATGACGCGCTGGACTCCGGCATCCCCCGGCCGCGACGCCCTCCCGCCCCGCTGACTCGCGGTCGTCGTCGGTACGGGGAGGGGAGCCGGCAGGTTAGATTGAACAAGCGTTCAGGGAGCGACTTCCTCGCACACGCTCAGCTGGGGCAGGCCGTGCATCTCGTAGTGCTCGACGAGCCGGATGAGCCCCGCATCCGTCAGTTCGAGGTCGCTCTCGCCGTTGCCGGTGACGACCGTTCCGTCGACGACGAGCACATGCACGAACGACACCCAGATGGTGTCGCCGGTGCGGGTGCCGACGAAGCGCCCGAAGGTCACGGTGTCGCCCGAGTAATCGCCCCAGATCGCGCCGTCCTTCTCCCAGTAGACGAACTCGCTCGGCGCCTCCGGGTCGACGGCGGAGGTGGTCGACGACACCATGCGGAAGCGGCGGCCGTCGAGGGAGGGGATAGTCGTCGTAGGCGAGGTCACCCTCCGATTATGCGGCGCTCCGTGGGGGCGCTCCCACCCGGCATCCAGGCGTCTGCCGCGCCCGGCGAACGCGCAGCAGGGGCGAGACGAAACGCTCCGCGGGCCTGCCGCGGCATCCGTTTCGTCTGACCCGTCATTCCAGGTCGAGGCGCAGAAGACCGGGCAGATGCGCGGTCTGCGCGCGCACCGTGACGAGGAACGTCTCGTACTCCGGGACCATCTGCACGCGCGACGATCCGAGCACATGGGTGGTCGATCGGCCGGCCTGCCGCTCGAGGCGGAGGCGACGCACCGGGTAGCCCGTCGGGGTGAGCCAGATGCGGCTCAGCTGCGCGTACGGGACGTCGAGGTCGTCGAGGCGGAGACCCTGCTGACTGACCCCGATGCGCGACGGAATGCCGCGCAGCACCCTCCGCCGCTGCACCGCGCCGATCAGCAGTCCGACGCCCGCGACGCCCGCGAACGGCGCGATGAGGACGAGCGCCGACAGCTCGCCGTCGAGGAATCCCGGGGTGACGGCGACGGCGACCGTGGCGAGGGTCACGAGCAGGGCTGCGACCGCTCCGACGAGCAGGCCGTTCGCGAACCCGCGCTCTTTCGACGCGTCCACCGCGAACGACGTCGGCAGGTGCGCTCTCGCGCGAGCGGCCGCGACGGGATCCACCGCCGGCGGCTCGTCGACCGGGCTGAGCACGGCCATGAGCTCGTTGAAGGTCGTGCGTGTGAAGCCCGGCAGCTCCACGATGATCTCGCGCCCGTTGCTGTAGACGATGAGAGCGCGGGTGACCCCGCTGCGGATGCCGTTCGTGCGGTGCTCCGTGATCTTCGAGCGGAACACGGTCGTGGCGCGGTCGAAGACCTCGCGGTTGCCGCCGCGTCCGACCTCGACCGTCGTGGGGCGGACGACGACGCGGACGTTGCGGAACCAGAAGATACCGAGCCACACCGCCGCGGTCAGGGCGAGCGCCACGACCAGCACGATGATCCCGCGCGTCGGGATGTCCATGCGGCGCGGCAGGAACTGCGGCAGCACGAAGAGGGTCAACGTCGACAGCACCGCCGTCGTCACGACCGCGCTCATCACGGCCCGTGCCGGATGACGACGGAACACGCGTTCGCCCGGCACCACAGCGACCCCGTCGACCATCCCCGGCCCTCCCCGCTCTGGACTTCCCCTCGCACAGTAGCGGCGAACCGTCGTGCCGCGCACTCCCCCGGGTAGCGTGGGTCGCATGCACTGGATGCCCGACCCCTCGGCCGGATCATGGCTGCGCGACAGGCTCGACGACCCGTGGAACTCGTCGATGCACTCGGTCGTCCCCCACGGATACCCGGCCTACGCACGCATCCTGCACCCGGCGATCGTGCGCTCGCTCCCCGATCGGCCCGTTCCGACGTTCGACGACTGGGAGCGGATGCCGGGAGCCGAGCAGCAGCGACTGATGGAGCTCTTCATCGACGAACCCACGACCTGGGCCGAGGCCGCCCGGGCTTTCGGCACCGTGCTGCATCCTCTCGCCCAGTGGCAGCGCGTGGTGCGCACGCCGATGGACGAGGACTGGCAGACCCGCGTCGCCCCGGACGGTCGGGAGTTCAGCGCCCCGGCCGAGGGCGCCCTCGCGCCGGAGACCGTCGCCGCGATCGCGACGCACCTGCGTGCGGCCACGGGCACGCCCGACGACGGAGTGGCCGCACTGTGGGAGGGTTTCGGCGGTCTGCTCGGCCACTTCGGGCACACCCCGTCGCGCGCGTTCCTGACGCCCGTCGACGATCCGAACCACCGGGCGATGCTCGACCGCAGCGTGCACGACCCGTTGAACGACGTCTTCCGCAGGAAGACGTGGCAGGAGGGCATCCTGTCGAAGGAGATCTCCGAGGGACCGCGCTTCCACACGCGGGACCGCGCCTACGTGCTGTTCTCGGCCGGCGTCGCCGAGTTCGCCGATGCCGACTGGGCGCTGCGTGCGCCGTGGCGCGACCTCCCCGGCGAGCAGCACGGATTCCCCCCGAGCGCGCAGAGCCCCAGCATCCTCTGGCCCGAGGATCGGGCGTGGGTGCTGGTCAGCGAGATCGACTACGACTCCACGGTCGTCGCCGGGTCGGCCGAGCTCGTCGCCGCCCTGTGCGCCGACCCCGCGCTGGAGGCCTTCCCGATCAGCGAGGGCGCCGAGCTGCACGGGGACAGCGACGAGGTGAACCGATGAGCCAGCCGCAGCCCGCCACGAGCTTCGACAGCCGACCTCTGACCGATCCCGTCGACCCCCGAGCCGTCAGCGCCTTCGCGGCGGAGCTCCGCGCCCGCGGTTCGCTGGGCATGTCGGTCTCGACCGTGATCGGTCTCGTGGTCGTCGTGATCGTGGTGCTCGTCTCCGTCCCGATCGCGGCCTCCGTGCTGATCGGCCTCGCCACCAGCCCGCGCGACTTCGGGTTCGCCGGGATCGGACTGCTGCTCTTCGGCGGCGTGGGCGTCGCGATCGGCATCGGTGCGCTCGTCGGCTGGCGGCGAGCGCGGGTCACGCGGTACCGGCTCGACAGGTTCGCCCGGGCCAACGGTATGACGTACGAGGCGCGGATCGCCGACCCTCCGCTGCCCGGCATGATCTTCAGCCTCGGCCGCTCGCGCGTCTCGACAGACCTCGTGCGGGGCACGAACCCGCGGTTCGTCGAATTCGGTAACTACCAGTACACGGTGCAGTCGGGGAAGAACTCGACCACCTACCGCTGGGGGTACGTCGCGGTGAAGCTCGACGTGCCGCTGCCGAACATCGTGCTCGACGCGAAGGGCAACAACGCGTTCGGCTCCAATCTGCCCGCCTCGTTCCAGCGCGAGCAGCGGCTGTCGCTCGAAGGGGACTTCGACGAGTACTTCACGCTCTACTGCCCTGCCGGCTACGAGCGCGACGCGCTATACCTCTTCACGCCCGACATCATGGCCCGCTTCATCGACAACGCCGCCGAACTCGACGTGGAGATCGTCGACGACTGGCTGTTCCTCTACACGCAGCGACGCGCATCGACGCTCGACCCCGCGACCTGGTCGTGGCTGTTCGGCGCGGTCGGCGCGCTCATCACCAAGTTCGACCAGTGGGCGCGGTGGCGCGACGACCGGTTGCGAGAGGAAGCGGCGAGCGCTCCGGCATCCGTGGTCCCCGCCGTGGACCCGCAGACGGCCAGCGCCCAGCTGCCGTTCGCGCCGCCTGCCGGTCTGCTCGCGCCGCCGCCCGGGGTGGCCGCCGAAGGACGGCGCCTCAAGCGCGGCTTCCGCTGGCTGCCGGTGGTGGTCATCCTCGGCTTCATCGCGCTCTGGTACCTGCGGAACGCATTCTGACTTCCCCGTCTCGCACCGGACCGCGGCCGGTGTCGGTGCATCCGGTTACTGTCGCGGTGTGGCGGAGCCGGTGCAGCAGTGGTGGGCGAGGAGGCAGTTCTCGCGCGGCAGCGCCGTGCCCTACGAGGTCGGCACCTTCCGCACAGCCTGGGCCGCCTATCCGGAGCTGATCCGCCAGTACCACCCGGAGCTGAATCACGGTGTGACCCTGTCGCAGATCCCCCTCGCCGCCGATGTGCTGCTGTGCTGGGAGTGCACCGTCGGGCACCGCTTCGCCGCGACCCCGACCGAGCAGCGCGAGCGACCAGGGCGCATCCGCCGCCGTTCGGCCTGGTGTCCGGAGTGCTCGACCCTCGCACGACCGCAACCCGTCGTCCTGGGCGAGGCCCGCGCGATCCCCCGGGCACCCCGCCGGCCCTCGCCCGCGCTGTGCACGAAGACGCCCGACCTCCCCTCCGGCACGGCATTCCTCAGCACCTGCGCGCCTCGGCCGTCATCCGCGGCCGAGGCTGCGCTGCGGGCGGGGCTCACCGAGCGCCTGCTCTTCGACAGCGGGGTCAACGCGGTCAAGGTGTCGCGGCCCTTCTTCCGGCACACCGAGGTGTGGCCCGACATCGTGATCCCCGAGTTGCGCATCGCCGTCGAGTACGACACGGTCGGACGCCACGGTCTCGAGCACGTCGGCAAGCGACAGGATGCCGATCAGCGCAAGGACCGCGCGCTGCGCGGAGCCGGCTGGGAGGTCGTGCGCATCCGCACGGGGCCGCTTGCGCCGATCGGCCCGTTCGACCTGCGGATGACCTCGGTCGGAGTGCGCGGCATCACCCGCCTGCTCGACGCGTTCCGCGGCATCCGCGGCGACCTCCTGGTCGACGCCTACCTGCGATGACGCGGCGGAGTGTGTGGGGGTGGGTGCTGTCGGGGATCAGCGGCCCACCCCATCCCCCCTCGGGATCAGAAGAAGATCTGACTCTCCCTCCGCAGGACGGTCGAACCGTCCGGACGCGTGGTCAGCTGGGGACTGACGTATCAACGCGTATACGAAAATGGTATCCCGCAGCACGTTGCATCATATTGCGACGCCCGATCTGCACCGCCGTCGACTCAAACCGGTTCGATCTCCTGATCAAACCGGAGCATTCCCGGCGGTTTCCGCACGTTTACGAGTGTCATGCGCGAGGCCGAAGTACACGAGTTCCGCGTCGTCCAGCATCCGCGAGCGGATGAGGAACCGCATCCCCGTCGGCCCCTCCACGCTGAACCCGGCACCCCGGCCCGGCACGACGTCGATGGTGAGGTGCGTGTACTTCCAGTACTCGAACTGCGACTCCGACATGAACACCTCGACGGGGGCGTCGAGACCCACGTCGAGCGCGCCGAGCAGCACGTCGCTCGGCCCGGTGAGGAACATTCCGACGGGGTAGCACATGGGTGACGACCCGTCGCAGCATCCGCCCGACTGGTGGAACATCAGCGGACCGTGCTGCGCCGAGAGGTCGCGGATGAGGGATGCCGCGGCATCCGTCACCGCGACCCGCCGGTGGCTGTCGAGATCGGCCATCAGAAGAATCCCATCGGGCCTTCCGCGTACGAGACCAGCAGGTTCTTCGTCTGCTGGTAGTGGTCGAGCATCATCTTGTGGTTCTCGCGGCCGACGCCCGACTGCTTGTACCCGCCGAACGCCGCATGCGCGGGGTACTGGTGGTACGTGTTGGTCCAGACGCGGCCGGCTTCGATCGCACGCCCCGCGCGGTACGCGATGTCGCCGCTGCGGCTCCAGACGCCGGCCCCCAGACCGTAGAGCGTGTCGTTGGCGATCGAGATCGCGTCGTCGTAGCCGTCGAACGAGGTCACAGACAGCACGGGCCCGAAGATCTCCTCCTGGAAGATGCGCATGTCGTTCGTGCCCTCGAACACGGTCGGAGCGACGTAGAACCCCTCGCTGAGATCGCCGCCGAGATCGACCCGCTCGCCACCCGTGAGCAGGCGGGCGCCGCCCTGCGTGCCGATGTCGATGTAGCTGAGGATCTTCTCCAGCTGGTCGTTCGACGCCTGCGCGCCGATCATGGTGGCCGGGTCGAGCGGGTTGCCCTGCACGACCTTGCCGACGCGCTCGAGGCCGTCCGCGAGGAACCCGTCGTAGATCGACCGCTGGATGAGGGCGCGGGACGGGCACGTGCACACCTCGCCCTGGTTGAGCGCGAACATCGTGAAGCCCTCGAGCGCCTTGTCGTAGAACGGGTCGCCGGTGTCGCGCGCGACGTCCTCGAAGAAGACGTTCGGGCTCTTGCCGCCCAGCTCCAGGGTCACGGGGATGAGGTTCTGGGAGGCGTACTGCATGATGAGGCGGCCCGTCGTCGTCTCACCCGTGAACGCGACCTTGCGGATGCGCTTGTGCTGGGCGAGGGGCGCGCCGGCCTCGATGCCGAACCCGTTCACGATGTTCACGACACCGGCGGGCAGCAGGTCTCCGATGATGTCGAACAGGAACAGGATGGATGCCGGCGTCTGCTCGGCGGGCTTGATGACGACGCAGTTGCCTGCGGCGAGCGCGGGTGCGAGCTTCCACACCGCCATGAGGATGGGGAAGTTCCACGGGATGATCTGGCCGACCACGCCGAGCGGTTCGTGGAAGTGGTAGGCGACGGTGTTCTCGTCGAGCTGACTGATACCGCCCTCCTGCGCCCGCAGCACCCCGGCGAAGTAGCGGAAGTGATCGATCGCGAGGGGGATGTCGGCGGCGAGAGTCTCGCGCACCGGCTTGCCGTTCTCCCAGGTCTCGGCGACGGCGATGCTCTCGAGGTGCTGCTCGATGCGGTCGGCGATGCGGTTGAGGATGACCGAGCGCTCGGCCGGGCTGGTCTTGCCCCAGGTGGCGAAGGCCTTCCAGGCGACGTCCACCGCCCGGTCGATGTCCTCGACGGTCCCGCGGGCGACCTCGGTGAAGGGCTTGCCGTTCACGGGGCTGATGTTCTCGAAGTACTGCCCCTTCACGGGGTCGACCCACTCGCCACCGATGTAGTGCCCGTAGCGGGGGCGGTAATCGGCGATCGATCCCGCCTGCCCCGGTGCGGCGTAGGCGGCGGATGCGGTGGATACGTCCTCTTCGACGATGGTCATCGGTGACTCCTTCGACGGGCCGCGCTTCGGTGCGGCGGCTGATCCTCCGAAGGTAGGTCGCGTGACGTTGCACCCCGGTGCGCAACGTTGCAGGAGGTTGCGTGCCCGGCGAACCGTCAGCGCGCTTCGAGCCGCTCGATCCGGGTGACGAGGCCCGCGCGTTTCGGCGAGCGCGCCGGCAGCATCTCGAGCGCGAGGCGCAGCGCTTCGGCATCCGCCTGTCCTTCGGGGATCTCGGCGTAGGCGAGCAGCACGTCGAGGCTCGCCTCCGACAGCATCGCCTCGCGCAGCGCAGCACGCACCGAGTCGCGGAAGTCCTCGACGCCCGGCGACGTCGACTCGGGCAGCACCGGGCCGCGGTAGGCGGTCAGCGCGACGCGGTGCGCGCCTCGGTCGAGCAGCGACAGCACGTCGTGGGCGTCCGTCTCCAGTGGCACGGGCAGACGGTACGGACGCGACTCGGGCACGAGGCTCGGAGCGTGCTTCTCGAGCACCTTCCTCAGTCGCACCATCTCGGGCCGCAGCGTGTCGGGCGAGGCGTCTGCGCCGTAGACGAGCTCGCTGAGGCGCTCGGCCGACAGGCCCTGGCGGTGCGTGGCGAGCATGAGCAGGATCGCAGCGTGCCGGGCGCTCAGCTCGATGACGGACTCCTCGTGCTCGGTCTCGGTCTCCAGCCGCGCCCGATCGCGTCCGAGCACGTGCAGGGTGGCACGGGTCGTCGGTCTGGCCCTCGTGGAGACGGATGCCGGGCGCTGCGTCTCGGCCCGTTGCCGGAGCCGAGCGACGAGCAGCTCCGACTCCACGGCGCGCGCGGTCGCATCGACGAGCAGTCTGGCCTGCGTCGACACGACCTCCTCCCCGCCGGTGACGTCGATGACGCCGAGCACGCGCTGCGTCTCAGGGTCCCGCACCGGGGCCGCCGAGCACGACCAGGGATGCACGAGCCGGTTGTAGTGCTCGGCGCCGCGGATCTGCACGGACTGGCCGAGCGTGAGTGCGGTGCCCGGCGCGCTGGTGCCCACCGCATCCTCCGCCCAGTTCGCACCGGCGACGAAACCCATGCCGTCGGTCAGCGACTGCAGCTGACGGTCGCCCTCGATCCACAGCAGACGGCCCGCCTGGTCGCCGACGGCGACGACGACACCCGAATCCTCGGCCGAGCCGGGCAGCAGAAGGGCGCGGATCATGTCCATCGCCGAGGCGAGCGGGTGCGCACGGCGGTACTCGTCGAGCTCCTCGCTCATGAGGTCGATCGGGGGGATGCCTTCGGGGCCGACGCGTCCGCGCCACGATCGCACCCACGACTCGCGCACGAGCGGACGGACCTGCTGCAGCCGCACGTCGTCGAGGTTGCCGGCGATCAGTTCCTCGTGTGCGCGCTCGATGAGGAGTCGGGAGGCCTCAGGGCCGTCACGCGACACCTGCCACGGCGCAACCACATCGTCTCCGATCGTCATCGCGGGTGGTCTCAGTGTACGAGCCGGGTGTCGCGGACGATACGGGTTGTGCGGGTGGTGTGCCAGGAGTGTTCGCGAACCCGGACGCAGCTCCCGGTCCTGCAAGCGAGCGGCGGGCTAGCCCCGAGCGGCCCACCACTCGCGGAGGCGCTGCTCCGCGGCATCCGTCCCGATGACGCCCTCGTCGAGGCGCAGCTCGAGCAGGAAGCGGTAGGCCTCGCCGACCTCGCGGCCCGGACGGATGCCGAGCACCTCCTGGATGCGGTTGCCGTCGAGCTCGGGGCGGATCGAATCGAGCTCCTCCTGCTCGCGGAGTGCCGCGATGCGCGATTCGATGTCGTCGTAGGCCGAGGCGAGCCGCGACGCCTTGCGCCTGTTGCGCGTGGTGACGTCGGCGCGGGTGAGGATGTGCAGGCGCTCCAGCTCGTCGCCGGCATCGCGCACGTAGCGGCGCACCGCGGCATCCGTCCACGCGCCCTCGGCGTAGCCGAAGAAGCGCAGGTGCAGCTCGATGAGCGTCGCGACGGTCTCGGTGGTCGCCGTGTCGAAGCGCAGGGCCTGCAGGCGCTTGCGCGCCATGCGGGACCCGACGATGTCGTGGTGGTGGAACGTGACCGCTCCCCCGTCCTCGAGCTTGCGCGTGCGGGGCTTGCCGATGTCGTGCAGCAGTGCCGCGATGCGCAGCGGCACGTCGGGTGCCGCACCGGGATGCCGCGAGTGCTCGAGCTCGATCGCCTGCCGCAGCACGGTGAGCGAGTGCTCGTAGACGTCCTTGTGGTGGTGGTGCTCGTCGACCTCGAGGCGCAGCGCGCTGATCTCGGGCAGGAACTCGTCGACCAGTCCGGTGTCGACGAGCACGCGGATGCCGCGCACGGGGTCGTCGGTCTGCATGAGTCGCACGAGCTCGGACTGGATGCGTTCGGGGCTCACGATCGAGAGGGTGCCGCGCAGCTGCTCGATCGCCGCGGTCGTCGCGGCGTCGATCGCGAATCCGAGCTGCGCGCTGAACCGGGCACCGCGCAGCATCCGCAGCGGATCGTCGCCGAACGACACCTGCGGATCGGCCGGCGTGCGCAGCACTCCCGCGACGAGATCCTCGACGCCGCCCGTGGGGTCGATCAGCTTCACCGCCGGCACCTGCAGCGCCATCGCGTTCACGGTGAAGTCGCGGCGGATGAGATCGCCGTCGATCGTCTCGCCGAACTCGACGGTCGGCTTGCGGGTCACCCCGTCGTAGCTGTCGGCGCGGTAGGTCGTGATCTCGACCTGCTCGCCCTGCACGCGCGCGCCGATCGTGCCGAAGGCCCGGCCGATGTCCCACTGAGCGGTCGACACGGGTGTGACGATGCGCAGGATGTCGTCGGGCTGCGCGTTCGTCGTGAAGTCGAGGTCGTGGGTCTCGCGTCCGAGGATCGCATCGCGCACCGGACCGCCCACGACGGCCAGGTCGAACCCCGCTGCGGCGAACGCGTCAGCGAGGGTGCGGACCACCGGATTCTCGGCGAGCGCGCCGAGGCGGGCGAGGCCGTCGGCCATGTTGAGCATGGGTTCCAGCGTACTCGGAGGCCTTCGGGGCCTGGAAAACGCAGACCGACGCCGACGTCAGGACAAGGCCTCAGAAGAGAGGGTTCTCGCCCTTCGCCTGCGCCACCGCCGCGGCCCTCGTCCGGATGAGGCGCAGCAGCAAGGCGCTCAACATGAAGCCGCCGACCAGCGCCACACCCATGAGGAACCAGACGCCGATCTCGGGATCGATGACCTCCAGGCCGTAGATCAACACGACGCCCAGCAGCAGGATGGATCCCTCGACGAGGGCGAACGTCACGAACAGACGCGTCTGCTTCGCCGCGTACTCCTTCTCGACCGCTCGCACCCGTGCACCGATCGACGAATCCCCCGCGTAGCTCATGCCTCCACCGTAGCGAGAAGCCGACCGGATGACGGGACTGGGATAGCCTTCACCCGAGTCCGTCCCGGTGAAGGAGAGCGCGTGCCCGCGAACGATGTGATGGCTGACGAGACCGATCGGATCGTCGCCGCGGCCCTGCAGGTCAACGGCCGCGCGTCATGGGGCGAGATCGCCCGCGTCGTCGATCTGCCCGAGCGCACGGTCGCACGCCGGGGGCAGCGCCTGCTCGACAGGGGCGTGGTCCGCGTGTCGACCTACGTCGATCCGGCCCGCGTGCTCCATGCCCGAGCGGTGCTGTTCCGCATCACGACGGAACCCCACGCGCTGTGGCACGTCGCGCGAACGCTCGCCCGCCGCGCCGACGCCTCGTCCGTCTCGGTGCTCGAGGGCAGCAGCGACATCGCCGGGATGCTGCTCCCCCGCGATGACGCGTCGATCAGGGAACTGCTGTTCACCGACTTCCCCGAGCTCGACGGGATCGCCTCGATCAACGTCACGACGGTGCTGAAGTTCTTCCGATCAGGGCACGACTGGCGCGCCGGGGTGCTGACCGACGAGCAGGCGCGGCTCCTCGATGAATCATCGGGCTCGGAGGTCGACCCGGGCGACTCGTTGAGCACCGACGAGGAAGCGCTGATCCGGCTGCTCCTCCAGGACGGGCGGATGCCGGTCGCACAGCTCGCCCGCGAACTCGGCCTCAACGTCACCACCACGCGGAGACGGATGGAGTCGCTGAGTCGTCGAGGCCTCATGCACCCCCGCACCGAGGTCGTGCCCAGCCTCTTCGGCCTGGGGCTCGAGGCGCTCGTGTGGTTCCGCGTCCCGATGGCACGGCTCGAGGGCGTGGGTGCCGCCCTGGCTGCCGCACCCGAGATCAAGTTCATCGCCGCGACGACCGGGACCTCGCAGCTGCTCGCGAACGTGCTCGTGCGCGATGCGGATGAGTTCTACGACTTCCTCACCGGGCCGACCGTCGCCGGCCATGAAGGTCTCGAGGTCGTCGAGTCCCTCGTGGTCATCACGCCCGTGCTGCGCGGGTCTCTCATCGTCGACGAGGCCCCGGATGCACTGGCGGGAGACGCCCCGACCGGCGCGCTTCGTATTTAGGCCGATTCTGTTACCGGCAGGTAACAGAATGGCGGATTAGTTCTTTTCAGCTTGACCTGATGGCGAGAAAAGGCAATCATCCTCGAAAGGGCTTTCACCCTGGAGAGGATGATCGTGTTCACGGCACACGGAGACGACTGGGCGGAACGCGCGAAGGCGCTACCGCTGCGGACGCGTATGTTCATCGACGGCACCTGGCAGGACGGATCCGCCGAGCCGCTGACGCCGGTGAGCCCCCGCGACGGTCGCTCGCTCCCACCCGTCTCGGCCGCCTCGGAGGCCGACGTCGATCGTGCCGTGCGTTCGGCCCGAACGGCATTCGAGTCGGGCGTCTGGTCGCGGCTCGCGCCCCGAGAGCGCGGGCAGCTCCTCGTCGCGTTCGCGCAGCGCATCCATGACAACGCCGAAGAGCTCGCGCTCACGATCTCGCTCGAGATGGGCAAGCCGGTGCGCGAAGCGCTGCAGACCGAGCTCCGCGCCGTGGTCACCTGCTTCCGCTGGTACGGCGAGGCCGCCGACAAGGCTCTCGACGAGATGCCCGTCACCGCGCCGAACAGCCTCGCACTCGTGAGCCGCGAACCCGCCGGCGTGGTCGCGGCCGTCGTGCCGTGGAACTTCCCGCTGACGATGACCGCCTGGAAGCTCGCGCCGGCCCTCGCCGTGGGCAACAGCGTCGTGCTCAAGCCCGCCGAGCACACCACCTTCTCGGCGCTGCGGCTCGCCGAACTGGCCCTCGAGTCCGGCATCCCCGCCGGCGTGCTGAACGTCACACCCGGCACCGGTGCGGTCGCCGGGCGCGCGCTCGGCGAGCACCGCGACGTCGACATCGTGACGTTCACGGGGTCTCCAGAGGTCGGGCGGAAGTTCCTCGGCTATTCCGCGGCATCCAACGGCAAGCGGGTCTGGCCGGAGCTCGGCGGCAAGACCGCGAGCCTCGTGCTGCCGGACGCCGACCTCGAGCGCGCCGTGCGGGCGACGGCCGACGGCTGCTTCTACAACCAGGGCCAGATGTGCACGGCATCCTCGCGCCTGCTCGTGCCGCGCGCCCAGCGCGATCGCGCGCTCGACATCGCCGCCGACGTCGCGCGCCACAGTCTCCCCGCCGATCCTTTCGACGTCGCGACGTCGATGGGAGCCATCGTGAGCGAGCGTCAGCTGGCGGGCATCGCCGGATTCGTCGAGCGCGCCGAGACCGAGGGAGCCGAGCTCGCCGCCGGCCGCGCCGAGCGGTTCGACGCGGTCGCCGGAGGGAGCTACTTCGCACCCGTGGTGCTCGGCGTGACACCCCGGCACGAGGTGGCGCAGCGCGAGGTGTTCGGTCCGGTGCTCTCGGTCATCGCCTACGACGACGTCGAGGACGCCCTCGCGATCGCGAACGGCACCGAGTACGGCCTCGCGGCCGCCCTGTGGAGCACCGACCTCAACGCCGTGCACACCCTCTCGCGGCGACTGCGTGCCGGGGTCGTCTGGGTCAACTGCTTCGAAGAGGGCGACATGACGATCCCGTTCGGCGGGGTGAAGGGGTCGGGGTTCGGGCGCGACAAGAGCCTGCACGCCATGGAGAAGTTCACCGACCTGAAGTCCACCTGGATCGAGCTGTCGTGACCCGTCCTCTCATCGGCATCACCACCTGGCGCCGCGCCATCGACACCGACCTCGGCACCGGCCGCCCCGCGCACAGCCTGGGCGCCGAGTACGCGGCTCCGATCGAGGCAGCCGACGGCGCGGTGGTGCTGCTGCCGCCGACAGCGGGCGTCGACGAGGTGCTCGACCGCCTCGACGGTCTCGTGCTCTCGGGCGGGGAGGACGTGCACCCCGCCCGCTACGGATCCGACGTGCAGCCGGGCAGGAGCTACGACCCCGCGCGCGACGCGTTCGAGATCGACCTCGTGCACGGTGCGCGGCGGCGCGGCCTGCCCGTGCTCGCGATCTGCCGCGGCCTGCAGGTCAGCATGATCGCCCTCGGCGGCTCGCTGATCGAGGACATCCCCCACACGGCCGCGCACCTGCCCGTGCGCGGAGCCGACCAGCAGCTCGCGGCCCGTCACTCGATCGCCCTCGCCGAGGGCAGCCGGCTCGCCGACCTCTACGGTACGGACGAGCGGACCGTGAACACGATCCACCATCAGTCCGTCGCCGAGCCGGCACCCGGCTTCCATGCCGTCGCGTGGGCGCCGGACGGCATCGTCGAGGCCGTCGAGGCCGACGGCGACTGGCCCTTCTGGGCCGTCCAATGGCATCCGGAGAAGATGATCGCCCCCGACGAGGCGGCGGAGGAGATGCCGCTGTTCGCGGCGTTCGTCTCGGCCGCCCGTGAACGAGCAGCGGAACACGCCGCTGCGAAGAAAGGAACACGATGACCAAGAAGGTCTTCCTCGAGTACGAGAACGGCGTCCGCGCCGTCGCCACCCTGTTCGAGGACCTCGCGCCTCGCACCTGCGAAGCGATGTGGGGTGCCCTCGAGAAGCCGGTCACCATGCAGGCCATGCACGCCATGTACGCCGGACCGGAGGTCATGGTCGGACTGCCCGAGGAGGCGCAGAACTTCGACCCCGAGAAGGTCCCCTTCGAGAACCAGCAGGTCGTGCCGGCGCCCGGCGATCTGCAGTGGTACTGGCAGCGCCCCATGCAGATGGGCGGCCTGCCGTTCGAGTGGTACGAGATCGGCGTCTTCTACGATCGTGGTGCACGTACTCTCGGGCCGCTCGGGTGGACGCCCGTCAACATCTGGGGCGGCATCACCGAAGGACTCGCGGAGTTCGCCGCAGAAAGCGCGGCGATCCGCATCGACGGAGCCAAGCAGCTCACCATCGGACGCCTCAGCTGAGCGTCGACCCCGTGCTGGACCCATCCCGAAGGAGCAGTGCATGAAAACCTCAAGAATCCTCACCACCGGAGCGCTCGTCGCCACCGGCGCTCTCGTCCTCGCCGGCTGCTCGGCGGGCGACGACGGCACAGCGTCCGCCGATAAGGAGTTCGCCGGGGAGACCATCGTGGTCACCTCGTTCGGCGGCGACTGGGAGAAGACCTTCCTGGAGGCCGTCGTCGACCCCTTCGAGGAGGAGACGGGCGCGAAGGTCGAGCTGATCACGCTGTACAGCGCCGACGCGCTCGCGCAGATCACCGCGCAGAAGGCCAGCCCCCAGATCGACGTGGTGCACTTCTCGGGCGGCCAGGAGTTCACGGCCGCGCAGGACGGTCTCCTCGCGCCGATCGCCGCCGACGACCTGTCCGAGACGGCCGACCTCGTCGACCTCGCGACCGCGGGGCTCGAGCGTGGTGAGGGACCGGTCATCCAGCTCGCCCCGATCGGTCTCGTCTACAACACCGAGTCGGGTGCCCCGGCGCCCACGTCGTGGCTCGACCTCTTCGATGAGGAGTACGCGGGCCATGTCGCGCTCACCGACTTCTCCAACACCTACGGAGTCCTCTCGATGCTCCGCGTGGCGGACGCGCTCGGCGGAGGCATCGACGACCCCTCGCAGGCGATCGCCGATCTCGGCGCCCTGGCCTCTGCGGGAGACGCGATCGTCGTGCCGACGTCGCCGGATCTGCAGACGGCCTTCGCGCAGCGCGACACATGGCTCGCCCCCTACGCGATGGACTACGCGGGCACTCTGCAGGACGCCGGTCTGCCGGTGGAGTTCATCGTGCCCGACGAGGGGGCCACGGCCTCGCTCATCACGGCGAACGTCGTCGAGGGACGCGACAACCCCGAGCTCGCGAAGCTGTTCATCGACTACGAGCTCCGCGCCGAGGCGCAGGCGCTGTTCGCCGAGAACATGCGGTACTCGCCCGTGAACACTCGGGCGGAGCTGTCCGACGACGCCGCGGATGCGGTCCTGACGGGCGACGAGCTGGAGAGCGTCGTCGTCTACGCACCGGGTGACATCGCGGCATCCCGCTCCGCGTGGACCGACGAGTGGAATGCGCTGATCACCAAATGAGCACACGAACCCGTAAGGAGCCCTGGCTCCTTCTCCTGCCGGCGATCGCGCTGCTCGCACTCGCCTTCGTCACCCCGGTGGCCGGCATGCTCCTCATGAGCGTGCAGTCGTCGGCAGGCGGGTTCACGCTCGACAACTTCGCTCGTCTGTTCACGAGCGAGTATCACCTCCAGGCGGCGCTGCGCTCGCTCCGCCTGGGGGTGATCCAGACGGTGATCACCCTCGTGCTCGCCATCCCGCTGTCCTATGTGATGGCACGCTCGGGACCGAAGGTGCGCTCCTTCCTGCTGATCGTCGTGATCCTCCCCCTCATGACGAGCGTCGTGGTGCGCACCTTCGGCTGGGTCGTGCTCATGGGGCCGGCCGGACTGATGATGAAGATCCCGGGAGCAGAATCCCTCGCGGGCGGCACCCAGGGCTTCCTCGGCACCGAGACGGGCGTCGTGATCGCAATGGTCCAGGTTCTCCTGCCCTTCGCGGTGCTCAGCATCCTCGGGGTGATCTCCGGCATCAGACCGCAGCTGGAGGAGGCCTCACGCACCCTCGGGGCGGGTTTCTGGCGCACGCTGTGGCACGTCGTCCTCCCCCTCGCGGTGCCCGGGATCGTCGCCGGCGCCTCGCTCGTCTTCGTCCTCTCGGTGAGCTCCTTCATCACTCCGCGATTCATCGGCGGCGCCCAGATCCCGGTGTTCGCTCAGACCATCTACGTCGACGCGACCACCAACCTCGACTGGTCGTTCGCTGCGGCACAGGCCGTGCTGCTGTTCGCTGGGGTCATGCTCGTCCTCGCGGCGACGTCCCGGCTCGGGAAGCAGAAGGTGTGACCATGGTCCGTTCCATCCCCGTCATCGCCAGGGTCCTCGCGATCGTCCTCGCCGTCGTGGTGACGCTGTACATGCTCGTCCCCCTGCTCGTCGTCGCGGGCGCCTCGATCGGCGAGAACCGCTTCCTGACCTTCCCTGGGCAGGGTTTCACGCTCGAGTGGTACGTCGACGCCCTCACCTCCGACACGTATCTCGAGCCGTTCCGTCTGAGCCTCGTCGTCGGCGTCACCGTCGCGGTCCTCGCGGCGGCCATCGGCACGGCGGCCGCTCTCGCACTCACGCGGTTCCGGGTTCCGGGCGGCGCCGCCATCCAGGCGCTCCTCATGTCGCCCCTCACGATCCCGACGATCATCCTGGCGATCGGCGCCCTGTCCGTGGCATCCCTCACGATCGGCTCGCCGAACGTGGGCGTTCTGATCGCGATCCACATCGTCATCGCCATCCCGTACGTCATGCGCACCGTGACCGGCGTCATGGCGCGGGCCGACCACTTCACGGAGGAGGCTGCACGCACCCTGGGCGCGAGCACCTGGAATCGCTACCGCCTCGTCGTGCTCCCCATCGCCCGCCCCGGCATCGCGGCCGGCGCGTTCTTCGCCTTCAACATCTCGTTCGACGATGCGGTCATCGCCCTCTTCCTGCGCACCCCGCAGCTCGAGACGCTCCCCATCGCCATCTACGGCCAGCTGGAGTTCAGCACGTCGCCCACCGTGGCCGCCGTCTCGACCCTGATGGTCCTGCTCACCGTCGTTCTCATGATCGCTCTCGAACGCATCATCGGCCTCGGAAGGTTGTTCGTCTGATGACCACGCTCACCATCACCGCTCTCACCAAGGACTTCAAGGGCACCAGCGTCCTCAAGGGCATCGACCTGTCGATGCGCTCCGGGGAGTTCGTCTCGCTTCTCGGCCCCTCGGGCTGCGGCAAGACCACTCTCCTGCGGTGTATCGCCGGGCTCGAGTCGCCCACCACCGGCACCATCGAGATCGCGGGAGAAGACGTCACCCGGCTCCCCCCGGAGCGGCGCCACCTCGGAATGATGTTCCAGAGCTACGCGCTCTTCCCGCACATGAGCGTGCGGGAGAACGTGCGCTTCGGTCTGCGGATGGCCGGCGACCGCTCGCGGGCGGAGCAGCGCGAGCTCGCGGGCCGCGCCCTGGAGCGCGTCCGGATGGGTCATCTCGCCGATCGGATGCCGGCGCAGCTGTCGGGCGGCCAGCAGCAGCGCGTGGCGCTGGCCCGCGCGATCGCCTTCGAACCCCGCGTGCTGCTGCTCGACGAGCCGCTGTCGAACCTCGACGCCAGGTTGCGGGAGGACATGCAGGTCGAGCTGAAGGAGCTGCACCACACGCTCGGGCTCACCACCGTCTTCGTGACGCACGACCAGGAGGAGGCGATGAGCCTCTCCGACCGCATCGTCCTGATGAACGCCGGTGTGATCGAGCAGGAGGGCGATCCGAGCGACCTCTACAGCGCTCCTCGCACGCCGTTCGCCGCCGACTTCATCGGCGCGGCGAACCTCCTTCCCGCCACGCGCGCCGGCGCCATCGCCACGGTGGACGGCACGAGCATCCGGTTGCCCATGACAGGAGCGGGTCCGGACGGAGCGGGGCAGGTGGTGCTCCGCCAGGAGGATCTGCGCCTCGCACCGACCGTCGGCGCCGACGCCCCGCTCGACGTGGAGGTCGTGGCCCGGGTCTACCGGGGCGCGGATGTCGTGTACATCGTCTCGCTCGCGGGCACCCGCCTGCGCGTCGTCCGCCCTCGTCACGAGGAGCAGATCGACGAGGGCAAGGCCGGTCTCGGATGGCGCGAGGGCGCCGTGCAGTGGATCGGCGCCGCCTGACCCCGGACCCCGCCGGACTCTCCGTCGTCGGCACCCGCGGGCACACGGGTGCGCCCGCGCGGCTGGGAGCCTAGGATCGGCCTCGTGGCGGCAGACGAGAAGCAGGGCCCCGGCGACACCTCCCGGCGCGGTTTCCTGAAGATGGGAGGGGCCGCTCTCGCGGGTGCGGTCGTGGGCGGCGGGGGCGGTGCGGCGATCGGCGCGAGCGTCGCCGGAGGCACGAGAGACGGGTTCGCCTCCGATCCCGACCCGTTCTCCGCACTCACGCCTCGCAGCGAACCCGGGTTCGACCATCTCGTCGTCGTGATGGGTGAGAACCGTTCGTTCGACAATCTGCTCGGCTATCTCTACACGGCGGAGAACCTCCCGAAAGGCCAGACGTTCGAGGGCCTCGCGTTCGGGACGCACAGCAACACGGCATCCGACGGCACCGTCGTCGACGCCCACATCTACACCGGTGACACCGACCGGATCATGAGCTACCCCGACCCGGATCCGGGCGAGGAGTACCCGCACGTCAACACGCAGATCTTCGGCACGATCGACCCGAAGGGGAACGCCGACCTCTTCGCCGAGCAGATGACCGCTCCGTTCAACGCTCCGACGCACGGCGAGAAGGCCACGATGTCGGGCTTCCTCGAGGACTACATCATCAACTTCCGCCGTCTGCGGCAGGGCGAACCTCCCCAGCCCGCCGAAGCGGCGCACATCATGGGCTCGTTCTCTCCCGAGATGCTGCCTGTGCTGTCGACGCTCGCGACGGAGTTCGCCGTGTTCGACCACTGGTTCGCGGGGGTCCCGTCGCAGACGTTCTGCAACCGCTCCTTCTTCCACGCCTCGACCTCGCACGGGTTCGTCACGAACCAGGGCGGCGCGGGCTTCGGCAAGTGGTTGTCGGCTCCGGCTGCCCCCACGGTGTTCAACCGCCTGGAGGACGAGGACGTCAGCTGGAAGATCTACATCGACAAGCTGCAGCTCGTCTCGTACACGGGGATGCTGCACGTCACCGTGCTGGAGAAGTACTGGCGCACCGAGCACTTCGGCACGATGGAGGACTTCTACGCCGACGCGAAGAACGGCACCCTGCCCGCGTACGCCTTCATCGAGCCCCGCATGGTCTACGACCACAACGACTTCCACCCGCCGTTCGGGTCTCCGCGCGAGGGCGAGGTCGACGGGCGCGAGGTGTTCGACAGCGCCATCTCCGATGTGAGAGCGGGCGAACGGCTGATCCACGACATCTACGAGGCGATCCGCACGAGCGCATCCCCGAAGGGGTCGAACGCCGTCAACACACTGCTGCTCATCACGTTCGACGAGCACGGCGGCACCTACGACCACGTTCCACCGCCCGCCGCGACCAAGCCGACGGCAGACACTGGGCCCGGGGAGATGGACTTCACGTTCGACCGCCTCGGATGCCGGGTGCCGGCCATCGCGGTGTCGGCGTACACGAGGCGGAACACGATCATCCACGACGAGATGCATCACGGGTCCGTCACCGCCACGCTGTCGCGCCTGCACGGACTGAAGCCGCTCAACGACCGCGACCAGTCGGCGAACACCCTCTTCAGCGTCGTGAACCTCGACAAGCCCCGTCATCCGGCCGACTGGCCCATCACGACGCCGTCGTACACTCCGCCGAACCCCGAGGAACGCACGCCGCAGGACGGCGTCGAGGCGCAGATGAAGCCGCTCACTCCCCCGGCCCGCGGGCTCCTGGGGCTGCTGATCGCGAAGTACGGGCGCCCCGACGAGCCCGAGCCGAAGACGTTCGCCGACGCCTACCGCCTGCTGCACGAGCACGGCGAGGAGCTGTTCGGTCCGCCCAAGAGCGCCTGACCCGGGGTCAGAGGTCGAGGACGTCTCCGAGCCAGGCGCACCTCGGCGAGACATCCCGGGCTGACCGAACCCGCGATGCCGGTGAGTCGTTCGCGTGAAACCGTCCGCGGCTGCTCGGTCATGATCCAGGAGGGACGGTCGAGCCCGCTCGGCCCTTCGACGAGTCCGCGCGGTCTCAGCGGTCGGCGTCCGTCAGGCGTCGAGGTCGCTGCCGTCACGGCGGGAGCGACGCCGCGAGGCGACGAGCAGCACGGCGCCGAGTGCGAGTACCGCGGCTCCGGCTCCTGCCCACACGAACGTCTCCGGGCCGAGACCGGTCGCGGGGAGGCGCGTTCCGGTCCCCGATCCGGGTGTCACGGCGCCCCCGCCGGCGCCCGGGGTGCCGGGGGTCCCCGGGTCGACCGGGGGCACCGCGACCGCAGCGAGCGCGAAGTCCTGGTCGACGAACGTCTCGCCTGCACCCGTGACCGTGACCGTGCGCGTCGCCGACCCGACGACCGTCGTCCCCGCGGGAGGCGTGACCGTGATCGTGTAGGTGCCGGGAGCGAGGTCTCCGAGACCGTAGTTCCCCGCGGCATCCGTCGTCAGCTGCTGCGACGTGCCGCCGGCGATCGTCACGACCACTCCCGCGATCGGAGCCACACCGTCGCCGCGCACGACGCCGTCGATCGCGCCCAGGCGCGCGAGCGTGAAGTCCACGTCGATGAGGTCGTCGGCGGCGACGCTCTCCGTGCGCGTGGTCGCCCCGGTCGCGGTGTAGCCCGCGGGGGTCGTGACGGTGACCTCGTAGGAGCCCGAGGGAAGTCGAGGGAAGGAGTAGTCGCCGTTCGCGTCGGTGACCGCGGTGAGGGCAGGACCCCCGGCAGCCGTCGCCGTGATCGTCACCCCCGCGACGCCCGTGCCGCCCACCAGCACGCTGCCGCTCAGCGTCGGGTTCTCGACGAATGCGAAGTCGACGTTCTCGAGGGGATCCTCGCTGTCGGCCGGAACGGCGATCACCTGCGTCGGATCGGTGATGGAGTAGCCGGTCAGCGGCGACACGACCACCGTGTGCCCGCCCACCGGCACGGAGTCGAAGAGGTAGAAGCCGTCGGCATCCGTCGTCGTGGTCTGTCCTCCGTCGATCGAGACGGTGACGCCGGCGAGCGCGTTCCCGTCGTCGTCGGTGACCCTGCCCGACACGGCCACCGGAACGATGTCGCGCACCTGGAAGTCGGCGACCGCGTCGGCATCCGTCAGATCCGCCTGCTGCGCGTTGGCGCCCACGGCGATCTTCCCTGTGGGTGCGACGACGCGCACGGTGTAGCCGTCGGCCGCGACGTACCCGGGGAACGTGTAGGTGCCGCCGTTCGTGGTGGTCGTGGTGGCGACCACCACGCCGTTCGCATCGGTGAGGCTGAGCTCGACCCCGTCAAGGGGTCCGTCCACGATGTCGGTCACTGTGCCCGTGATGTCACGCGCGATCGAGGCGAACCAGGTCTGGTACACCGGGAATCCGGCCCGACGCGAGAAGACGAAGCTCAGCGAGCTGATCGGTGCGGAGGGTTCGAACCAGGCCGACGCTCCGCTCGTATCGGCGGCCGCGGTGTTGCCTGTGAGCGTGAGGGTCGTCGGATCCCAGGAGGGCACGTCTGCGGCATCCCCCGTGCACGAGGGCTTTCCGGCCAGCCCGGGAGCGCAGTAGTTGAACCCGCCCTGGAACCCGAGCTGTGCCGCCGTGAGCGGCTGCCCGTTCGGACCGATCGCCTGGATGCGCACGGCGTCGGCGTCGATGTCGCCGAGCACGAACGTCCACCCCGACGACGGGGTCGGGTTCGCGAACGAGTAGGTGGTGGTGGAGGGACTCGCGGCGTTGTCCGCGCGGGGCCGCAGGTTGAGGTACTGCTGGTTGATGCTCGAGCCGTACTTCGCGCCGACGTCGGTGCTCGCCGGCAGCCACACCGACGTGCCGGGTATCACGCCCACCTGTCCGGCGCGCGAATCGCTGGTCATGGTCGCGGTGATGGCGGGATTCGCCGCGATCTCGACCGAGGTCGTGTACGCGCCGCCCGAACCGGCGAGGGGCTGCCACGTCGCCCATCTCGTGGTCGTGGCTGCTGCGGCCGGGATCGCCCCGACCAGCACGACGGCGAGCGCAAGCGCTCCCGCCAGGATTCCCCTCTTCGGCGCACGCATGCGGCCAGAGTATCGGCATACTGCACAGAAGGGGAGAGCCGATCTCAGGCCGTGACGAGGCTCAGCACGCCGGTCGCTATGAGCGTGGTGACGCTCGTCCAGAGCACGATCGCAATCGCCTGCCACAGCAGCACCCACTGCTTCGATACCCCGGTCGAGACGAGCACGGCGGCGGTGAACTGCGTCGGGAGCGCGAGCGGACCGAGAATGCTGGCGCCCGGAACACCGAACCGCACGAGGAAGCGTTTGAGGCGCTGCACTCCCTTCGACTCGGGCTTCGTCTCGGGCTCGGTCCCTTCTGCATGCAGGTCCACGGCGCCGCCCGATGCGGCCGCGACGGGCACTGCCTGCGCCCGACGTGCGCGCCGGGCGAGGATCGCTGCGCGGATCCGTGCGCCGAAGAAGACCACGAGCAGCACGGACAGGAAGTTGCCGGAGACGGCGGCGACCGCGGCCACGATCGGGTGCAGACCGGCCCAGACGCCGAGCACCGACGCCAGCTCCCCCTCGATGAAGGGGATCGCGGCGGCGAGCGCCACGATCAGGGGTTGGACGAACAGGGGAACCTCGGAGGCGAGGTTCTGCAGGAATTCGAAGACGTTCACGTTCTCTCCTCGGACGGGATTCGGGATGGTCGGCGGGCACTCCGATCACCGCTGCACACGGGCGCAGCGGGCGGGATGCCGCGGGTCAGCGGTGTGCGATGACGGTGGTGGCGACGAGCGTGTTGGTGATGATCGCGACCATGGTGCGGGTGACGGCCGCGGCCGCAGCGCCGGCGGCCCAGTCGTTGCGCTCGATCTCCTTCGCGCGCGTCGCGGTCGCTCCGGACCACGGGATCTCCCTGTGCAGCGTCGGCAGTCCACCGCTGGCCGAGACGAGCGCGATCACCGCGGCAGTCCGGGGATCGGGCTGCTCTCCGTCGACGAGTGCGCGACGCATGGCGTCGATGATCTGAGCGCGTCGGCCCGTGTCGCCGTCGGTGAGCCTGGTCGTCGGAAACACGCCGAGGGCACGATGCGCGGTGCGGCCCAGGTGTCCATGGTCCACGAGACGGTCGAGCAGCGGAGCCCGGAGGTTCGGTCCGATCGCCGCGAGCACCCCCTGCACCTCGCGCGGCTTCTCCGAGACGTAGTCCCAGGCCGGTCGCAACAGCTCGTCGTCGGGCGCATCGCCTGCGCTGTGGATGCGCACGCCGCGGATGCCGGCGTCTTCGCTCGTGGCGCGTCCCGCCTGTGCGAGGTCGGCGAGCACGGCGCCGCCGAGCACGGAGAAGAGGGTGTTCTCTCCGGCGATCGTGCCGGAGGAGGGGTCGAAGAGCGCGAGGAGCACGTCCTCGGCGAGAAGGGTGCCGGTTCGCTGCTCCTGAAGGCTGTCGTCGGTCATGCGAACCATATTAGCACACTGTACTAGCACGGTGTACTAGACGGCGGCACGGTGTACTAGAACGCTGTGCCACCCGTTTAGACTCGTCTGGGGAGGACAGCAATGGGAACCAGGGAGCGAATCCTCGCAGCCACGACCGAGATGATCCGGGAGGGTGCCGAGCGGCTCAGCGTGCGGGCGGTCGCAGCCCGCGCGGGCATCGGCGCCAGCACGCTCAGGCACTACTTCCCCACGCAGCGGGATCTGCTCAACGCCTCGCTGACCGCCACGTACGACGAGGCGATGCCCGACGAGCGGATCCGCGACACCTCCGTCCCCCCGCGCGAACGTCTGCGCGAATGCCTCCTCCGCCTGCTCCAGCCGTTCGGCGGACCGGATGCCGCGCGCGATGTGTGGCTCAGCATCTTCGAGGCGTTCGCCGGACCCGACGCGACCCCCGAGGCGCGGGCCGGCTACGAGGTGCTCGAAGCACAGGCAGCCCGCCGCGTCGGCGCCTGGCTCGCGATCCTCGAGACCGAAGGCGCGCTCGTCGCCGGCGACAACGCGCGGCGCACGCAGTTCCTGCTCACGGTGGTCGACGGGTTGTCGATCGCTCGAGCCCTCCCCCGGCGCGCCACGCACCTCGAAGACGAGGCCGCCACTCTCGCGCGCGCCGTCGACGCGGTGTTCGACGTCTCCTTCCCCTCCGCGCCCGTGCGCTGAAGACGAAGAGGGGCGGATGCCGCAGCATCCGCCCCTCTCGTCGTCGATCGACTCAGACCGGGTCGCCCTGGACGGGCCCCTCGGTGTTGGGCTTCCAGCCCAGTGCCGGCGCGACGTGCTCGGCGAACGCCTCGAGCACGTGCAGGTTGTAGGCCGGGCCGAGCTGGTTCGGGATCGTGAGCAGCAGGGTGTCGGCCGACATCACGGCCTCGTCGGCCTTCAGCTGCTCGATGAGCACATCGGGCTCGGCCGCGTAGGTCTTGCCGAACGTCGAACGGAATCCGTCGATGATGCCGACCTGGTCGGCGTTCTCCTCGCTGCGCAGACCGAAGTACGCCCGGTCCATGTCCGACACGAGCGGGAAGACGCTGCGGCTCACCGAGACACGCGGAGCGCCGGTGTGACCGGCATCCTTGTACGCCGCGCGGAAGAGGTCGATCTGCTCGCGCTGCAGCTCGTGGAACGGCTGACCCGTCGCCTCCGTGACGAGGGTCGAGCTCATCATGTTGAGACCCTTGCGGCCGGTCTCCTCGGCGGTCGCCCGCGATCCGGAGCCCCACCAGATGTGGTCGCGCAGGGTCGGCGACTGCGGCTCGATCTGCAGGTAGCGCCCCGCACCGACCATCCGCGGGTCGCCCGGTGCGAGCCCCTCGCCGTCGATCGCGCGGAGGAACAGGTCGAACTTCTCGCGGGCGAGCACCGATCCGCGCTCGGGGTCCTCCTCATCGTGGAACCCGAAGGTCTCGTAGCCGCGCAGCGCCGTCTCGGGTGACCCGCGGCTCACGCCGAGGGCGATGCGTCCGTCGGCGATGAGGTCGAGGGCCGCGGCCTCCTCGGCGAACTGGAACGGGTTCTCGTACCTCATGTCGATGACGCCGGTGCCGACCTCGATGCGCTGGGTGCGCGCGGCCATCGCCGCCAGCACCGGCATGGGGGACGCGGCCTGGCGCGCCCAGTGGTGGACGCGCACCGAGGCGCCGTTCACGCCGAGCTCGTCTGCGCCCTCCGCGATCTCGATCGTCTGCTTGAGCATGTCACCGGCCGTGCGGGTCGCCGAACCCGGCACATCGGCGTAGTGGCCGAAAGAGAGGAATCCGAAAGCCTTCATGGTGTATTCGAACGCATGGATGCCGCGGGGTATTCCGTGCGACTTCTTCGGCCATCGTCACCTTGTGCGGCCTCCGGGCGCGCCAGCGGCCGCAGAACATGCCCGAGGCCGCAAATGTTCATGCGGCCGCCGGAGCCAGGAACCCGTCGATCACGAGCGCCCGGATCCGCGGCTCGAGGTCGGCCCACAGCGCAGGGAACGGCACCTCGAACAGGTCGGCGAGCGCAGCGGCGATCTGCATCACGGTCAGTTCGCCGTCGCAGGCGCCCACGAACGCGGCGAGCGGGGGGTCGACCGACACCGTCCTGGCGAATCCGCCGCCCTGGCGCAGCTCGATGATGCTCGGGTCGTCGCTGCCCGGCAGCAGGTGGCGGGCCTCCGTGACGTCGGATGCCGTGACCAGCGTCATCGGCAGCCCCTCGGCGAGCAGGTCGTGGGCGGCGAGCCCGGCGCGCAGCGCCCCTCCCACGTTCGACACCGGCTGCGTGACGCGCTCCAGTCGCCGCAGCGGCGCGGCTCCGGACGGACGACGGATGAGGATGTACCCGAAACCGACCCCGGTGACGCCGCGCTCCGCGAAGTCGTCGAGCCAGGCGGTGAGCAGCGGCGTGAAGTCGGGATCGCGGGGCGTCGTGCCGCCGTCGCGGATCCACAGCTCCGCATAGCCGAGCGGCGTCAGCTCCTCTCGCTGCACGACCCACAGGTCGAGTTCGGCGGGCACCCACGACGAGAGTCGGTCGAGTCCGGAGCGGAGCGCGAGCTCGGCCTGACCCCCGCGCGATTCCCAGTTGCCGAGCAGCTGTGCCGCACCGCCGACCGTGAGGAACCGCGGCGCCGCACGCACGAACTGCTCGACGAGCGCGTCGCCGACGAGGCCGCCGTCGCGGTAGTCGTACTCGGGAACGCCGTCGACACGCGGGGTGATGACGAACGGCGGGTTCGAGACGATGAGGTCGAACGCCTCGCCCTCCACGGGCTCGAACATGCTGCCCTGGCGGAACTCGATGTTCGCGACGCCGTTCAGCTGCGCGTTGAGCTCGGCGTACGCGAGCGCCCTCGCCGAGATGTCGGTGGCGACGACGGCACCCGCGTGACGTGCGACGAGCAGTGCCTGGATGCCGCAGCCGGTGCCGAGATCGAGCGCCCGGTCGACCTCGATCGGCATGATGATCTCCGCCAGCGTCCGTGACGCCCCGCCGATGCCGAGCACGTGATCGGGCGGAAGGGCGCCGTCGAGGGCGACCTCGTCGAGGTCGCTCGCGATCCACCACTCCCCCATGCCGTCGGCGTCCACGAACGACTGCGGGCGCAGCAGCGCGGTCGGCACGACGTGCTCGCCGTCGATCCGCGCGAGACCGAGTGCCGTGAGCCCGTCGACGCCGAGCCGCGGGAGAGCGGCGGAGACGGATGCCGTCCGCTGCGGCATCCCGAGTACGAAGAGGCGTCCGAGAGTCGCGAGCACCCCGTCGTCACCGGCCGTCGCACGCAGGATGGGTTCGCGCATGCCGCGGGCGAGGGCGTCGTCGGCCTCCTCGCCCCAGAGGCGTCGGAGGGGCTCCGACCGCAGATCGGCGGCGTCGAGATCGGCGGCGAGCGCGGTGCTCAGAGAGTGATCGGGGACGGGCGCTGCGGTGTCGGACACGGCCGTCACTCTACGCGTCTTCAGGGTTCTCTTTCGGCCGGACGCCTAGAATCGCAAGGTCACGACTCACGAGCCGCCTGAGAACACGGCGCTCGAGGAAAGACCCCATGACCGCGAGCACCTCCCAGAACGGCCTGCGCGCGCGCCTGCACCGCCTGGCGCGCGGTTCCGTCGTCGTCGCGGCCGTGCTCGGCCTCTGCGCCACGGGCGGTGCCGCTCCCGCGATCGCCGACTCGTCGTCCGACGAACCGACGGTCGAGGTGCACGTCTCCGCCGGTCTGCGCGGCACCGTGGCCCCGGGCAACGCGACCACCGCATCCCTCACGGTGCAGAACGAGTCGCCGTCCGAGCTGCCGGCCGGGCGGGTCACCGTCGAACTCAACCGCACGCCCCTCGGCGACGAGACCACGCTGCAGAGCTGGCTCGACGACGCCGAGACGACGGGATCCTTCGAGGAGATCGGCACCGACTCGACGACCCCCGTCGACCCCGACTCCTCTGCGACGACGAGCATCTTCATCCCCGCGGAGACCCTCGCCGACCTGACCCCGGGCGTCTACCCGCTGCGCGCCACGCTCACCGGCGCGGCGACCGCCGACATCGACGAGGACGTCACCTCGACCTCGGTGCTCGTCGTCTCCGAGCCCACGGCCGCTCCGATCGCCGTGGTCGTCCCGCTCACAGCCACACCGGCCGACGGCGCGCTGCTCACCTCCGAGGAGCTCAATCTCCTCACCGCCGCCGACGGGGCCCTCACCGCCGTGCTCGAGGGCGTGTCCGGGACCTCCGCGGTGCTCGCCGTCGACCCTGCGATCCCGGCATCCATCCGCGTGCTCGGCTCGGCGGCTCCTGCGCCGGCGGTCGAGTGGCTGCGCCGGCTCGACGCCCTCCCCAACGAGCGGTTCGCGCTGCAGTTCGGCGACGCCGACCTGACCACGCAGTCGCAGGCCGGTCTCACCGCTCCCCTGCAGCCGACGAGTCTCGCGCCGTACCTCGACCCGAGCCGCTTCACGAACGTCGCGACGCCCACGCCGACCCCCTCCGACGGCGCAGCGGATCCGACCCCGCAGCCCGCAGACGGCAGCCCGCAGCTCCCCGACGACGCGACGCTGACCGCCGTCGACGGAGCCGTCGACGGCATCGTCTGGCCCCGCAGCGACGTCACCGACGCCGACCTCGCCGCCTTCTCCTCCTACCTCGGCGACGACGCCGTCACGATCCTGTCGTCGTCGGCCACGAGCGGCACGGTCGGCGGTCACTCGCTCATCGACGGCCACAGCGTGCTGGTGACGGATGCTGCGGCCTCCAGCGCCCTGTCGAAGGCGGCCAGCCAGAACGACGCCGCCGTCCGCCAGCAGTTCCTCGCGCAGGCGAGCGCGCACCTCTCGCTCTCCGGCCGCGCGAGCACCACGGCGCCGGTCCTCGTCGGCCTCAGCCGCGACGACACCCGCTCGGCCGACGCGCTCAAGGAGACGATCGGCTCGGTCGACACCCTCGGCTTCTCGCTGTCCGGCGTTCTCGCGGCACCGGCGGCGACGACCACCCTGACCACGGAGCCCGACACCGACCGCGGCACCGACCTGCAGCGCATGCTCGCCGACGAGGCGGTGCTGGGCGAGTTCTCGACGATCCTCGACGACCCGCAGGACATGCTGAGCCCCAAGCGCATGCAGATCATGCGGGCCACCGCGGTCGGACTCGGCGCGAAGGCATTCGACGAGGCCGTCGCAGACGTGAAGGACGCCACCCGCGACACCCTCGCGGCCGTCGACATCCCTCCCGCGAGCACGATCCAGCTCCTCTCGGCCAACGCCGATCTGCCGTTCTCGGTGCGCAACGACCTGCCCTGGCCCGTGAACGTGCTCCTCACGGTCTCGCCGAGCGATCCTCGCCTCGAGGTGCAGTCCGTCACCGCGGCGACCCTGCAGCCCGGTGCCACCACGCGCATCAAGGTCCCGGTGTCGGCCCGCGTCGGCAGCGGCGAGCTGCGGCTCGGCCTCCAGCTCTCGAGCCCCACGGGCGTTCCGATCAGCCAGCCCGAGAGCGTGCGCGTCTCGGTGCGCGCGGAGTGGGAGACGATCGGCCTGGTTCTGTTCGGCGCCCTGATCGTGCTGCTCCTCGGTCTCGGAACCATCCGCACGATCGTGCGCCGTCGGCGCGACACGCGTGCAGAAGAGGCGGCCGATGCCGTCACCATCGAGGAGTCGAATGAGTAGTCTCGGTCGCGCGAGCGCCATCATCGGCGCGGGGACCATGATCTCGCGGGTCACCGGCCTCCTCCGCACCATCGTGCTCGTCACCGTCATCGGCTCCGTCGGGGCCGGCGCCGCCGACGCGTTCGCCGTCGCCAACCAGCTGCCCAACAACGTCTTCTCCCTCATCTCGGTGGGCGTGCTGACCGCCGTGATCATCCCGCAGATCGTGAAGGCGACAGCGGATGCCGACGGCGGCAACGCCTTCATCTCGAAGCTGTTCACCCTCGGCACCGTGGCTCTCGTGGCGATCACGGCAGTCGCGACGATCGCGTCGCCCTGGCTCGTATGGCTCTACGCGGGCACCAAAGGCACCCCGGAGCTCCTCGCCCTCGCCACGGCGTTCGCGTACTGGTGCATGCCGCAGATCCTCTTCTACGGGCTCTACGCGCTGCTCGGCGAGGCCCTCAACGCCCGCCGCATCTTCGGGCCCTTCACCTGGGCGCCCGTGGTCAACAACGTCGTCTCGATCATCGGGTTCCTCGTCATCGGCGCGGTGTTCGGCGGTCCGCTCACCCGCGTGTCCGACTGGACGCCCGAGATGATCGCCGCCCTCGGCGGCACCGCGACGCTCGGCATCCTCATCCAGGCCGCCATCCTGCTCGTGTTCTGGCGCCGCACGGGATTGTCGCTGCGCCCCGACTTCCGCTGGCGCGGTGTCGGACTCGGAAACGTCGGCAAGCTCGCCGGCTGGACGTTCTTCATGGCGGTCGCGAGCCTCCTCGCGGGCCTCGTGCAGACGCAGATCCTCATCGAGGCAGCGGGCAAGGGCGCCTCGGTCGCGACGTTCCAGTACGCGTGGCTGATCTTCATGCTCCCGTACTCGATCATCGTGCTGTCGATCGGGACGCCGTACTTCACACAGATCAGCGAGCATGCGGCGGCCGGACGCGACGACGAGGTCCGCGCCGACGTCGCGCGCAGCATCCGCACCCTCCTGTTCTTCATCGTCGCAGCGGTCGCGGCCGTGGCCGCCGCCGCCATCCCGGCCTCCCGGGTGTTCACGAACAGGGCGTCGGATGCCGAGGCCGCCGCCCTCGTGCTCCTCGGGTTCCTCGTGTGCCTGATCCCGCTGACGGTGCTGTTCATCGTGCAGCGCACGTTCTACGCCTACGGCGACACCCGCACGCCGTTCCTGTTCACGCTCTTCCAGTGCGTGCTCGTCGTGGTCACCGCTCTCATCGCGCAGTGGCTGCTCGCAACTGAGGTGATCGAGGTCACGGCCGTCGCCGCGACGATCGCCCTCGGCCAGTCGATCGCCAGCACGATCCAGACGGTCGTGGCCACGTGGCTGCTGCACCGCAAGATCGGCGGGCTGCGCGTGCGCTCCTGGCTCGCCGCGATCGGACGCTTCGCGATCGCCGGCATCCCTGCCGGTTTCGCCGGCTGGGGGGTCTTCCTCCTGCTCGGCGGACCGCAGGGATGGACCACGGCCGACAAGCTCCAGGGCGCGCTCGGCACCGGCATCGTCGGCATCGCCGTGCTGGTCGTCTACCTCGGCATCCTGGCCCTGCTCCGCGCCCCGGAGCTGGCGGTCGCCGGGTCGCTGCTGCGCCGTTTCCTCCCCGGTCGCTGAGCCCCCGCGCGAGGGAATGCGACGCGGTTACCATTGGTTGAACCAGTCGAGCGTCCACCGACGTCTCTGCAACGCCTCGATCACGGAGAGCACATGCGTCAGGTCATCATCATCGGCTCCGGCCCCGCCGGATTCACCGCCGCCATCTACGCGGCGCGCGCGAACCTCAACCCGCTGCTCATCGCGAGCTCGGTGGAGGTCGGCGGCGAGCTGATGAACACCACAGAGGTCGAGAACTACCCCGGCTTCCCCGAGGGCATCCAGGGCCCCGAGCTCATGGCGAAGTTCCAGGAGCAGGCTGAGAAGTTCGGCACCGAGGTCGTCTACGACGACGTCACCGAGCTCGACCTCGCCGGACCCGTCAAGAAGGTCACGCTCGGCAGCGGCGCCTCCCACGAGACGCGCTCGCTCATCTACGCGACCGGATCCGCCTATCGCAAGCTCGGCATCGAGGGCGAAGAGCGCCTGTCCGGCTACGGCGTCTCGTGGTGCGCGACGTGCGACGGCTTCTTCTTCCGCGAGAAGACGATCGCCGTGGTCGGCGGCGGCGACTCGGCCATGGAAGAGGCCACGTTCCTCACCCGCTTCGCCGACAAGGTCTACGTCATCCACCGCAAGGACTCCCTGCGTGCGTCGAAGATCATGCAGGAGCGCGCTTTCGCGAACGAGAAGATCGAGTTCGTGTGGAACAGCGAGGTCGTCGAGATCCTCGGCGGCGACTCGGTCGCCGGCGTGCAGCTGAAGTCGACGGTCGACGGTTCGCTGCGCGACCTCGCGCTCGACGGTCTCTTCATCGCGATCGGCAACGACCCGCGCACGCACCTGGTGCACGACAAGCTCGACCTCACCCCCGAGGGCACGATCTGGGTCGACGGCCGTTCGTCGAAGACCTCTGTGCCCGGTGTCTTCGCGGCGGGCGACGTCATCGACCCGACCTACCGTCAGGCCATCACGGCTGCGGGGTCGGGCACGGTCGCGGCTCTCGACGCGGAGCACTTCCTCGCGGATTTCGATGACGCCTCGGTCGAGGTGCCGGCCGCCGAGGCGGCGGAGATCATCACGGCCTGACCGGTCGGGAACACTTTTCCCTCGCCCGCTGTTGTAGCAGGCGAACATCGAATCAAGGAGAACTCTGATGAGTGCAAAGGCTACGAGCCAGGCGACCTGGGAGCAGGACGTTCTGCAGGCCGAAGGTCCCGTGCTGGTGGACTTCTGGGCCGAGTGGTGTGGACCGTGTCGCATGGTCTCGCCGGTTCTGGACGAGATCCAGTCCGACAACCCCGACAAGATCACCATCCTCAAGCTGAACGTGGACGAGAACCCGCAGCTGGCGATGCAGTACCAGATCACGTCGATCCCGGCGATGAAGGTGTTCCAGGGCGGTGAGGTCAAGACGACCATCATCGGCGCGAAGCCGAAGTTCGCCCTCGAGCAGGATCTCGCCGCTTTCATCGGCTGATCCGCCGTCACGACCTCACGGGCCGTCACCCCTCCGGGTGGCGGCCCGTCGTCATTCCCGCTCGGTCTGACGCTTGTCCGACACCGGGACCGACGGCAGCCCTCGCGCATGGCGCGCCGCGTCGACGAGCTCCTGTATCAGCGGCGTCTTCGCGGCGTTGTACGACGCGGTTCCCCGGGCGGCGGCAGCGACGGCATCGCACTTGGCATGCGCGTAGCGCGCCGCATCCGCCGGATGCTCGCGGAGCCAATCACGAAGGATCCGCTGGTTGACCGTCTCCCACTCCGCGGCGGTGAAGAAGTGGGCGATGGCGGAGCGGATGCCGTCGCTCTCGCGCACCATCACGGGATGCGTGGTGATCGAACTGCCGACGACCCACCCCGCGTCCTCGAGAGCCGCGCGATGCCGTTCGACGTCGCCGTGGTCACGCACGCGGATCGCCAGGTCGATGACAGGCTTCGCGCGCAGCCCCGGGACGGCCGTCGACCCGATGTGCTCGACGATCCAGTCGGGATCCCCTGCCGAGCGGATGCCGTCGGCCAGCGCCTCGAACAGCGAGGGCCAGGCGGGGTCGTAGGCGACCAGCATCCGTGGCATGTGCGCTGTCGGGGTGACGTCAGGAGGCGTCGGCGCTCGTGGGATCCCACCGGCGGTGGCGCTGCGTCTCATCGAGAAGCCCCCAGACAGCCGGCGTGAGCTCGGGGTACTCCAGGGCGATCTGACGCAGCACACGGTAGTGACGGGCCTCGTTCGGGCGCACTCCGTCGTTCGCGGTGATGTTGTCGGCGCGCAGCAGGTACACGACGAGCTCGTCGACGCTCGGCAGCTCCTCCATGAACTCCCACGGGTCCTCGCCGCCCAGCAGGCGCTCCTGGATGAGCACGGCGAGCTCGTCCGACGCTTCGGCGCGCAGCACTTCGAGGCTGGCGCGGCGGGGAACGGACTCGGTCATGCTTCCAGCCTACGTCTGCTTGCGACGCCCTCGGCGCTCGACGACCAGTTCGTCCGACATCTCCTCGAGCTCGCGGCCCTTCGTCTCCGGGACCTTGAAGTACACGAAGAAGAACGACAGCAGCGCGAAGAACGCGTAGAAGCCGTAGGCGAAGGTGAGGCCGATCTCCGCGAACACGGGGAACGTGGTGGAGATGAAGAAGTTCGCCGCCCACTGCGCCGCCGCAGCGACGGCGAGAGCGCCCGCGCGGATGGAGTTCGGGAAGATCTCGCCCAGGAGCACCCACACCAGCGGGCCCCACGTCGCACCGAAGAACACCACGAACCCGTTCGCGCAGATGAGGGCCACCGTCGCCCAGGGGTCGGGCAGCGTCGCCGTCCCTTCCGCGTTCAGAGTGCCGAACGAGAACGCGACGGCCATGAGGCCGAGCGTCACGGTCATGCCCACGGATCCCACCAGCAGCATGATGCGGCGGCCGACCTTGTCGACGAGGAGGATCGCGACGATCGTCACCACGATGTTCGTCACCGACGTGATCACCGACGTCAGCAGCGCGCTGGACTCGTCGAAACCGACCGACTGCCACAGCGTCGTCGAGTAGTAGAAGATCACGTTGATCCCGACGAACTGCTGGAACACCGACAGCAGGATGCCGACCCAGACGATCGGCTTCAGACCCAGACGACTGCCACGCAGATCGCGAAGCGACTCGGATTTCTCGGTGTCGATCGTGCCGGTGATCTCTGTGATCTTGGCCTCGACATCGACCGTTCCCGTGACGGTCTGCAGGACTTCGGAGGCCTTGTCGATCTCGCCCTTGCGCACGAGATACCGCGGTGACTCGGGCAGTCGGAGCGACACCAGGCCGTAGACGAGGGCGGGGATCGCCGCGACCATGAACATCCACCGCCACGCGGTGAGGCCCCACAGCGGCTGATCGGCCTCCCCTGCGATGCCCGCGAGAAGGGCGTCCGACAGCAGGGCGGCGAAGATGCCGGTGACGATCGCAAGCTGTTGCAGGGAGCCGAGACGGCCACGGATGGCCGCCGGCGACACCTCGGCGATGTACGCCGGGGCGATGACGGATGCCGCACCCACCCCGAGTCCGCCGATGACACGCCAGACGATGAGGTCGACCACGCTGAACGCGAGGCCCGATCCGATCGCCGAGATGAAGAACATCGCAGCGGCGACGACCATCACGGGGATCCGTCCGCGTCTGTTCGCGATCGGGCCGGCGAACCAGGCGCCGACCGCGCAGCCGATCAGCGCCGACGACACCGCGAAGCCCTTGAGACCGACGTTGAGGTCGAAGCCCGACACCGTTCCCGCGAGAGCATCCACTGCTCCGTTGATGACCGCCGTGTCGAATCCGAAGAGGAAGCCTCCGAGAGCCGCTGCGATGCTGACCGCGATCACCCTGCGCTGGATGCCCGCCGGATTCTGTGTTGTGGACATTGTCGTCCCCCCATCCTCACGATGACGCGAGTCTAAGGGACGCACCCCCTCAGCGGGGCGGCATCACGCCGAGCCGTACCCGGACTGCCCGAGCTCCTCCAGAATGCGATTGAGGTCCTGGATCGAAGCGAAATCGATCGTGACCTGGCCTTTGCGAGCGCCGAGCGAGATCTTGACGCGGGTGTTGAGTCGGTCGCCGAGCCCGCCCGCGACCTCGTCGAGGTACGCGCGGCGTGCGCCAGGGGTCGGCTTGACCGAACGTCCGGGCGCCGACGGGACGCTCTTCGCGGCCTCCTCCGTCGCCCTGACCGACAGGTCTTCGTTCACGACCTTGTCGGCGAGGCGCTGCATCGCCTCGGGCGAGTCGAGGCTGAGGATCGCGCGAGCGTGACCTGCCGTGAGCACGCCTGCCGCCACACGCTGCTGCACCGGGACGGGGAGCTTCAGGAGACGGATCGTGTTGCTGATCTGCGGACGCGAGCGTCCGATGCGGGTCGCGAGCTCCTCCTGCGTGATGCCGAAGTCGTCGAGGAGCTGCTGGTACGCGGAGGCCTCCTCCAGGGGGTTCAGCTCGGAGCGATGCAGGTTCTCGAGCAGAGCGTCGCGGAGCAGGTCTTCATCGGCCGTCTCCCGGACGATCGCCGGGATCGCGTCGAGACCCGCCTCACGGGCGGCTCGGGTGCGCCGCTCCCCCATGATGAGCTCGTAGTCGCCGTCGCTGTTCTTGCGAACGACGACAGGCTGCAGAACGCCGAACTCGCGCACGCTGTGCACGAGTTCCGCGAGGTCCTCGGGATTGAAGTGGGTGCGCGGCTGCCGCGGGTTCGGCACGATCTTCTGCGGGTCGACCTGCACGAGATGGATGCCGGGAACGGCCTCGAGGTCAGGGGCGTCGATCGTGTCGGAATCCGCCTGCTCCGCCGGACGAATGCTGGCACCCGGGAAGAACACGTCCACAGGACGCTCCGCCTGATCCGCCGTGGGGATGAGGGCCCCGATCCCGCGACCCAAACCGGTGCGCTTCGCCATCATTTCTCCTTGCTCTGCGCCGCTGCGCGCGACGCGATCTCGACTGCGGCCTCACGATAAGCGATCGCGCCCGCGGACTGTCCGTCGTAGGCGATCACGGTCTGCCCGAAACTCGGCGCCTCCGACACCCGCACAGAACGCGGGATGACGGTATCGAGCACCTGCGACGGGAAATGACTGCGCACCTCATCCGCCACCTGCTGCGCCAGACGCGTGCGTCCGTCGTACATCGTCAGCAGGATCGTGGAGAGGTGGAGGCTGGGATTCAGGTGCTTCTGGATCATCTGGATGCTGCCCAGCAGCTGGCTCAAGCCCTCGAGAGCGTAGTACTCGCACTGGATCGGGATGAACACCTCGGATGCCGCGGTGAAAGCGTTGATCGTCAGGAGACCCAGCGACGGCGGGCAGTCGATGATGACGAAGTCCAGGCTCGTCGTCTCGAGGTAGTCGAGCAGAGCTCGGCGCAGGCGATGCTCGCGCGCCACCTGCGCCACGAGCTCGATCTCGGCGCCGGCCAGGTGGATCGTGCTCGGAGCGCAGAACAGGTTCTCGCTCTCCGGGCTCTGCTGCACGATGTCGGCGAGCGGGAACTCCTCGATCAAGACGTCGTACACGCTCGGCGTATCCGCGTTGTGCGGCACGCCCAGAGCAGTGGAGGCGTTGCCCTGCGGATCGAGGTCGATCACCAGGACCTTTGCACCGAGGTTCGCGAGCGCCGAGGCGATGTTGACGGCACTGGTGGTCTTGCCGACGCCGCCCTTCTGGTTGGAGACGGTGAAGATGCGGGTGTCCCCCGAGAACTGGACCTGCACGTTCTCCAGTGCCCGACGGCGAGCGGAGAGGTCTGCGAGTTCCCGCGCGAGCGGTGTGTCCATCCCGAAGGAGTCCTTCGACGATGCCTGTTCGGACTGTTTCACGTGAAACATCCACTCCTTTCGGGGCCGTCTTCCACTCTAATCGCTCAGTCGGACGTTGCTGGCGTCGGGGTGATCTCGGCTGCGCCGTGGGCTTTGTCAGGGGGCCGAGCGTTCCCGTCGATCACACGGTGGCGACCCTCTTGATACCTAACCCGGGGAACAGCCATCACGTACCGCTCGCCGGTGATCCCCGTGCTACTCACTCGGTCGCTGAACGTGGCGCTCCACTCCCCTGTCGCGCCCGTTCACAGGAATGGGTGACGACGATCGACGATGACTGCTGGCCGATCGAGTCGAAGCCACGTCCTGTGGAACCCTCACCTCCCCTGTCTCGTGGCGCCCCCCCCCACAAGCGCCTCTCCACCTCGCGTCGTTCACCGGAATGTCTCCGCGACGCGAGGCAGTGCTGCGCGACTTTGGGAGATGCCTGAACTGAGCCCGCCCTGGCCCTCGGTACCAGTGTCAGGTTTCCACTCACGAGCAAGGAGCGGTCGGTCGCGCAGTCGGGGGATACCCCGTCGCAACCTGGTCAATGTTTCACGTGAAACAATGACCGCTTGCGCCGAGCGCGTTTCCCACTTCGCTACAAGTCGTCATCTCTCGACTTTTGTGGACCGCCTGTTGGCCCCCGCAGAGTTGATGAGTGTTGGCGCTCCGGTTCACGGCCCGGGGCGCTGCGCCCCCCTGATCGGCAAGGCTGAGCGTGAACACGCGGTGAGCCGGGACACGCCAGAGCCGCTGCGAGTGTCTCATCGCGGGCGAGGAGCCACCGCTGCCCATCGATTCAGCCTGAAGTGATGTCCTGATGCGGGGCGGTGTAGCCGCGATGTGCGTTCCACGTGAAACCGCCCGTGAATCCAGGCACTGCGCAGCTCAGCCACGCCCCCATCAATCCGCACTCCCACCGGTGCGGCGCACTCACGACGGGTTCGCAGCACTGCGCGTCCGACGGTGGATTGGCGCTGCGGAGGCTCACGGGGCTTGCCCTCACGGGGAGCCACCCTCAGACGCACTGATCTTGTCTCGACCGTCGCATCGCGGCTGCCCGTGTCCCGCGGAAGACACAGGCCCAGTCATCCCGACCCGCCTGACGCCCTCCACATGGCGATGCGAGTGGCGAGCCCACGCCGTCGGATTACTGTCGGTGGCCGGCTCACGCAACTCCCCCAGATCCCGGGCCAGGGGTCACTCCACATACGCACTCGCGGAGATAACCGAGGAGCAACGACCCCTCGTAGAACGCATATCGGACCTCGCGGCGGCCGGAGCAGGCACGAAGGGCGGGAGGAGAACGGGCAATCTCCGCCTCCGTGATCCACCTTGGAGCCCCGTACCTCGCGGGCCGCAGGCGTTGCGTGAGCGTTTCACGTGAAACGCTGCGCGTCCTGAGGCGCGCAACGGGTCGGTACGAGCCCTCTGTGCGCTGCTCGTGAGATCGGTCGGCATGCGCGCGGCTGACCACAACCGCGTGGATCACATATGCGACCTCGAGTCGTGCCCCCGATCCCTCGGTCGCCGGCGACCGCAGGCAGCATCCTGGTGGGCCACCTGGCGCATACTCTCGTCATGCTGCCGCTGTCCCAGTGTTGCGGCTTCCAGACCGAACTGCGTCGCAGGAGCGACGGCCCTCCCTTGAAATAGGGCGCACGCGCAGAAACCGAGCGAGACCTGCCGTTCCTGACACACGTGCAGCTCGAATGTTTCACGTGAAACGGCGGGGTGTGTGCAGGAGATGGCGGATGCGCTCAACGGTCTCGGCGACCGCGTGCGTGGTATCGATCTCCGCCGTCGCGGTCGCCCGGAGCAGGGGCTCGACCGACGCCGTGTACTCGAGGATCTCCTGTCGCTCGGCATCTGTCTTGCCGTACGGGTTCCCATGACGACGAGCGATCCGCTCGATCATCACCGACGTCGGCGCCGATAGGAGGACGACGTGATCGAAGACGTCGTAGAGCAGTCCTTGGTTCTCGACCGTTCCGGCGACCACGACATCCTCGTGCTCGTCGAGCAGCGCCCGAACCCGTTCGAGATCCCACTGCTCCCGCGAGACCTTCCACTCGCCGTAGTCCGTGTCGATAGCGAGCACCCCTTCCGCGGAAAGGGCCTCGACCACCGTCGACTTCCCGACTCCCGACATACCCGTCACCAGAACCCGTGCCACGCCCCAAACCTATCGTCGGAAGAAGACACCGGCGTTCCGACGGTCGTGTTTCACGTGAAACACGTCGGGCACCGCCATCACCCACTTCCGCGCAGGCTCGTCACCCCATGACGCAGGACGCTCCCCTTGCGACGCCCTCACCGCGAACATCCTTCACCGCGAACATCCCTCCCCGCTCCGGAAGAAAGCAACCACCCGAGCATGAGCGCGGAGGTCTCTGCGGAATCGAGTGTGGAAAGGGCTCACCTAGCGGGACTTCGTCTCGCGAAAGGAAACGCACCGCAGCTCGGCCCCCGCAAGAATCCGACCGCCGGAACCTAGGAGCGAACGGAGGCCCTGATCACACGAGTGACTTCGGCCTCCGGGAGAACCCCTTCACCCAGAACTTCCACGCGAACGTCGGACAGGCGGTACTTCTTGATCTGCTTCTGCGCCGCGTCGATCTCGTTGGTGGCGTTCTTGCCCTTGAGCAGCGTCAGCTCTCCGCCGTTGCGAACGAGCGGCGCGGTCCAGGGCAGCAGGGTGCGGAGGGCGCTCACGGCTCGCGCGGTGACGACGTCGAACCCTTCAGGTCGCTCGACGTCCTCCGCCCGTGCGCGAAGCACTTCCACATTGTCGAGCCCGAGTTCACGCTTCTGTTCTGTGAGCCACGTGACTCGGCGTTCCATGGGCTCGACCAGCGTGAAGTGCACGTCGGGGCGGGCGATAGCGAGAACGATGCCGGGAAGTCCTGCTCCCGAACCCACATCAGCCACAGAACCGTGAAAGAGCGGGCCGGCGATCGCACTGTTCAGAATGTGCCTCGTCCACAGGCGCGGAAGTTCGAGCGGGCCGATGAGGCCGCGTTCTTCGCCCTCCTCAGCGAGCGCAGTCGTGAACTGGCGAGCGAGTCCGATGCGCGCACCGAAAAATTCTGCGGCAGCCGACGGCTCCGCCTCGAGCTCACTCACTGGAGGGATCCCCGATGTTTCACGTGAAACGTCAGTGACGACGCAGGACCGTGTGTCGGTCCGCACCCTCGCCGTACGACTCGGAGACGAGTCCGTGATCGGCCGCGATGTCGTGCACGAGCTTGCGCTCATAGCTCGACATGGCCGGCAGCGACGCCTGCGAGGCGCCATCCTCGAGCTTGGCGGCAGCAGCACTCACGAGGGTCTCGAGCTGACGACGACGCGTGTCACGCGACCCGCCGATGTCGAGGATCAGGCGCGAGAACGATCCGGTCTTGTTCTGCACCGCCAGGCGCGTGAGCTCCTGCAGCGCCTGCACGGTGTCGGGAGCCGACAGAAGCGAGAGCGCGTCACCCTCAGCCTCGACCGAGACGTACGCGCGTCCCTGACGCACATCGAGATTGAGGTCGCCGTCGATGTCCGCGATGTCGAGGAGTTCCTCGAGGTAGTCCGCGGCGACGTCGCCTTCGTTCTCCAACTGGGCGACCGTCGGCTCGACGGTCTCGGTCAGGTTGTCGGTCATGAACCGCTCCCCTTCTTCTTCGCACGCTTCTTACCGACCGGCTGCTGTCGCTTGGGGGCCTGCGCCTTGACGCGCTCGGCCTCTTCCAGCAGACGCTTCTGCTCCGCCTCGTAGCTCGCCATCGAGACGACCTTGCCCGACGAGTCGATCGCCTTGCCCTTGCGAGCGAGGCGCTCCTCGCGTGCCTTCGCCGCGTCCGAACCGGGGGTCGGCATCTCGCGGATCACGAGGAACTGCTGACCCATGGTCCAGAGGTTCGAGATGAACCAGTAGATGACGACGCCGAGCGGGAAGAACACACCCGAGAAGATGAAGCCCAGCGGCAGCACGTACAGCATGATCTTCTGCATCTGGTACGCCTGGCCGGTCTTGGCCTCGGGCGACAGGTTCTTCGAGATGATCTGCAGCTGCGTGAAGAACTGCGACGCGATCATGAGCACCACGAGGGTGACCAGGATGATGATCGCCGTGGTGTTCTGTGCGTCGACCGCGTTACCCAGCGTCTCGTGGAGTGAGGCGACACCGAACAGCTTGGCGTCATAGAACTCCTTGGTGAGCTCCGGGCTGAGGAAGCCGACGCCACCGATACCCGCCTTGGCGTGCTTGCTCACGTCGCTCAGCACGCTGTAGAGCGAGAAGAACACCGGCATCTGCACCAGCAGAGGCAGACAGCTCGACATCGGCGTCGTGCCGTGCTTCTTGTACAGCGCCATGGTCTCGCGGCTCATCGCCTCGCGGCTGAGCTGGTCCTTCTTACCGCGATACTTCTCCTGAACTTTTCGCAGTTCAGGAGCGATTTCCATCATCTTCCGCTGACTCTTGATCTGCTTGACGAACAGCGGGATCAGCGCGGCGCGGACGACGATCACGAGGCCCACGATCGAGAGCACCCAGGTGAGGCCGGATGCCGCCGGCATGCCGACCGCGGTCAGCAGCCAGTGCCAGGCGACGAGCACCATCTCGACGAGCCACTTGAGCGGCCACAGGATGGTCCCGAGCAGATCGAAACCGCCGGAGGCGGGCTCCGGCGAGGGGGTGGTACTGGCGAGCAGGAGGTCTAGACCCACCGTTCAATCCTTTCGGGCAGGGACGACGAAACCGCGAGCGGTCAGGTCATGGCGGAAGTGTTCGTGCGGACGGACGTCATCGACGCCACCGCGAGTCCAGGGATTGCAACGGAGGATGCGCCATGCCGAGAGCAGGGCCCCCTTCACCGCGCCGTGCTGTTGCACCGCTCCTACAGCGTAAGCGGAACAGGAGGGGTAGTAGGCACAGACATCTCCATACAGTGGCGAGATCACTTTGCGGTACCCGGTCAGGAATCCGAGCACGAGATTCCGCGGGATGAGGGGGATGCTGCGCACGAGGTCGTGCGAATGGAGGTGGGCGGTCCCGATGGACGATGCCGGCAGGGCGGTCATGCCCGCACCGCGGACAGCCGGCCGAGACAGCGGTTGACGTCGGCGCTGAGCTCGTCGTAGCTCGCGGACGCAGACGCAGGAAGGGCACGGATGACGACATCCGTGCCCTCGGGCACCCGAGCGAGCGCCTCCGCACAGACGGCTTTCAAGCGCCGCCGAACGGTATTGCGCACCACAGCGGTGCCGACCTGCTTGCTGATGATGAATCCGAACCTCGCGGCTCTGCTCTCACCGGTCGCCAGCATCGAGGTGACGACCCGGGCCCCGCCACACCGCGATCCGCGTCGAACGACCAGTCGATAGTCGCTCCCGCGTGTCAGACGAAACGGGCGGGCGAGCACAGCGGATTACGCGGAGAGCTCGGTGCGGCCCTTCGCACGGCGGGCCGAAAGGATGGCGCGGCCGGCGCGGGTGCGCATACGGGCGCGGAAGCCGTGCTTCTTGGCGCGACGACGGTTGTTGGGCTGGAAGGTGCGCTTGCTCATGGGATCACTCCGGGAATGCTGCCACCGGAACCTGTTTCGACCGGAGACATAGGGAACTGCCGTTCAGGCATAAGTCAACCGATTAAGGGTACGTCTTGGCAGCGCACAGAGCAAATCTGCGCGCTCGACCGGTCGTCCGCCGGGGAGATCCGCACAGCCATTATCCACAACCTCCGCGGTGCACGTCCGTGCAACACGCGCGCGTCATTCCCAGGCCAGGTTGCCGTTCCCGGCCACGGTGACTACCGTGGCATCCGAAGTTATCCACAGGGGGGCGCGTTCCACGACGACCCTCCGCGATCCCCCATCCCGGAGCGTCATGTCCTCACCAGCCCAGCCCGACGTTCCGATCTGGACCACGGTGCAGGAGCTGCTGGAGGCGGATGATCGCGTGACCCCCCAGCTGCAGGGCTTCCTCAGCCTCGCCGTGCCGGCCGGTGTGATGGCCGCGACGCTCTATCTCGAGGTGCCGAACGACCTCACGGCCGCGCAGATCAACAAGCGTCTGCGCCTGCCCATCATGGAGGCCCTGTCGCACATCGGCGATGAGGTCACCTCCTATCGCACCGTGGTGAACCACGAGCTGGCCGAGCAGCCGACCGCGCCCATCGCCGTCGCCGACTTCGGCCGTCAGGAGCAGATGCGCATCGAGTCGCCCATGGAGCAGGCACCGACTCCGATGCGCCACGAATCGCGGCTGAACCCCAAGTACACCTTCGACAACTTCGTCATCGGTCAGTCCAACCGCTTCGCGCACGCCGCGGCGGTCGCCGTGGCCGAAGCGCCGGCGAAGGCCTATAACCCGCTCTTCATCTACGGTGACTCCGGGCTCGGCAAGACACACCTCCTCCACGCGATCGGCGACTACGCGCAGTCCCTCTACGCGGGCGTCAAGGTGAGGTACGTCTCGAGCGAGGAGTTCACGAACGACTTCATCAACTCGATCGCCAACAACCGCGGCGCCGCGTTCCAGGCCCGCTACCGCGACGTCGACATCCTCCTCATCGACGACATCCAGTTCCTGCAGGGTCGTGCCGAGACGCAGGAGGCCTTCTTCCACACCTTCAACACCCTGCACGACCACAACAAGCAGGTCGTGATCACGAGTGACGTCGCCCCCAAGCACCTCACCGGCTTCGAGGACCGGATGCGGAGCCGCTTCGAGTGGGGCCTCATCACCGACGTGCAGGCACCGGACCTCGAGACGCGTATCGCGATCCTGCGCAAGAAGGCGCAGAGCGAGGCGCTGCACATCCCGGACGAGGTGCTGGAGTACATCGCGACCGTGGTGTCGTCGAACATCCGGGAACTCGAGGGCGCACTGATCCGCGTCTCCGCCTTCGCGAGCCTCAACCGCTCGGCGCTCGACATCTCCCTCGCGCAGACGGTGCTGCGCGACATCGTCGACACGGCGGAGGACAACGTCATCTCGCCGACCGACATCATCACGGCGACGGCTCAGTACTTCAAGCTGACGGTCGACGACCTCTACGGCTCGAGCCGCTCGCAGCAGATCGCCACCGCACGGCAGATCGCCATGTATCTGTGTCGCGAGCGCACCAGCCTGTCGCTGCCGAAGATCGGGCAGTTGTTCGGCAACCGCGATCACACGACCGTGATGTACGCCTACAAGAAGATCAGCGAGCTCATGAAGGAGCGTCGCTCGATCTACAACCAGGTCACCGAGATCACCACGCAGCTCGGACGCCGCTGAAGCGCGTCGCCGCTGATCGAGGGGTGCAGCGTCCGTGAGGACGCTGCACCCCTCTTCTCGTCCCGGTGCGTGCCGTTTCCGGCATCCGTTCGATGCCCTTTTGCACATGTGGATAACTTGTGGATGACGGCGGTCGAGATCGGGACGGATGTGGGGGAAACCCGCCGACCTGTGGATAACCCCTCGGGCGAAGACCGACGAGCGAATGCCGTCCACCCGCGGATTCCTCAGGGATTCCACAAGTCACAGACGTGTAGTTCCCTACTCGCGTCTGCTTTCCACCGACTTATCCACAGTATCCACAGGTGTTAACACCGTTAAGAACTTAATTCGAATCAAGGGCGATCCGATCACCAGAGGGTGGGGAAACTCCGACGAACCGGTCGAATCACACGGGCGTAGGGATCGGAGCATCTGTGGGGCTAGCATGGGAAGCCCTGCACTGGCAGGACCGATCACGACGCGTCACAGAACGACGACAAGGGAGCACCCGTGAGGTTTCAGGTCAACCGCGATGTCTTCAGCGAGGCTGTGTCCTTCGTCGTCAAGCTCCTGCCGCAGCGCAACCCGCAGCCGATCCTGGCCGGAGTGCTCATCGAGGCGGATGACGCGGGTCTGACTCTCTCGGCGTTCGATTACGAGGCATCGGCGCGCACGACCATCGAGGCGACGGTCGAGACGCCGGGCACGATCCTCGTGCACGGACGGCTGCTCTCCGACATCGCCAGCCGCCTCCCGAACGCTCCGATCGAGATCGCGGTCGAGGAGGACGGCGGCATCACCGTCACCTGCGGATCCGCGCGCTTCACCCTCGCTGCCATGCCCGTCGAGGAATATCCCTCGATCCCCGAGGTCTCCGGTTCCTCTGGCGTCGTCCCGGCCGATGACTTCGGCACTGCGATCTCGCAGGTCGGCTTCGCCGCGTCCCGCGACGACGTGACCCCCGTGCTCACCGGTGTGCAGCTGGAGGTCTCGGGTCAGAGCCTGAGCCTCGTGGCGACGGACCGCTACCGGGTGTCGCTGCGCGACGTGCCGTGGGACGGCGAGACCGTCGAGAGCACCGCCCTCGTCCCGGCGCGCACCCTGCTCGAGGTCGGCAAGACGTTCGGTCACGCGGGCACGATCCAGGTCGCGTTCTCGGGAGCGGGCGACCGCGAGATCATCGCGTTCACCGCCGGCAACAAGACCGTGACGTCGCTGCTGATCAAGGGCAACTTCCCGCCGGTGCGCCGTCTGTTCCCCGAGCAGACCGACCACTACGCGGTCGTGAACACCGCCGACCTCGTCGAGGCCGTCCGTCGTGTGTCGCTCGTGCTCGACCGCGCGGCCCCGCTGCGCTTCACGTTCTCGAGCGACAGCGTCACGATGGACGCGTCGGGCAGCGAGCACGCCAGGGCCTCCGAGTCGGTCGACGCGATCCTCTCCGGCGGCGACGAGGTCACGCTCGGCCTCAACCCGCAGTACCTGATCGAGGCTCTCGGCGCGGTGAAGAGCGAGTTCGTGCGCGTGACGTTCACGTCGAGCGACAACGCCAACAAGCTCAGCCCGGTGCTGATCACGAGTCAGACCTCGGTCGACCAGGCCGGTCTGGACTCGTTCAAGTACCTGCTGCAGCCGAACCTGCTGCTCCGCTGATCCCCCTCGCCGACAGTCCGCTGTCGGAGGCCGAAGGTAGGCTGACTCCGTGATCGTGGAGCATCTGAGTCTGGTGGATTTCCGCAATTACGCGACCGCCGAGCTCGCTCTCCACAAGGGTCCCAACGTCCTGGTCGGCCGGAACGGACAGGGCAAGACCAACCTCGCCGAGGCCGTCGTCTTCCTCGCCACACTCGGCTCGCACCGGGTGTCGTCCGACGCCCCCATGGTGCGCGACGGCAAGGAGTACGCGATCATCCGCGCGCGACTCTCCCACGGAGAGCGTCGCGTGCTCGCCGAGGTGCAGCTCAACCGGCAGGGCTCCAACAAGGCCCGCATCAACGGCTCCCCCTCGAAGACGAGCGAGCTTCCCCGCTACGCGCACGTCGTGCTGTTCGCGCCGGAAGACCTGCAGATCGTGCGCGGAGATCCCTCGTCCCGCCGCCGCTTCGCGGATCAGCTGCTCATCCAGCGCACGCCTCGGCTCTCGGCCGTGCTCGCCGACTACGATCGGGTGCTCAAGCAGCGCACCGCCCTGCTCAAATCCGCCCGCGCCCGGGGAATCCGAGGCGACGCGCTGAGCACGCTCGACGTGTGGGACGACAAGCTCGTGGCACTCGGATCCGAGATCATCGCCGCGCGCCAGCGGCTGGCCGCCGATCTGCAGCAGCCGGTGAGCGACGCCTACACCGCGATCGCCGGCGCCGACCACCAGCCGCAGCTCGAATGGGCACTCTCCAGCAGGGGTGGAGACCCCGAAGAGGGCGAGGCCGCGACGCTCATCGACGATGACGGATCGCTGAGCCTCGCAAAGTGCGCCGAGATGTTCCGGGCGTCGCTGCTCGCGAAGCGCACCCAGGAGCTGGACCGCGGTCTCACGCTCACCGGGCCGCATCGTGACGACCTGATCCTGCGGGTTCGCGGTCTTCCGGTGAAGGGCTACGCGTCGCACGGGGAATCCTGGTCGGTCGCGCTCGCGCTCCGGCTCGCCTCAGCCGAGCTGCTCCGCAGCGAATCCCCCGCCGGGGATCCCGTCCTGATCCTCGACGACGTGTTCGCCGAGCTCGACGCCGATCGTCGGCAGCGGCTCGCCTCGCTGACGGCCGGCTATGAACAGGTGGTCGTCACCGCCGCGGTGGAGGAGGATATCCCCGAGGTGCTGCATGCTCACGTGGTGCGGATCACGGCCGGCACCATCAGCGATGAAAGAGACGCCGCGCCCGGGGAGGACGCGCCCGCGCCAGCCGAGACCGGAGAGGAGGCCGCTGATGACTGATGCGGCGACGGCTCCGGCATCCGACGCCCCCGAGACGGTCGCGACGTATCTGCGTCTGCGCGGACTTCAGCCCAGCTCGAAGAACTGGAAGCGCAAGCGACGCGTCGTCACCGACGACGACAACGCACCCTTCACTCCCGGACGCGATCCCGGTTCGCTTGGAGCAGTGCTCGACAAGCTCAGCCGTGACTCGGGCTGGCAGACGACGCTCGCCAGGGAGGATCTGGTGCGGCAGTGGGGCGATCTCGCCGGCGCCGACACGGCGAAGCACTCCGAGCCCGTCTCGCTGGAACGCGGTCTGCTCACGGTCAAGTGCGACTCGACGGCATGGGCGAAGAACCTCCAATACATGCGCGGGACCATCCTCACGGAGATCGGGAGACGGTATCCGGATGCCGGGGTCGAGAACCTCCGCTTCATCGGACCGGACGTACCCTCTTGGAAATGGGGTCCCAGAGTCGTTCCAGGACGGGGTCCACGCGATACCTACGGGTAGGGCACCATGCAAGGGGTCTGAAACGCTCAGAGGGCCACACGCGGCCTCTGAGCCGCATTTCGCATCGAAAGCCCGCTAGACTGGGAGTTCGACATATCGATGTGGAGACTGCCCGCTGATGACGCCTGAATCCCCTGCTGACGAGACGGAATCGACCGACGGAGGCACCCCCGAGAACACGGGCACCCCGGCACCGAAGGCTCAGCAGCCCGGTGAGTACGGCGCCGACTCGATCCAGATCCTCGAAGGTCTCGAGGCGGTCCGCAAGCGACCCGGTATGTACATCGGCTCGACCGGACCCCGTGGTCTGCATCACCTCGTGTACGAGATCGTCGACAACTCGGTCGACGAGGCCCTCGCCGGGTACGCCGACACGATCCTCGTCACGCTGCTCGAAGACGGCGGCGTGCGGGTGATCGACAACGGCCGCGGCATCCCCGTCGATCCGCACTCCTCCGACCCCACGAAGTCGACGGTCGAGGTCGTGCTGACGATCCTGCACGCCGGCGGCAAGTTCGGCGGCGGCGCGTACGCCGTCTCCGGTGGTCTGCACGGCGTCGGATCCTCGGTCGTGAACGCCCTCTCCACCCGCTTCGAGGTCGAGGTCAAGCAGAAGGGCTTCGTCTGGCGACACAGCTTCGCGAACGGCGGCGCCCCGCAGCAGAAGCTCGAGAAGGGCGAGGCGACCGACCAGACCGGGACGACGATCACGTTCTGGCCGGATGCCGAGATCTTCCAGGAGACGGTGGAGTTCGACTACGACACTCTCCGCACCCGCTTCCAGCAGATGGCCTTCCTCAACAAGGGCCTGCGCATCGAGCTCTCCGACGAGCGCCCCGGATCCGCCTATGAGGTGGAGAACGAGGGCGAGACGATCACGAAGCAGCCGAGCGACGTCTTCTTCTACGAGCGCGGCCTCGTCGACTACGTCGAGTACCTCAACAAGGTGCGTCACGCCGAGGTCGTGAACGAGGAGATCATCGCGTTCGAGTCGGAGGACACCGCGCGCAAGATCTCGCTCGAGGTCGCGATGCAGTGGACGACCTCGTACACCGAGAACGTGTTCACCTACGCGAACACCATCAACACCCACGAGGGCGGCACTCACGAAGAGGGGTTCCGCGCAGCGCTGACCACCCTGGTCAACCGCTACGCCAGGGCGAACAATCTGCTCAAGGAGAAGGACGACAACCTCTCAGGCGACGATGTGCGCGAGGGCCTCACGGCCGTCATCTCTATCAAGCTCGGCGAGCCGCAGTTCGAGGGTCAGACCAAGACGAAGCTCGGCAACACCGAGGCGAAGGCGTTCGTGCAGAAGGTCGTCGGCGATCAGCTCGGCGACTGGTTCGACCGCAATCCCGCGCAGGCCAAGAACGTGATCCGCAAGGCGATCGACGCGGCCACCGCTCGTCTCGCCGCCCGCAAGGCGCGCGAGACCGCCCGCCGCAAGAGCGTCTTCGAGTCGGCCGCGATGCCCGACAAGCTCAAGGACTGCACGAGCAAGGATCCGTCGATCAGCGAGATCTTCCTCGTCGAGGGCGACTCGGCCGGCGGCTCCGCGGTGCAGGGTCGGGACCCGCACACGCAGGCGATCCTCGCGCTCCGAGGCAAGATCCTCAACGTCGAGCGCGCCCGCCTCGACAAGGCCCTCGGCAACAAAGAGGTCCAGGCGATGATCCAGGCCTTCGGCACGGGCATCGGCGAGGACTTCGACATCGAGAAGGCGCGCTATCACAAGATCGTGCTGATGGCAGATGCCGACGTCGACGGCCAGCACATCACGACGCTGCTGCTCACGATGCTCTTCCGCTACATGCGCGGACTCATCGAGGCCGGCTTCGTCTATCTCGCGATGCCGCCGCTCTACCGACTCAAGTGGTCCAACTCGCCGCACGAGTACGTGTTCAGTGACGCCGAGCGCGACGCGCTGCTGAAGTACGGCCTCGACAACGGCAAGCGGATCCCGAAGGATGCCGGCATCCAGCGCTATAAGGGTCTCGGCGAGATGAACGCCAAGGAGCTGTGGGAGACCACGATGGATCACACCACCCGCACGCTCCGGCAGGTGACCATCGAGGATGCCGCGGCGGCCGACGAGATCTTCAGCGTGCTGATGGGTGAGGACGTCGAGTCGCGACGCAGCTTCATCCAGCGCAACGCCAAGGACGTCCGCTTCCTCGACATCTGAGTGCGAGCGGTTCTCGCTTCGCTCGCTCAACGACCGGAAACTGAAGAGTACACATGACTGACGAAGAACGCCCCGACATCAACGAGGGCCACGACCACGGCCGGATCGATCAGGTCGACCTGCAGTCCGAGATGCAGCGCAGCTATCTCGACTACGCGATGGCCGTCATCGTGGGGCGCGCACTCCCCGATGTCCGCGATGGACTCAAGCCCGTGCACCGCCGTGTGATCTACGGCATGTACGACGGTGGCTTCCGCCCCGACAAGTCGTTCTCGAAGTGCGCCCGTGTCGTCGGCGAGGTCATGGGTCAGTACCACCCGCACGGCGACTCGGCGATCTACGACGCCCTGGTCCGCCTCGTGCAGCCGTGGTCGCTGCGGTATCCGCTGGCTCTCGGCCAGGGCAACTTCGGCTCCCCAGGCAACATGGGCGCCGCGGCCCCTCGGTACACGGAGACCAAGATGGCTCCGCTCGCGCTCGAGATGGTGCGCGACATCGAAGAGGACACGGTCGACTTCACCGACAACTACGACGGGCAGACGCAGGAGCCGACCGTGCTCCCCGCGCGCTTCCCGAACCTGCTCGTCAACGGGTCGGTCGGTATCGCGGTCGGCATGGCGACCAATATCCCGCCGCACAACCTCCGCGAGGTGTCGGCTGCGGCGCTGTGGGCGCTCGACAACCCCGGGCTGCCGCGCGAGGAGCTCGTCGAAGGACTGATCCAGCGCATCCCCGGTCCGGACTTCCCGACCGGCGCGCAGATCCTCGGCACGAAGGGCGTGCAGGAGGCGTATCGCACCGGCCGCGGCTCGATCACGATGCGCGCGGTCGTCAACGTCGAGGAGATCCAGGGTCGCACCTGCCTCGTCATCACCGAGCTGCCGTACCAGGTGAACCCCGACAACGTCGCGGTGAAGATCGGCGACCTGGCGCGCGACGGCAAGATCACCGGCATCGCCGACATCCGCGACGAGTCGTCCGACCGCACCGGCCAGCGTCTCGTCGTCGTCCTCAAGCGGGATGCCGTAGCCAAGGTCGTGCTGAACAACCTGTACAAGCACACCCAGCTGCAGGAGAACTTCGGCGCGAACATGCTCGCGATCGTCGACGGCGTGCCGCGCACGCTCGGCATCGACGGGTTCGTCACGAACTGGATCACGCACCAGCTCGAGGTCATCGTCCGCCGCACGCGCTTCCGCCTCGCGAAGGCCGAGCGTCGCATGCACATCCTGCGCGGATACCTGAAGGCGCTCGATGCGCTCGACGAGGTCATCGCGCTCATCCGCCGATCGGCGACGGTCGACGACGCGCGCGACGGCCTGAAGACACTGCTCGACATCGACGACGACCAGGCTCAGGCCATCCTCGACATGCAGCTGCGTCGACTGGCCGCTCTCGAGCGCCAGAAGATCCTCGACGAGGCCGCGGAGCTCGAGCGCCTCATCGCCGAGTACAACGCGATCCTCGCCGACGAGGCGCTGCAGCGCGACATCATCCGCGAAGAGCTCACGGGGATCGTGGACAAGTTCGGCGACGAGCGGCGCACGCACATCCTGCACGGGTTCGACGGCGACGTGTCGATGGAAGACCTCATCGCCGAAGAGGAGATGGTCGTCACCGTCACGCGCGAGGGCTACATCAAGCGCACGCGCAGCGACAACTATCGTTCGCAGCACCGCGGCGGCAAGGGAGTGAAGGGTGCGCAGCTGCGCGCCGACGACATCGTCGAGCACTTCTTCGTCACGACCACGCACCACTGGCTGCTCTTCTTCACCGACAAGGGCCGCGTCTACCGCTCGAAGACGTACGAGGTGCCGGAGGCCGGTCGCGACGCGAAGGGCACGCACGTCGCGAACCTGCTCGCACTGCAGCCCGACGAGAAGATCGCGCAGATCCTCGACATCCGCGACTACGAGGTGGCCGACTACCTCGTGCTCGCGACGCGCGACGGACTGGTGAAGAAGACGAGCCTCGCGAGCTACGACACGAACCGTCAGGGAGGCGTGATCGCGATCCGTCTGAACGATGAGGACGAGCTGGTCTCGGCGCTCATGGTGAACGCCGAGGACGACATCCTGCTCATCAGTCGCAAGGGGATGTCGGTGCGCTTCAGCGCCACCGATGAGGCCCTGCGCCCGATGGGCCGTGCCACCGCCGGTGTGAAGGGCATGAAGTTCCGCGAGGGCGACAGCCTGCTGTCCGCCTCGGTCGCCGCGCCCGGCCAGTACGTGTTCGTGGTCACCGACGGCGGCTACGCGAAGCGCACCGCGATCGATGAGTACCGGGTTCAGGGACGCGGCGGATACGGCATCAAGGTCGCCAAGCTCAACGACGATCGGGGCACTCTCGCGGGTGGTCTGATGGTGTCGGAGGACGACGAGGTCTTGGTGGTTCTGTCCAGCGGCAAGGTGGTACGCTCTGCCGTGGCCGAGGTGCCCGCCAAGGGCCGCGACACCATGGGAGTGGTGTTCGCACGGACGTCGGAAGCCGACCGCATCCTCGCCATCGCCCGCAATGGTGAGCGGGGCCTCGCCGAGGAAGAGGAATCGGCCGAGGCGGAGTCGGACTCCCCCACCGCCTCCCCCGAGACACAGAACCCTGAGGACACCAACGCATGAGCACAGTAGCCGACAAGCTGGCGAAGAAGTCCACGCGCAAGACGGGCGGCAAGCAGGTTCGCCTGCGTCTCGTCTACGTCGACTTCTGGTCGGCCGTGAAGCTCTCGTTCCTGGGAGCCGTCGCGCTCGCGATCGTCACGATGGTGTCATTCTTCCTGATCTACCTCGTGCTGCAGGCCACGGGCATCCTGTCCCAGGCCGACGACTTCATCAGCACCATCACCGACAACTCGGTGCGGATCTCGGAGATCGCCGGTCTCCCGCAGGTCATGGCCTTCGCGGCTGTCGTGTCGATCCTCAACCTGATCGTCTTCACCGTCCTCGGTGCGGTCGTCGCCGGTATCTACAACCTCGCCGTGAAGGTGACGGGCGGTCTGCTCGTCGGCTTCATGTCGAACTGACACTCGACCGGGTCGGAGACCCGAACGAAAAGAGGGGCGGATGCTGCGGCATCCGCCCCTCTCGTGTTCTCGCGCGACGGGTAGGGAAAACCGGAAGCGGGGTGTCGGGATCCCTCGGTGTCGGCACGTTCACCGCGCCCGTACTTTGGAACCATGACCACACAGACAGCCACGCCTTCCCAGGCCCCGGCCGCGAAGCCGCCGCTGCGTCTCTTCCTCACGCTCCTCCATCTCGCGGGCGTCGGGGTGCTCGGCGGGATCATCTTCAGCGCCCTCACCGGACTCCTCAGCGCCGGACTCGGCCTTCTGCTCGTCGCCGGCATCGGCGTCGTCCTGCTCGTCGGTCTCGTCTACGCGCTCTTCGCCGTCGGCTGGTTCGAGGTCGCGCGAGTCAGCGGCCTCTACCGCACGCCCATCGCCCCGCTGCGCTGGCGTCCCCGCGACCGCCCCGGCTTCTCGGGCTGGATCCGCGCGCTCGGACGGCAAGCGATCGACGGCCGCATGTGGCGGGCCATCGCGAACTTCGCCATCTCGGCCGTGCTCGGCTGGATCGTGCTGCGCTTGGCCTGGGGCCTCGTCTGGTCGATCGCCATCTGCTTCGCGCCGCTCGTCGGCGCCGGCACCGTGCTGGGTCCGTTCGGCGGGATGGGCATCACGGCTCCCTGGGCGCCGCTCGTCGGCATCCTGGGCATCGCCGCCTGCACGTTCGGCATGGTCGGCCTCGCCGCGCTCCACCGGGTGCTGTCGCTCTCGATCGTCATCCGCGCGAAGGAGGCCGAGCTCACCGAGCGCGTCCGCACCAGCACTGCGCAGCGCGAGGGCGCCGTGCGTGCCGCCGACGTCGAGCGCACCCGTATCGAACGCGACCTGCACGACGGCGTCCAGCCCCGACTCGTCTCGGTCGGCATGACGCTCGGACTCGCGCAGCAGAAGATCGACACCGATCCGGATGCCGCGAAGGAACTCATCACCGAAGCGCACACCTCGACGAAGGCGGCGATCACCGAGCTTCGGCAGCTGGCGCGCGGCATCCACGCCTCGGTCCTCGACGACCGCGGTCTCGACGCCGCCCTGTCGGCGCTGGCCGGCAGATCGCACATCCCCGTGCAACTCGACGTGCGCATGGACGGGCGCTGCAGCCGCGAGGCCGAGGCAGCGGTGTACTTCTCGATCGCGGAGTCTCTGACCAACGCCGCGAAGCACTCTCGTGCGAGCGAGGCCCGCGTGACCGTGCGACTGCGCGAGGGCGGTGTGCTCTGGGCCCGCGTCGAGGACAACGGCATGGGCGGCGCGCAGGTGCAGCCGGGCGGCGGCCTCGACGGCATCGCCAACCGCATCCTCGCCGCCGGTGGCACGTTCCGTCTCGACAGCCCCGCCGGTGGACCGACCAGCCTGGAGGTGAACGTGCCATGCGCATCCTGATCTGCCCGCTTCTGACCGAGCGCATCGACATCGACATGGACGGGGGTGGATCATGCGCATCCTGATCTGCGAGGACTCCGTCCTGCTCCGCGAAGGTCTCGTGCGGCTGCTGGAGGACGCCGGCCACACCGTGGTCGCGGCCCTCCCCGACACGAGCGGTCTCGCCGAGGCAGTGCACGCCGAGGCGCCGGAGCTCTGCATCCTCGACGTCCGCCTCCCTCCGACGTTCACCGACGAGGGCATCCGCGCGGCGCTCGAGCTGCGGGCCTCCGATCCGTCGCTTCCGCTGCTCGTGCTGTCGCAGTACGTCGAGGAGCGCTACGCGTCCGATCTCATCGCCGCTCAGGGCGGTCCGCTCGGCTACCTGCTCAAGGATCGGGTCGCCGACGTCGCCGAGTTCCTCGCATCGGTGCAGCGCATCTCCGAGGGTGCGACCGTGCTCGACCCCGAGGTGGTCGCGCAGCTGCTCACGCGGCGCAACCGCGACGACCGGATGATGCGTCTCACCGAGCGGGAGCGCACCGTGCTCGCGCTGATCGCCGAGGGCAAGTCGAACCAGGCGATCGCCGGGCTGCTGTTCCTCTCGGAGGCGAGTGTCGAGAAGCACATCACCGCCATCTTCCAGAAACTCGGGTTCGAGCCGGACGAGTCGGGCAACCGCCGCGTGCTCGCCGCTCTCGCCCACATCGAGAACACCGGCGGGGCGACCAAGCCCACCGGCCAGACAGGAGCCGCACGATGACCACTCCCCAGCATGATCCCGGGTTCGACCCCCGGAGCGGACAGACTCCGCTCACTCCGCCTCCCGCCACCGGACCCGAGGCACCGCCGACGGCCGCCGAGCCCCCGGCCGGTGGATCCGGCGGCTCAGGGCGCGGCCCCGGCGTCACCCCGATCCTCGTGACCACCGCGGTGATCGGCGGAATCGCGCTGCTCGGATCGGGGGCCACGGCGGCCGTCGCCGCGACCGGCACCATGCTCTCCACCTCGGGTGAGCGCGGAGACTCGGTGCAGACGGTGGATGCCGAGGGCATCACGAGCATCGATCTCGACGTCGACGCGGGCAACATGCGCGTCGAGTTCGGCGACGTCGACGAGGCGGAGCTCTCGGTCACCAACTCCCGGAACCCGGGATGGACGCTCGAGCGCGAAGGTGACGAGCTCGTGGTCCGCAGCCCTGACTTCGAGTGGGGCTGGTGGTTCGGCGGATGGTTCGGCGACGACCAGTCGGCCGTGCTCACTCTGCCTGAGGATCTCAGGACGGATGCCGTGGACGCCGACCTCACGCTCGACGCCGGCAGCCTCGACGTGGTCGGCGACTTCGGCGCACTCGATCTCACCGTCAACGCGGGAGCGCTCGATGTGGAGGGCTCGGCCGAGAGCCTGGCCGTCGAGATGAGCGCCGGCCGCGCGGACGTCGCGCTCGACGGCGTCGACCAGGCCGACCTCGGCGTCTCGGCAGGCGACATGAACGTCGACCTCACCGGACGTGCCCCGTCGCTGACGACGATCGAGGTCAGCGCCGGGTCGCTCGACCTCACGGTGCCCGACACCTCGTACGCCATCGAGGAGGACGTGAGCGCGGGCTCGCTCGACGCCCGGGTGGACAAGGGATCGAGCAGCGGACGCGTGATCCGGGTGTCCCTCTCCGCGGGCAGCGTCACCATCCGTCCCGGCGCCTGATCCGTGACGAGGGCGGGACTCTCCCGGGTCCCGCCCTCGATTCGGTATTTCCGAGATTCTCCGGTAAAGTCTTGGAGGTTGACGGGGCTATAGCTCAGGCGGTTAGAGCGCTTCACTGATAATGAAGAGGTCCCAGGTTCAAGTCCTGGTAGCCCCACTCCGTAACTCAAGAAGAACCCTCACGGGGCCTTAGCTCAGTTGGTAGAGCGCCTGCTTTGCAAGCAGGATGTCAGGAGTTCGAATCTCCTAGGCTCCACACTGTGTTGAGACAGTTCGAGAAGGCCCCGCCGAGTGCGGGGCCTTCTCGTTTGTGCGGTGGCGGATGGCTCGCGCCGCGCGCGACGGGTCTCTCCACAGTTGTTAACAGATCTGTTAACAACTGTGGAGTCCGCGTTCACCAGTCGTGGACGGTGCCGTCGAGCAGGCGGTTGTACGGCAGATAGGCCTGCTCGTACGGGTACTTCCCCGCCTCTTCGAGGTCGAGCTCGACGCCGAGACCCGGCTTGTCGCCGGGGTGCAAGTAGCCGTCCGTCCAGGTGAACGACTGCTGGAAGACCTGGTCGGTGCGCGAGCCGTGTTTCATGTACTCCTGGATGCCGAAGTTGTGGATCGACAGCCCGAGGTGCATGGCGGCGGCCATCCCGACCGGGGAGATGTCGGTCGGCCCGTGCATGCCTGACTTGATCTGGTACATCGCGGCGTAGTCGAGCGTCTTCTTCAGCGCCGTGATGCCACCCATGTGTGTGACCGCGCCGCGGACGTAATCGATGAGCTGGTCGCGGATGATGTCCTTGAAATCCCACACCGTGTTGAAGATCTCGCCGATCGCGAGCGGCGTGGTCGTGTGCTGGCGCACCAGTCGCAGCGCTTCCTGGTTCTCCGCCGGGGTGCAGTCCTCGAGCCAGAACAGGTCGTACGGTTCGAGGTCCTTGCCGAGACGCGCGGCCTGGATCGGGGTCATCCGGTGATGGCCGTCGTGCAGCAGCGGGATGTCGGGGCCGAATTCGTTGCGCACGGCCTCGAAGACACCGGGGAGGTGGTTCAGGTAGGCCCGGGTGTCCCAGTCCTCCTCGACCGGCTTCGCGCCGCGACGGGCGGGTTCGTGGTCGTACCGCACGCTCGCGTCGCCGACGTCGGCTCCCTGCGCCGCGATGCCGTAGATCGCCTTCAGCGTCGGCACACCGGTCTGCACGCGGATCGCCTTGTATCCCTGCTCCTGGTGGGCGCGGATCGAGTCGAACAGCTCGGGCAGCTCCTTGCCCGAGGCGTGCCCGTACGCCATGAGACCGTTGCGCGACGCCCCACCGAGCAGCTGATACACCGGCAGCCCCGCGACCTTGCCCTTGATGTCCCACAGGGCCATGTCGACCGCGGCGATCGCCGCCATCGTGACCGGCCCCCGGCGCCAGTAGGCGCTGCGGTACAGGAACTGCCAGGTGTCCTCGATCCGCGACTCGTCTGCGCCGATCAGCAACGGCGCCACGTGCTCGGTGAGGTAGGCCACGACGGCCAGTTCTCGCCCGTTCAGGGTGGCGTCGCCGAGTCCCGTGACCCCGTCCGACGTGGTGAGCTTCAGCGTGACGAAGTTGCGGTCGGGGCTGGTGACGATCACCTCTGCCTTGTCGATGGTCATTTCGTGTCTCCTTGCGGGTTCTGATGCGGGCGGGGGGTGAGGTGGGCGATGACCGTGTGGATGCGCTCCCCGTCGGAGAGGGGTTCGAGCATGCGAGCGACATCGAGCGTGGTCCGGTCGGGCGGTGGGAGTTCGAGGAGCGAGCGGATCCAGGAGCCGACGGCGGCGCGCTGCGCTTCTCCGCCGCCGAGACCCGCCTCCATCCGTCGGCGCAGCGGTGCGAGGATGCGCACCGGCACCTTCGCGGCGCTGTCGCGGCTGATCTGGTCGAGACGGTGGGCGATGCGGGGGTTCGCGAACCGGATGCGGAGGTCGTCGAGCCACGGGTCGAGATCCTCCGGCGGGAGATCGATGACCGCACGCTGCTCCGCCCACAGCGCCTCGACCGCCCCGCGCAGCGCATCGTCGGCGAACGCCTCGCTCACGGTCTCGTAGCCGGCGAGGCGACCGGATGCCGCGAGCAGGGTGTGCCCGGCGTTCAGCAGCCAGAGCTTGCGCTCCTCGTAGGGAGCGACGTCGTCGACGAAGCGCGCCCCCGCGGCATCCCAGGCGGGGCGCCCCGCAGGGAACCCCCCGTGCAGGATCCATTCCGTGAAGGGCTCGGTCACGACGACGGCGGGGTCGGAGACGCCGGTCAGCTCCCGCGCGGCCTCGACGTCCGCCGGCGTCGTGGCCGGGGTGATGCGGTCGACGACGGTGTCGACGAACGCCACGTTCTCGGTGATCCAGGCGGCGTCGGCGCGCGCGTGCGCGAGGACGGCGTCGCGCAGCATCCGCCCGTTACCGGGCAGGTTGTCGCAGCTGACGATCGCGATCGCTCCCGCTCCGGACGCCCGCCTCGCGGACAGACCGGCGGCGATCCGAGCAGGAGGGCCGGCGTCGACCGCGTAGCCGGGCTCGGTCACCGTGAGGGTGAGCACTCCCGTGCGCGGGTCGGCGATGGTGTCGAGCCAGGCCCGCGCGTCGTCGCCGGGGACCGCCGCGGAGATCGAGCGGATGGTCTCGGCGGTGTCGCCGTCGGCGGCGCGCTCGATGAGGGTGTAGGCGAACCGCTGAGCCGCGAGCAGTCGTGCGGCGTCGGGGCGACGGCCGGTGAAGGCGGTGATGCGCCAGTCGTCGTGGGCGTGCTCGGTGTACCACGCCTGATGCGCGCGATGGAAGGCACCGAGGCCGAGGTGGGCGACGCGCCGGTCGGTCGTCGGGGTGCCGGTCACGGTCGAGTCCCTCCTCGTCGATCCGGCACGTGGGGTTCGGTGCCGCACACGGCCACTGGCTGAGCCGGTGCAGATGATCGTTGCAGTGCAAACGTTTGCATGCAACCATCGCCGCTAACCCGGCGACGGGCCCCGGAAACCCGAACCACAATGACGTCTGAAGGAGTATCGACTATGGGTGTGCTCGACTGGATCGTCGTCGCGCTGTATTTCCTCGTGATGATCGCAATCGGCGTCTACGCCAAATCCCGCATCAAAGACGCCGCCGACTTCTTCGTCGCCGGCGGCAAGATCCCCTGGTGGCTCACCGGGATCTCGCATCACATGTCCGGATACTCCGCAGCGGTCTTCGTGGGGTACGCCGCTCTGGCCTACACGACCGGCTTCGCGGTCTACGTGTGGTGGGCACTCAGCATCACCATCGCCTGCGGTCTCGGTGCGTGGCTGTTCGCGCCGCGCTGGCCCCGTCTGCGCGAGCGCCTGGGCATCATCTCCCCGCTCGAGTACGTCGCCAAGCGGTTCAACGTGCCCACCGAGCAGGTCCTCGCGTGGTCCGGTGTCGGCCTCAAGGTCTTCGACGTCGCCGCGAAGTGGAGCGCCTCCGCGATCCTCCTGCAGGTGTTCGCCGGAGTCCCGATCGGCTGGGGCATCCTCCTCGTCGGCGGTGTGACGATGATCTACTCGACGATCGGCGGCGTGTGGGCCGACGTCCTCACCGACTTCGGCCAGTTCATCATCCAGCTCGTCGCGGCCGTCGCGCTCGCCGTCGCGGTGATGATGCACCTCGACGGCTTCTCGACGATCTGGACCATGTGGGACGAGCTCCCGGCCGGGCACTCCGATCCGTTCGCCGGAACGCTCACCGTGCCGTTCTTCCTCGCCTACATCCTGATCTCGACGATGTCGTACAACGGCGGCACGTGGAACCTCGCCATGCGCATGATCTCCACGCCGAACGGCCGCGAGGCCCGTCGATCCATGATCTTCTCGGGCGCGCTGTACCTCATCTGGCCCCTCGTGCTCTTCTTCCCGATGTGGGCAGCGCCGCTGCTCATGCCGAACCTCGAGGACCCGAGCCAGTCGTACGCGCTCCTCGTCGACAACCTGCTGCCGACGGGCCTCGTCGGCCTGGTGTTGGTCGGCATGTTCAGCCACACCATGGCCATGACGTCGTCGGACTCCAACGCGATCGCCTCGGTCGTCGTGCGTGACATCATCCCGATGTTCCGCAAGGGGCGCAGCTTCCTGCCGTCCAAGACCGAGCTGCTGTTCAGCCGCTTCATCACCTTCCTGTTCATCACGGGATCCATGGTGATCGCGCTCACCAGTGACTCGTTCGGCGGCGTGCTCGGCCTCCTGATCCTCTGGTTCGGTGCCCTGGTCGGCCCCGTCGCCGTGCCGATGCTGCTCGGCATGCTGCCCTGGTTCCGACGTTCCGGCTCGGCGGCAGCGCTGATCTCGACCGCCCTCGGACTCGTGACCTTCGCCCTGAACCGCTGGGCGTGGCCGGGCTGGGTCGAGTCGATGGGCGTCAACGCGCAGGCGTGGACCGTGGCGACCCCCGTCGTGATCTCGCTCGTCTCGTTCATCGTGATCGGCTTCATCCGCTCGGAGGAATCCGTCGAGACCGATGAACTGATCGACTCGATCGCCTCGGATGCTCCGTCGCGGCCGGCCGCGGACTCGCCGACGGTCGCACAGCGGACGGCGGGTGTGGCGGATGCGTGAGACCGACACTCGCTGGGGGGAGCACCTCGTCGCGACGGTGCTCCCCTGGTGGGAGCGGGCGGTCCGCCCGGGCGGCGGGGTGTTCACGTGCTACTCCAACGACGGTGAGCGCGTCAGCGACGAGCTCTACACGTGGTCGCAGGGGCGCTGGGCGTGGCTCGCGGCCGAGCTCGCCGACGAGGCGGTCGCCGGCCGCATCCCCGTCGACGCGGAGCTGTGGCGCCGCCGGTCGATCGAGACCGCCGATCTCCTCAGCCGGCACGCGCTGCTGGGTGACGGCACGACGGCGTTCCGTCTCACCGCCGAGGGGGTTCCGCTGCCCAGCGGTGCGGCGGGCGAACGCGCCACGAGCGTCTTCGCCGACCTGTTCGCCGCACTCGGCCTCGCGGGAGCTCTGCGGATGCTCGACGACGGCGACGACCGCAGGGAGGCGTGGCTGTCGCACGCCGAGCAGCTGCTGGAGACCGCGCGCCGATCCATCGCGAACGGCACGGCTGCGAGCGAGCCGTATCCCGTGCCGCACGGGTACTCCGATCTCGCCGGACCGATGACCCTCGTGCACACCGCCGCCGAACTGCTGCGTGCGGCGCCGCGGAGCGAGACGGCGCTGGCCGTCCGCGACCACGCGCTGTCGGTGCTGACGACGGACTTCCTCGGGGCCGACGAGTGGTGGGAGTTCCGCCCGGCGGATCCGCGCGACGCGCACACGCTGCTCGCCCGCCACCGCACGCCGGGGCACCTGCTCGAACTCACCTGGATGCTGCTGCATGCCCGCGACCAGGGCCTGGCGCGCGGAGACCTCGACGCCGCGCACGCGCCGGGCGCCGAGCAGCTCGCGGCCCTCGCACGCCGAGCTGTCGAGATCGGCGAGGACACCGAGCACGGCGGGATGCTGCGGTACGTCGACGGAGGAGGCGGGCCGCCCACCGGCATCCGATCCGACCGTCCCGAACGATACGAGGATCTCGTCACGCGCACGTGGGACACGAAGCTGTGGTGGGTGCACGTCGAATCGCTCTACGCCACGGCTCTGCTCGCCGACCGCACCGATGACCCGCTGCTGGCGCAAGCGGCGGCGCGTCTCGACGACTACACGTTCCGGATCTTCCCCGACCCCGCCGGAGCCGAATGGCTGCAGATCAGGGATCGCGCGGGAGAACCGCTCGGCGAGGTCGTCGCGCTGCCGGTCAAGGACCCCTTCCACATCGCACGCAGCCTGCTGCTGCTCCACCGCCTCGCCTCGAAGAACCACACAGGAGAATGACCGAGATGACGTCCCCGTCCACCACCCTCCACCCCATCGCCGTGCACCGTCACGACGACCCGCGCGCTCTCGGCGAGGCCGCCGGCACGCAGGCCGCGGAGCTCATCGCCGAGGCGATCGCCACGCGAGGATCGGCGCGAGTGATGCTCGCCGCCGCTCCGTCGCAGGCAGCCACGCTCGAGCGGCTGGCGTCCGCCGATCTCGACTTCTCGCGAGTCGTGTTCTTCCACATGGACGACTACATCGGTCTGCCGTCGGATGCTCCTCAGGGATTCGGCAACTGGCTCGATGCGCACTTCCTCTCCCGCCTCACCGCGGCGCCCGTGTTCCATCGCATCGACACGTCTCTCGTCGCTGCGGAGAGCGCAGCGGCCTACGCCGCCGTCATGGGCGATGAGTTCTTCGACGTCACGCTGTGCGGGCTGGGCGTGAACGGCCACCTGGCGTTCAACGATCCGCCGGCCGACTTCGCCGATCCGCTCGCCGCGCGGCCGGTCAGCCTCGACGACACCTCGCGACAGCAGCAGGTCGACGAAGGGCACTTCCCGGACTTCGACGCCGTCCCGGCACAGGCGATCACCGTCACGATCCCACGATTGCTCGCCGCGCGGCATATCGTGTGCAGCGTGCCCGGTGCCCAGAAGCAGCGCGCAGTGACCGAGACGTTGCGCCGCGACCCCGACCCGATGTTCCCCGGGACGGCGCTGCACACCCACCCCGACGTGCACCTCTTCGTCGACGCTGATTCCGCCCCGGAGGACGACCCGCATGAGTGAGCTGGCCGACGAGTACTTCGACGCCGTGACCGGCCTGATGGCGCGCATCCGCGCCGAGGAGAGGGAGAGTGTCGCCGCCGCAGCCGATGTGCTCGCAGCGCAGATCGCCCGGGACCGCCTCGTGCACGTCTACGGTCCCGGCGGACACTCGAACCTCGCCAGCCAGGAGGTGTTCTTCCGTGCGGGCGGACTGATGCACGTCTCCGCGATCCTCGACGAGGGGACGCTCCTCTCATCGGGCGCGCTGCGGTCGATGGCGGTCGAGCGGCTGCCCGGCTACGGACGGATCGTGATCGAGCGCGCGGGCATCGGCGACGGCGACGTGCTCGTCCTCGTGAACGCGTACGGCATCAACGCGGCGCTCATCGACGCCGCGCTGACGGCCCGCGAGCGCGGAGCGACCGTGATCGGCGTCTCGTCGCGCGCGCACGCCGAGCAGACGGCGGAGCAGCATCCCGCCCGGCATCCGTCGCACGCGAACCTGCACGACGTGGTCGACGTGCACATCGACACGAAGGTGCCGATCGGCGACGCTGTCGTCCAGGTGCCGGGCGCCGTCGAGAAGTCGGGGGCGACCTCGACGTTCGCCAACGCCTTCACGATGAACTGGCTCATGCTCGAGACGCTCGCCCTGCTCGGGGCGACCGGCGACGAGGTGCCCATGTGGCGGTCGGGCAATGCGCCGGGAGGCGATGAGGCGAACGCCCGCTTCCTCGACAGGTTCCAGGGCCGGGTGTCGTGGCTGTGACGACGCGCACGATCAGCGGACGGGACGTCGCGACCGGTGCCGGTCTGCGGGTGATGGTCGAGGGCGCGCGGGTGACGGCGGTCGAGCGCGGCGGTCCTGCGACGGGGCCGTGGGTCGCACCGGGGTTCGTGGATCTGCAGGTCAACGGCTTCGGCGGCCACGACGTCAATGCCGAGGTCCCCGAGCCCTCCGCGATCTCGGCGATCACGGCGGCGCTCGCCGGCCGCGGCGTGACGACCTGGGTGCCCACGGTGATCACCGGCACCGAGGAGCAGATCACCGCGCGCCTCGACGCCGTGACCGCGGCGAGGAAGGACGACCCCGCCGTCGCTGCCGCTGTGCCCTTCGTGCACGTCGAAGGACCGTTCCTCTCGTCGATCGACGGGCCCCGCGGTGTGCACGACCCCGCTGCGATCCGTCCGATCGACGCCGACGAGGTGCATCGCTGGACCGCACACGGCGAGGTGGGCTACGTCACCCTCTCCCCGCACGACGACGACGCCCCCGCCCAGATCGCCCGGATCGTCGCCCACGGGGTGGCGGTGGCGATCGGGCACACGCACGCCGACCCCGCGCTCATCGCCCGGGCGGTCGAGGCGGGCGCGACGCTGTCGACCCACCTCGGCAACGGCATCTCGGCGGAGCTTCCCCGGCATCCCAATCCGATCTGGACCCAGCTCGCCGACGACAGACTGCGGTGCGGCCTCATCGGCGACGGGCACCACCTCCCCGCCGAGACCTTCGTCGCGATGACGCGCGCGCTCGGCCCTGAGCGGGCGTTCCTCGTCTCCGACGCCGTGGAGCTCGCGGGGGCCGCACCCGGACGCCACCGCACGACCGTCGGCGGCGAGGTGCTGCTCACCGCGGATGGACGACTGTCCTATCCCGACACCGGCTACCTGGCCGGATCGGCGATGAGCCTCGCGGACTGCGTCCGCTGGGTGACCGCCACTCGCCTGGGCCTCGCGACGGCGGTGCGGATGGCGACGGAGCTGCCGGGGCGCATCGTCAGCGACCTCACCGGTGGCGCGTTCGAGGCGGGGCGTCTGGCGGCGGGATCGCCGGCGGACATCGTCATCCTCGATGATGAGGGAAGGGTCGTCGAGACGGTCGCGGGAGGAAGGACGGTCGCGTGAGCAGTGCGGTACCGGTCGGGTGTGCGGTCGCGGCGGTCGACGTGCCCGACGGCACGCCGATGTCGGGCTTCGCGGCGCGCTCGTCGGGGTCGACGGGGGTGCACGATCCGCTGACGGTGCGGGCCCTCGTGATCGACACCGTGGCGCTCGTCACCGTGGACTGCTGCGCGCTGCACGAGCGCACGTGCGCGTCGGTGCGGGACGACCTGCTGGCCGACGGGATCGTGACCGAGATCGTGCTGCACGCCACGCACACGCACGCGGGGCCGTGCATCTCGCATGAGCGCCTCGGAGTCGAAGCGCCCGGGCTGCGCGTCGAGGTCGAGCGGAGCATCGTCGACACGGTGCGGAGCGCTGCGGCGGCCCGGGTGCCCTGCACCCTCGTCTATGCGGAAGCGCATGGCGCGGGAGTCGCCCGCAACCGACGGCACCTCGAGCGGGAGATCGATCCGCCCGTGCAGGCTGTCGGCTTCGACCGAGAGGGCAGGCGGGTGGCGACCCTGGTGTCGTACCCCTGCCATCCGGTCGTGCTGGACGGTCACAACACGCTGATCAGCGGCGACTTCGTCGCACCGCTGCGTGAACGGATCGAAGCCCGGCATCCGGGCAGCGTCTGCGTGTTCGCCACCGGTGCGGCGGGCGACGTGAACACGGGTCACCGTGCGGAGTCGTCGTTCGTCGGAGGCGGCGCCGGACGCACCTTCGCCGAGGCCGACCGGGTGGGCGGCGTCCTCGCCGCTGCGCTGAGCTCCGTCGATCCGGCCCCGATCGACGCCCGCCCCGTCGGCTTCGCTTCCGCGGGGGTGACGCTCGACATCGCGGCGGAGAGCGACGACACGGTCGCCCTGCAGGTCGAGGGATGGCAGCGCGAGATCGCCGACGGCACCGGGCGGTCGGCTCTCCTCGTCCGATGGCTGCGCTGGGCACGGGAACGCCCGCCATCGCCCGCGTCCTCCTGGGTCGGCCGGGTCTCCGTGATCTCGTGCGGTGCGCTGCGCATCATCGCCCTCCCCGGGGAGCCGTTCCTGTCGGCAGCCGACCGACTGCGCGCCGGCCATGACGGGCCGACGATCGTGCTCGGCTATTGCGACGGTGTCCCCGGGTATCTCCCCGACGAATCCGCCTACGCGCTCGGCGGTTACGAGGTCGTCGACGCCCACCGCTACTACGCGATGCCCGGCCCCTTCGCGCGCGGCACGCTGGAGGCCGTCGTCGATGTCGCGGCCGCACTGCTCGACGGGCCGACCCGGTGACCATCGCCCGTGCATCCGTCGTCGACGTGGCGCGCGCCCTCGGCGTCTCGCCGTCTACCGTGTCGCGGGCGTTCAACCACCCCGAGCTGCTGCGCGCCGAGACGGTCGTCGCCGTGCACGCGGCGGCTGAGCGGCTGGGGTACGTGCCGAACCGTCACGCGCAGGCGCTGATCACGGGACGCACGGGGGCCATCGGTCTGATCGTCCCCGACATCACCAACCCGTTCTTCCCCAAGCTGGTGCGGGCAGCGCAGCGCTCGGCCGAGCAGCGGGGACTGTCGATGTTCGTCGCCGAGACCGGGTACGACCCCGAGAAGGAGCGCCGGCAGATCGCGACGATGGCGCCGCAGACCGAGGGCGTGATCGTCGCGTCGTCGCGCCTCCCCGGTGACGAACTGCAGCTCATCGCGCAGCGCACGCGGGTGGTGTTCATCAACAACGACACCCCCGATCTCGCGCGAGTACTGCTGAGCTCGAGCACCGCCCTGTGCCAGGGCATCGATCATCTGGTCGCCAGCGGCGCTCGCCGCCTCTGCTACGTCGGCGGTCCTGTCCGGTCGTGGTCAGAGGGCGAGCGGCGGCGGACGGTCGGCGACGCCGTGGCCCGCCTGGGCCTCGACGCGACGTACCTGCGGGACGAGTCGGGTACCTACACCGAGGCGCGTGCCCTCGCGAAGGAGGTGCTCGACTCCGGTGCCGATGCGGTCATCGCCTTCGACGACGTCGTGGCGCACGGCGTTCTCGACGGTCTGCTGGTCGAGAACGTCCGGGTACCGGACGAGGTCGCGCTCATCGGCTGCGACGACGCCCTCCCGATCCAGACCCATCCGCGCATGTCGACGATCCGGCTGCCGTTCACCGAGGCCGTCCGTGCGGCGATGGGTCTGATCGCGGCCGACGAGATCCAGCCGGACACCCGCGTCGAGGTCGAGGGCGTGCTCGAACTCCGTGAGACGACCCGCGAGATGTGACCTACGCGTCGCTGGCGAAGCGGCTGCGCGTCTCGGCATCCGCGGTGTAGACGACCAGTTGCACGTCGGTCTGGTCCGATGGTCGCAGCTGGTGGTGCTCGAAGACGAGGCGGCCGAGGGTCGGATGCTGGAACACGCGCTCGCGCGACTCGAAACCGCCGACGCCGTGGCTCTCCCACCGTTCGCGGAAGTCGTCGCTCTCCTGCACGAGCCTGCCGATGAGATCGCGATACCGAGGGTCGCCGAGCCGCGGGCCCGCCTCGGCGCGGAACTCGGCGAGGAACCGTCGGCTGGTGTCATCCCAGTCGTCGAGCAGCGACCGCACGGCGGGGTCGGTGAAGATGAGCCGCAGCAGGTTGCGCTCCTCGGCGGGAGTGGTGGCCACGTTCGGGTAGAGCTTCTCGTAGGCGGCGTTCCACCCGGCGATGCCCCAGTCGGGCGCGAGCGCGTAGGCGGGGTGCTCGTCGAGAGCGTCGAGGAATCGCTGCACATGGGGCGGCGCGGTCTCGACGGCCTCGCCTCCGCCCGGCCGCTGCGGTGCGAAGCCGGCGAGGGTGAGCACGTAGTCGTGTTCGGCGACCGTGAGGTGCAGGGTGGTGGCGACGGCATCCAGCACCTGACGCGAGGGATTGATGTCGCGGCCCTGTTCGAGCCAGGTGTACCAGGTGACGCTGACCCCGGAGAGGTAGGAGATCTCCTCCCGGCGCAGTCCGATCGTGCGCCCGCGCCCGGCCGGGGGCAGGCCGTAGCCCGTGCGGTCGAGCTGCTCGCGTCGGGCGCGCAGGAACGCGCCGAGCTCCTTGCGCTGCTGCTCGTCCGTGGCCACCTCACAAACCTAGTGCTCTCACTACTAGTGTCGGCGGCGACTTCCGGTGATCGCCGAGACGCACGACAGTGAGAGGATGCCCACTCCCCTTCGCTCCCGCACCGTGACGCACGGCCGCAACGCCGCCGGCGCCCGGGCCCTCTTCCGCGCAGCCGGCGTGAACGCCGCCGACTTCGGCAAGCCGATGGTCGCCGTCGCGAACAGCTTCACCGAGTTCGTCCCCGGCCACACGCACCTGCAGCCCGTGGGTCGCATCGTGTCCGACGCGATCAGCGCAGCGGGCGGCATCCCCCGCGAGTTCAACACCATCGCGGTCGACGACGGCATCGCGATGGGCCACGGCGGGATGCTGTACTCGCTCCCCTCGCGGGACCTCATCGCCGACTCGGTCGAGTACATGGTCAACGCGCACCAGGCCGACGCCCTCGTGTGCATCTCGAACTGCGACAAGATCACCCCTGGCATGCTCATGGCCGCGCTGCGCCTGAACATCCCGACCGTCTTCGTGTCCGGCGGTCCGATGGAGTCGGGACGCGCCACGCTCGTCGACGGAAGCGTGCGGACCCTCGACCTCGTCGACGCGATCTCGGAGGCCGCGAACGACACGGTGTCGGATGCCGACATCCAGCGCATCGAGGAGAACGCATGCCCGACGTGCGGGTCGTGCTCGGGCATGTTCACCGCGAACTCGATGAACTGCCTCGTCGAGGCGCTGGGGCTCGCTCTGCCCGGCAACGGCTCGGTGCTCGCCACCCACACCGCCCGCCGCGCGCTGTACGAGAAGGCCGGCGAAGTCGCCGTGCAGATCACCCGGCGCTTCTACGATGAGGACGACGCGTCGGTGCTCCCCCGTGCGGTCGCGAGCTACAACGCCTTCGAGAACGCCATGGCGCTCGACATCGCGATGGGCGGCTCGACCAACACGATCCTGCATCTGCTGGCTGCCGCGCACGAGGCGGGTGTCGCGTTCGGTCTCGACGAGATCGACGCCGTCTCGCGTCGCGTGCCCTGCCTCGCGAAGATCGCCCCGAACCCCGCCTACGGCCGCATGTACTACATGGAGGACGTGCACCGCGCGGGCGGCATCCCTCGCATCCTGGGCGAGCTGCGTCGCGCGGGCGCACTGAACGACGACGTGTCGTCGATCCACTCCCCGTCGCTCGCGACCTGGCTCGACGAGTGGGACATCCGCAGCGGCTCGGTCTCCGATGAGGCGAAGGATCTCTGGTACGCGGCCCCCGGCGGCGTGCGGTCGTCGAGCGCGTTCTCGCAGTCCGAACGGTGGCGGGAGCTCGACACGGATGCCGAGAACGGTTGCATCCGTGACGCCGAGCACGCGTACTCGGCCGACGGCGGCCTCGCGGTGCTCCGCGGCAACATCGCCGTCGATGGTGCGGTGGTGAAGACGGCGGGTGTGGACCCGTCGATCCTCGTCTTCTCGGGGCCGGCGGTCGTGTGCGAGTCGCAGGAGGAGGCGGTCGCGAAGATCCTCGGCAAGAAGGTGCAGCCGGGCGACGTCGTCGTGATCCGCTACGAGGGCCCGAAGGGCGGACCGGGCATGCAGGAGATGCTGCACCCGACCTCTTTCCTCAAGGGCCGAGGGCTCGGCAAGGTGTGCGCGCTCATCACCGACGGTCGCTTCTCGGGCGGGACGTCGGGGCTCTCGATCGGCCACGTCTCCCCCGAGGCCGCGTCGGGCGGTGTCATCGCGCTGGTCGAGGACGGCGACATCATCTCGATCGACATCCCGACGCGGGACCTGACGCTGCAGGTCGACGAGGCCGAGCTCGAGCGTCGTCGCGCGGCGCTGCTGGAGGAGGGCGGCTATCGCCCGCGCGATCGCCAGCGTGCGGTGTCGCTGGCCCTGCGCTCCTACGCGGCGATGGCGACCTCGGCCGATCGCGGTGCGGTGCGCGATGTCGAGACGGTCGAGCGCGCGCTGCGCGAGCAGGAGCTCCGGTCGGCGTCCTCGCTGGTGTGAGAGAAGGCCGAGCGGTCACGGATTCATCCACAGCTGTGGATGAAGGTGTTAACAACTCTGACCTGGGATTCATGAAATTCACAGGAATGGATCGCGCACTTATTGGCACTCCCGCGACAGGATTGCAACCCCCCTTTTGTGGGACCTCGATGCGGCGTACCGTGCTCTCATGGGTAACGTCGAGACTGTGCAGACCATGGTGCAGATCGAGGTGACGTTCGACGGGCGGGGATTCCTTCTCGCGCAGGACCAGGATCTCGCCGACCTGAAGCATCGGATCGAACAGGCCCTGACCACCTCGGGCACCTTCATCGACCTCGTCGTGGTGGGCAACCGCAAGCTCAGCGTGCTCATCACCCCGCGCAGTCACGTGACCATCACCGAGGCGACCGTGCCGTTCGACGCGCGCGATACGGGAGACATCGACTCGCCGTTCGGCGGGTACTACGACCTGCTCTGACCCGACCGCTACCACCGCGCACGACATCCGGCAAGGCTCCGGCTGTCGGCCGCACCCTCACGGGAGCGCTTCGGCCATGCTCGACCTCCGCGTGGGAGGACACCCGCGTCGCGGCCGTTCAGGCACGCCGGAAAGCGGGTGATCTGGTTAGGGGCTCCAGGATCGATATATTGAAGTTTCATCGAGGAGGAGCTGTGCCCATACCGTCGTCCAACAGTCCCGTTGCGGCGGGTCGCGTCCTCCTTCGGGACATCGTCAAGGATCGCTTGCAGTCGGCCATCATGGATGGCACCTTCGCTCCCGGCGAGGTCCTGCACGACAGGGAGCTGATGGACTGGCTGGGCGTCTCTCGTACGCCTCTCCGTGATGCCATCAACGAGCTCACCCGCGCTGGACTCATCGAGATGGAGCCGAACCGCTTCACCCGAGTCGCCGACCCGTCGCCCGAGGAGACCGAGGCGGCATTCCACACCTTGGGCGTCATCTACGGCGGCGTGGTGCGCCTGGCGATTCCCCGACTGACGCGGGCGCAACGGGATTCCATCGTCGTCGGCTTGGACTCGATGCGGGAGGCCGTTCTCCGCAGGGATCCCGCAGAGATCCGTAAGTTCGGATTCCCCACCCTTGCCCTGTTCGAGCCGGCGACAGGGAACTCGCTCCTCGTGAAACTGTGCCGCGACACCGTCGACGGCTTGGCGTTCAAGGTCCGCACCCCACGGCTGCTGGAGATGTACGACCCTGGGGAGACGGCGGGCGCGTTCGCTGCCCTCCGGGATGCGGTCGTGTCGAAAGACGCGCTCGCCGGCGAACTCGCCATCGAGCGCGTCTTTCAGCTCCCGACCTGAGCGTTTCTATTCACCTGCATGTGTGTTTGCCCATGCATTGAAATTTCAGTATTCTGATGTACAACTTACACCGGAGGTCTTCATGTTCGTTTCCACCCGTGCGCCGCGTCGAGGCCGATGGTCTCGTGTCGCCCTTGCGTCTGGTATCTCACTGGGGGCGCTCGTCGCATCGAGCGCCGCGTCGCCCGCTCTGGCAGCGGACGCGATGCTCGATTCTGCACAGCGCTCCACGCAGGAGCCGGGATACGCGCTGCTCAGCGCCGCCCCCACCATCGACGGTCTGACGTACTCGCAGCCGTTGAACGGTTCACTCGGCAACTCATCGATGGTGGTGACGTCGCCGGGATCCCAGCTGATGAAGGAGCGTGTCGACGAAAGCTCGTCGTTCCTGCCTGCGGCGGAGATCACTTTCCCGGTCACGACGTGCACCTACCCCGGCGCGGACAACGTGGTGACGCCCACCTCGGGAGGCGAGGCCAGTCAGCAGATTCGATTCGAGCACCCGGTCGTGAATCCGCTGATCACGATCCGCATGGGCGGAAACCGCATCTCGGGGAGTGTCGGTTCCGGCTCGTACTACATCGTCCAGCTCGCGGATCTCCGGGTCGCCTCCGTGAACGGCGCCCCCGTATCGTCCGGACAGATCGAGATGGTCGACACCGGCGATGCAGAGTGGGACGGACTCAACTGGGTCCGCCCAGAGTCGGCTTTCGCCGCACCCGCAGCAACGATCACGACCTTCCGGGTGCCCGGACTCGTCTCCTCCATCGACATCGACCACCCGGTGCGCTGCCTCTGGAAGTACAACACCGCGGGGGCCCAAACGAACTCCACCGGATCGGGCCGAGCAGCGATCACGCAGGCTGCCACCATGTCCACAGACCTGGCCGCCTCGGTGGACGCTCCCACGGAGATCCCGGCGGGTGAGCCGTTCTCCTGGACCATCTCCACGGCCAACCAGGGCGCCGGCGACTCCCACGGCTACCTCATCGACGGCGCAATCCCCGCCGGTGTCACCGATGCGCACATCACCGCAGGCGGCGAACAGTGCGAGATCATCGACTCCGCCGTATCGTGCGGCCTCGGAGGAAACGGGGCAGCGGTCGTTCCCGATGAGAGCTCGCCGTTCGTGGCGAACCTGACCGGAGACACCACCCGCATCGAGCCTATCCTTCCCGCCGGTGCCGGCAGCACGCCGATCACCCTGACCGGCACTGCCCCCGCAGATCCCGGGGCGACACTGTCCTTCTCCGCGTCCGTCCGCTCCGTCGACAGCGACCCGGACACCTCGAACAACGTCGCCACCGCCGACGCCATCACCGTCCCGTCCCCCCGGCTGTCGACGTCCCTCACCCTCGTCAGCGTGAACGGCAAGCCCGCCGGGTCGGACACGACCGCTCAGCCCGCCGACGTCCTCGGATACGAGGTCTCGGTGACCAACTCCGGCACCGCGGAGGGCACGACCGTCGTCGCCGCCCCCATGGGCACGGGAGCGGAAAGCGAACTCGCCGACGACTGGACCTGCGATGACGGAGCCTGCTCGCAGGACGTCACCGTCGCCCCCGGGGAGACCGAGGTACTCGCCTTGGCGATCACGCTGGAGGACGACAAGGATCTCGACGACCTGCGCAGCTACGACCAGGCGATCTCGACCTCATTCGGGGACTGCGCGATCTGCGCCGTGAGCACCCCCATCGTCTACCCCGGCAACGGCACCAACCCCGGCGCGGGCTCCGGTTCCGCCTCTGGTGCCGGTGTCAGCCCGAGCACCGGCAATACCGGAGGCGCGACGGGTGCCCTGACCCCGGTCGCCTCGGCCGACGGACCCTCATCCCTGGCTACGACAGGCATCGACGCTACCCCGCTGCCCTGGCTCGTCCCCGGCGGACTCGTACTGGCGGGACTCGCGCTCGTCGTCGGTTCGCACAGGAGGCGGCTGCGCCGGCAGGAGCTGACCGACTAGAACCCTCGAGACCCCGGACCTCCCCGTCCGGTGCCGCGAGCCCCCACCTCGCGGCAGTGGGGCGGCGCCTCCCACGCCAACCCCACGATTCCCCGAAAGGCGAGTCCCCAACTCCCTTTCCACAGGGGCCGGTGAATCCTCACCGGCCCCTCTTCTCGATCGCAGGTATTGGTCGCCGCAGGTACGCAACCGCAAGCTCAGCGTGCTCATCACCCCGCGCAGTCACGTGACCATCACCGAGGCGACCGTGCCGTTCGACGCGCGCGATACGGGAGACATCGACTCGCCGTTCGGCGGGTACTACGACCTGCTCTGACCCGACCGCTACCACCGCGCACGGCATCCGGCAAGGCTCCTGCGTCCGCGACGACCGAGCCGCACCGTGGGGCGATGAGCATCCGAAGCCGATGGACCGCGATCGCCGACGGCGTGTACCGCCTCGAGACGGCGAACGTGAACTGCTACCTCGTCGTGACGAGCGACGGGATGACCCTCGTCGACGCCGGTCTGCCGCGCACTCTCCCGCTCCTCGACGACCTCCTCGCGCACCTCGGCGCCCATCGCGGCGACATCGACGCGATCATTCTCACCCACGCGCACTTCGACCACGTCGGGATGGCGCACGGCCTCGTCTCGGAGCGGCGCACGCCGGTGCACGTGCATCCGCGGGACCAGCGACTGGCGCGGCATCCGTACCGCTACGCCCACGAGCGTGCGCGGATCACGTACCCGTTCCGCTATCCGAAGGCCGTGCCGACGCTGCTGGCCATGACCGCGAAGGGGGCCCTCGGAGTGCGCGGTGTCGAGGCCGCACCGACCGTGCACCACGCGACGGCCGTCGAGACGCCGGGCCGGCCGACGGCCCTCTGGACCCCCGGTCACACCGAGGGTCACTGCGGATTCTGGTTCGAGGACCTGGGGGTGCTGATGACGGGCGACGCGATCGTCACGCTCGACCCGTACACGGGGAGGACAGGACCGCGGATCGTGGCGGGAGCGGCGACCGCCGACAGCGGCCGGGCCCTGAGCGATCTCGATGCACTCCTCGCGTCGAGCGCCCGCACGCTGCTTCCCGGACACGGCGAGCCCTGGCATGACGGAGCCGGGGCCGCCGTGGCCCACGCTCGTCGCGTGGGTCGCAGCTGACCCCGGCTCGGGTTCCCGCCGGGTGGTCGGTGATCAGGCCCGGGCTGCGCGCCCGTCGTTGCCGGGCACACGGGGTGCGCGCGAGACGAACACGCCGAGCAGGATCATGCCGATGCCGAGAACCAGGTGCAGCCAGTTGTCGGCGTTGTTCACGGGGATGAAGTTCAGCTGGTCGTTGCCGACGGCGATGAGGCCGTAGATCCAGACGACCAGGTAGGCCGCCCCGCCGACGATCAGGTACAGCCTGGCCGCCCGGGCACGTGCGGCCAGCGCGATGCCGGCGACCGCGAAGGCGAGGTGCACGAAGTTGTGCAGCACCGACACCTGGAAGACGCCGAGCAGATGAGCTTCGGAGCCGGCTCCCGCGCCGTGCAGGTGCTCCGCGGAGTGCGTGAGCCCGGGGATGAAGCCGGCGATGCCGACGAGGAGGAAGACGATGCCCACGATGAGGGCGGTCTTCTGGATGGGGGTTCCTGCGTAGCGCTCGACGCGCGCGGTGTCACTCATGATGTCCTCCGTAACGGTGCGTTGGGGTGCCTGAGGTTATCGATCGGCTGTGGCTGTCCCGCAGGGCATTGACTCGGTGCTCTCCCCGGGAATATGCTCCCGGGCTTCCTTCCGCCGGGCGACGCTCCCGGCCGGACGAGTGCGCGTCCTGTCAATCCCCTCGGTTCGGCATCGAGCGCTCTCGTACGGTCGGCCCATGCCTCACCGATCGCACACCGACGTGCCCCCGAATCCGCAGCCCCCCGCGCACGACGACCTCCGACGGGTGCAGCATCTCGCCCAGTTGGCCGCGGTGGTGCGCGCCTGCCCCGGACTCTACGTGCGCTACTCGGAGGGGCCCGAGAAGGATGCCGAGCGCAGCAGCGTCGACAGCGAGAGCGGCCTCGAACTCCCAGGGCTCTCGGTGAACCCGCTGGATGCCGAGGAGTGGTGGACGCGCCCCCTCGAGGACTGGCTCGCACGGCAGCTGTCGCAGTACCGTCACCTGGCCGAGAAGGATCCCTCTCGATTCGCCTGGATCCTCAGCGGCGTCGTCTGCGGTCGCGGCCCCGACTGCGAACCGCTGCTCCGCGATGTCGAACCCGTCGCGATCCTCGCCGACGAGCTCCTGGAGGAGGCACGCGCCCGCTACACGGAGAACTTCGACGCGGGGCGCGGCCCGGCGGACGCCGGCTGACGGCATCCCGGTCCACGAGCGAGCGAGAGGATGACGGAGGTCAGAGCGCCGGGCCCCGCACGATCCGCACGGGGCCGCGGGCGTCGCGGATGCTGACCGCCGCTCCCTTCTGCGTCACGACGACCTGCTCGTCGTCGGCGAGCTCGGCGGCGACGCGCCGCACATCGGGCATCAGGGTCCGCCATGACTCACCGCCGACGGTGCGGGCGACGTCGCTGGGGCAGATCGACGATTCGGCGCGCTTGCGCACGAGAGTGCGGATGGCGGCGGCGATGCGCTCGTCGAAGTCCTCGCCGGAGCGCTCCTCCCACCAGGGGATGCCGAGCTCGCCGAGTGCGGTCTTGGCGTCGTCGACGCGTCGGCGAGCATCGGGCTCCGACGCTTTGACGGCTCGGCGCGCGGACATCAGCTCGTCGACGAGCTCCTGGCGGAAGGTGTCGGGGATGCTCGGGTCGGTGGCCCGCCACCGACGACCGTCGATGACGACGTGGTGGCCGTCCGCCGTGCGCTCCGGACCGTCGTCGCTGTCTCTCCCCTTCGTCATGACGGCAGTCTCGCGCGAAGAAGAGCTCGGCGACAGGGTCTTGACGCCGACGGCATCCCGTCCGGTGCCGCGGTCAGGAACCGGTCGACGCCCGGGCGACGAGTCGCATCGGGACGGTGACGCTCTCGTAGGGGCGCGTGCGGTCGCTGAGACGGGCGACCGCGAGCCGGGCGGCCTGGCGCCCCAGCGCCTCGATGTCTCCCGAGACGACGCTCACCCCGAGCACGCGCGCCCACTCCGGCTCGTCGAAGCCGATGACGGCCGGCCGGTCGGGATGCCCGGCGACGGCTTCCATGACACCGAGCAGGATGCGGTTGTTGCCGGCCACGACGGCGGTGGGCGGCTCGTCGAGGGCGAGCAGCTCGCGCATGCACGCGCGGGAGGATGCCGCGTCGTGCGCGTCGGTGCGGAGGAGCCGGCGCCAATCGGCGTCGGCGGGGTCGAGCACGTCGCCCATGCCCGCGAGGCGTTCGCGATACGTGGGCAGCCAGGCGTAGTCGCCGATGAAGGCGATGCGGCGGTGTCCGGCATCCAGGAGGTGCTGGGCGGCCAGCCGCCCTCCCTCGCGGTTGTCGAAGACGACCGAGTCGGCGGCGAGGTTCTCGGCCGGGCGGTCGACGAAGACGACCGGGATGCCGCGGGCCTGCAGCTGCGCGTAGTCGCTGTGATCGGTCATGGCCGAGACGGTGATCACAGCCGTGGTCTGCCGGTCGGCGAGGTCGCGGGCGACGCGCTGCTCCTGCTCCGCCGACTCGCGCGAGTTCGCGACGGAGAGGTGCATGCCGCGGGGGCGGATCTCGTCTTCGACGGCCTGCGCGAGCGCGGAGTAGAACGGGTTCGTGAAGTCGCCGGTGATGAGGCCGATGGATGCCGCGAGGCGTCCGCTCGCGAGGAGGCTCGCCGCCGCGTTGCGCTGGTAGTCGAGCTCTGCGGCGGCCGACAGGACGCTCGCGAGCGTCTTCTCGCTCACGTACGACTCCCCGCCGAGCGCCCGCGATGCCGTCTTGAGGCTGACCCCCGCGCGTTCGGCGACCTGGGCCAGCGTCGGGCGCGGTGTCGCGCCGGTCTCTGTGCGAGTCATGCATCCCCTTGTCGCCCGCGAACGCGGATAGCTCATTATGGCGGCTGCCGATCGGAACCGAGCTCTTCCGCCGGTCGCGATCGCTGTGATAGCGTCCAGCGTATGACAGCGATGTCATATATCGGTCATCCCGACGTCGGAGTCGGTGAGGACCCCATCAGCGACACACCGTAGTGGAGTTAGAGGAGCAACCATGAGGGTCCCCAGCCCGAGGAACCACCGATCCGCCAGACGATCCTGGGCAGCGGCCGGAGTCGCCGTCGCCGTCGGGCTCGGCATGCTGACGCCGACGGCGGCCTCGGCGGCCGGAGAGACGACCTTCGCCTCGTCCTTCGAGTCGGGCGACGCGGCCCCCGTGCTCACCGGCACCGGTCAGCCCGTCAACGTCACCGGCAGCCGCTTCGCCCCCGGCAGCGTGCTCGGCGACGTGACAGCGGTCACGGCATCCGCCCAGAACGCCCCCAACGAGGCCGCCGCGTTCGTCGCAGACGGCAACGCCTCGTCGAAGTGGCTCGCCTTCGCCAACACGGGCTGGGTGCAGTACCAGCTCGGCACCCCGCAGCCCATGGTGCGGTACACCCTCACCTCTGGCAACGACGCGCAGGAGCGCGACCCCAAGGACTTCCGCGTGCAGGGCTCCACCAACGGCACCGACTGGGTCACGGTCGACCAGCGGACCGGCGAGCTCTTCTCCGGACGCGGCGAGACCCGCACGTTCGAGCTCGCCGCCCCCAGCGCCGAATACCTCTACTACCGCCTCGACGTGCTCGCCACGCGCACCCCCAGCGCCAACATCGTGCAGCTCGCCGGGTGGGAGCCGATCGCCGTCGACGGCGCGACCCCCGCCCCCGGAGACCTCATGCTGCAGGTCGGCAACGGCCCGACGAGCTCCGACACCGCGAAGACCGGCGTCGGCTTCACCGGCACGAAGGCGCTGCAGTACGTCGGCCGCCACCTCGACGCAGGGCCGGCTTCCTCGACCAGCGTGCTCTACGACGACGTCGCGATCGACGTCGCCGGAGACAGCGAGCTGTCGTACCTCGTCTTCCCCGTGCTCGACGGCGAGCAGACCTACGCCGCGACCTTCGTGGCGGTCGACCTGACGTTCGACGACGGATCGACGCTGTCCGCCGGCGATGCCACCGACTCCTACGGCTACGGCGCGAACGCGCGCGCCCAGGGCCAGGCGAACGTGCTCTGGCCGAACCAGTGGAACAAGGTCACGATCGACCTCGGCGCGTTCGCCGGCCGCACGATCGACGACATCCTCTTCCGCTACGACCACCCCGGCACCGACGTGAAGGGCGTGGAGGTGCCCACCGGCGCGACCGCCTTCAGCGGCTGGCTCGACGACGTGAGCATCGGTGCAGCAGAGCAGCTCGACACGACGGACGGACTCGTCTCGTACGTCGACACGCGCCGGGGCACGAACTCGACCGGCGGCTTCTCGCGCGGCAACAACCTGCCGGCGACCGCGTGGCCGAACGGCTTCAACTTCATCACCCCGATGACCAACGCCGACAACGTCGGCACGATCTACCAGTACCAGCGGGCCAACAACGCGCAGAACCTCCCGGCCCTCAACGGCATCGGCTTCTCGCACCAGCCGAGCATCTGGATGGGCGACCGCAACCAGATCGCCGTGCTCCCCGCCGCGAACGGCAACCCCACCTCGTCGCTCAACGACCGCAAGCTCGCGTTCCACCACGAGAACGAGACCGCGCGGCCCGACATCTACAGCGTCGAGTTCGACAACGGCATCCAGACGTCCGTGACCGCCACCGACCACGGCGCGATCTACCGCTTCGAGTTCACCGGCGACACCAGCTCCGTGCTCATCGACCAGCTCGTGAACTCCTCGAAGCTCCAGATCAACGGCGACACCGTCTCCGGCTGGGTCGACGGCGGATCCGGGTGGCCGGGACGCACGCGCATGTTCGTGTACGGCACGTTCGACAGGGCGCCGCTGAACGCCGGAGCGACCACTCAGGGCGACCGCAACGGCACGGCCCGCTACGCCGCCTTCGACACGAGCGGCGACAAGACCGTCGAGCTGCGGCTGTCGTCGTCATTCATCTCGCAGGACCAGGCGAAGAAGAACCACGAGTTCGAGCTGCAGGGCGTCTCGTTCGAGCAGGCGCACGTCGCCGTGCGCGACGCCTGGAACGACCGGCTCGGCGTGATCCACGACGTCAAGGGCGCGACCGACACCCAGCTCGTGACCCTGTACTCGAGCCTGTACCGCCTGAACCTCTACCCGAACTCGCAGTTCGAGAACACGGGGTCGAAGGCCGACCCCGTCTACCAGTACGCCAGCCCGGTGTCCGCGACGAGCGGCAGCGCGAGCGACACGCGCACGAACGCGAAGATCGTCGACGGCAAGATCTACGTCAACAACGGCTTCTGGGACACGTACCGCACCGCCTGGCCGCTCTACTCGCTGCTCTACCCCGACGTGACCGAGGAGCTCGTCGACGGCTTCGTGCAGCAGTACCGCGACGGCGGATGGGTCGCCCGATGGTCGTCCCCCGGCTACGCCGACCTCATGACCGGCACGAGCTCCGACGTCGCGTTCGCCGATGCCTACCTCGCGGGGGCCCTCGACACCGACACTGCGCTCGAGGCCTACGACGCCGCCGTGAAGAACGCCACCGTGCTGCCGGCATCCAACGCCGTCGGACGGAAGGGCCTCGCCCAGTCCATCTTCCTCGGGTACACCGAGGCGACGACGCACGAGAGCGCATCATGGGGCCTCGAGGGGTACATCAACGACTTCGGCATCGCCGAGATGGCGAAGAAGCTGTCGGAGGACCCGGCGACCCCGGCCGACCGCGTCGAGCAGCTGAGGGAGGAGGCCACCTACTTCGAGGCGCGCGCCGAGCACTACGTCGAGATGTTCAACCCCGAGGCGGGCACGTTCACCTCGCGGAACGCCGACGGCTCGTGGACCTCGGGTGCCGAGTTCGACAAGAAGGCCTGGGGCGGTGCGTTCACTGAGGCCAGCGCGTGGACGTTCGGCTTCCATGCCCCGCACGACGTGGACGGACTCGCCGCACTGTACGGCGGCCGTCAGGGTCTGCTCGACGTCATGCATGACTTCCTGACGGTTCGCGAGAAGGCCGACTACTCCGGCATCCACGAGGCGCGCGAAGCACGCGACGTCCGGCTCGGGATGCTGGGCATGTCGAACCAGATCGCGCACCACATCCCGTACGTGCTCGCCGAGGCCGGCGACCCGTCGGGAGCGCAGGAGCTGATCCGCGACATCCAGGACCGCCTCTTCGTCGGCTCCGACATCGGGCAGGGCTACCCGGGCGATGAGGACAACGGCGAGTTCTCGGCCTGGTACGTCTTCTCGGCGCTCGGCTTCTACCCGCTGGAGGTGGGCTCCGGCGACTACACGGTCGGCACGCCGCTCTTCGACAGCGCGACGCTGTCGATCGGCGGCACCGACCTCGTCGTGAACGCGCCGGGCGCGTCCGCAGGCGCGGACTACGTGGGCGGCGTGAGCCTCAACGGGCAGCCGATCGCCGAGACGACGTTCGACGGCGACCTGCTGCGCGCAGGAGGCCGCCTCGACTTCACGATGAGCACGACCCCGCAGGCCTGGGGTGCCAAGGACCTCACCGAGAAGCTCGAGGTGCCCACCACGCTCGTCGACGCGACCAAGCCAGGACGCGGCGCGCTCGCCGCGGCGGACGGCACGCCCGTCGGCTCGCTCGTCGACGACAACATGAACTCGACCGTCACCTTCCAGGGAGACTCGGCCGAGCTGGTGTGGACGTCCCAGTCGGGTCCCGTCTCGATCGGCCAGTACACGCTGACCAGCGCGTCGAAGGCGGCCGCTCCCGCGAGCTGGACGCTCTCCGGTTCGCTCGACGGCACGACGTGGACCGAGCTCGACAGCCGTGAGGGCCAGACCTTCACGTGGGACTCGCAGACCCGACCGTTCACGACGCAGACCGCCGGGGGATACACGAGCGTCAAGCTCGCTCTGAAGGGCGGCGGATCGACGCTGGCCCTCTCCGAGGTCGAGCTGTTCGCCTCGGCATCCGCGGCGGACGGCCTGTCGATCGCCGCGGGCGCTCCGCAGCGCGTCGCCGTCGGCACCGCGTTCTCGGGGTCGCTCGCCACGATTGTCGGCACCGAGACCGACGCGTCGGGCTACGACGTCACCGTGGATTACGGCGACGGCGAGGCGGTCGACGACGTGACCCTCACCCGCGACGAGCTCGGCGGCTGGAAGGTCAGCGCGCCGCACACGTTCACGGCACCGGGCACGTACTCGCCCGTCATCACCGTGCGTGACTCGTCGGGCGCGGCGGCCCAGGCCACCGCGTCGATCGAGGTCTTCCGCGACGAGACCCTCATCGGAGGCTTCAACAACGTCTGCATCGGCGACCTCGGGGTCACCGCCGCCAACTGCGACTCGCAGGGCCACGGCTACTTCCGCGACAAGCTCAACGCCGACGGCTTCGTGCAGGGTGAGACCCTGACCGTGCCGGGCACGACGCTGACGTACGACTTGCCCGCCGTCCCGGCCGGGGCGCCGGACAACATCACGGGCGAGGGTCAGACGGCGAAGCTGTCGCTGGGCACCGGTGCCACGCAGATCGCGTTCATCGGCACCGCCACCGAGAGCAACCGCGACTCGGATGCCGTGCTGCACTTCACCGACGGCAGCACCCAGACGGTGACGATCAGCTTCGGCGACTGGGTGGGTGCGTCGGGCAACCCCTACAAGGGCAACACCGTGCTCACGATCTCCGAGGGTCGCCTCTCGGGAACCGGAGCGGAGTCGAGCGTGAAGAACACGGCGATCTACGCCACCGCCCCGATCGCCCTCGCGGTCGACGGGAACGGTGCGCCGAAGGTGGTCGAGTCGCTGACGATGCCGAAGGAATCCGGTTCGCTGAACGACGGACGCGTGCACGTGTTCGCGGTCGCGTCGGACGGTGACCGCGCTGCCGCCGCCGAGCTGTCCGTCGCGGCCGGCACGGTCGACGAGCAGGTCACGGGCGTCGAGTTCGACGCCACCGTGGCGACCGTCACCGGCGGTCTCGGCGAGACGTCGACGGTGATCAACTGGGGTGACGGCTCCCCCGTCTCGGCGGTCGACGTGACCGACGGTGCGGTGCAGGGCACGCACACCTACGCGAAGGCCGGCAGCTACACCGTGACGGTGACCGCCGACGACGGCGTGAAGTCGGCGTCGACGCAGCTGACCATCGTCGTGGCGGATCCGGTGCCCGTGTACGAGCCCCGGATCCAGGCACCGCAGCAGGCGGCGCCCGGGGACACGGTCACGATCACCGGAACCGGCTTCGCGCCGGGTGAGAGCGTCGCGCTCCGCATCGACGACGAGCAGCCGGTCGTCGTGCAGGCCGAGCAGAACGGCTCGATCAGCGGGTCGATCACAGTGCCGAGCGGAGCCGTCGACGGCGACCACCCGGTGGTCGCGCTCGGCGACGTCTCGAAGGTCGAGGCGCGGGCATCGCTCCTCGTCGTCGGCGATCCGACGGCTCCGAAGAACACCTCGGTCACCCTGAAGGCCGGATCCGACGACCCCGTCGCCGGAGAATCGGTGCCGCTGATCGCCACGGTGAAGCCCGCCGGTGCGGCCGGTCAGGTCGAGTTCCTCGAGGGCGACGTCGTGGTCGGCTCGGCCGGGGTCTCCGCGGGAGTCGCGACGGCCGACGTCACGATCGCGACCTCCGGGCAGCACACCTACACGGCCCGTTTCGTCCCGTCTGACGAGACCGCCTTCCGCCCGTCGACCTCGGCCTCGCTGACGATCGACGTCCGCAGCGCCCCGGTGCTGCAGGCGGAGCTCGTGATCGGCCAGATGCGCGTGGTGCAGGGCGGCACGGTCGAGCTCGTCGGGCGCGGATTCGGCGCCGGCGAGCTCATCACGATCACGCTCTTCTCGGAGCCTGTGCGCCTCGCCGAGGTCGCGGCCGACGGCTCGGGCGCGTTCCGCACGGCGGTGACGATCCCGGCGGACACCCCGGTCGGGCAGCACACGCTGGTCGCCCAGGGCGCGGCATCCGGACTCAGCGCGCAGGGTGCGCTCACGGTCACGGCAGCTGCGTCGACGGGTGATGGCCTCGCAGGCACGGGTGGCGCGGTGCCGATCGCGCTGATCGCGCTGATGCTCGGCCTGCTCGCCACGGGCGGCGTGCTGTTCATCCGGCGCCGCCGCTCGGAGGGCTGACCCCCGCACCGACTCGGCGGGAGACCTCGGCTCGGGAGGAGGAATCGCAGCGATCCCTCCTCCCGACCCGGAGATCCCCCCGAACGGACGAGGTGACGACGACGGATGCCGCGGTGCCGCCCCCGTCAGACGGCCGTGAGGCCGTGCGGGGCGACGTTGAGTCGCTCGCATCCGTCGGCCGTCACCACGACGATGTCCTCGATGCGCGAACCCCACTCCCCCGCGAAGTAGATCCCCGGCTCGATGCTGAACGCCATGCCCTCGCGCAGCACCAGGTCGTTGCCCGGCGCGATGTACGGTTCCTCATGCACCGAGACGCCGATGCCGTGACCGGTGCGGTGCAGGAACGCGTCGCCGAGACCGGCTTCGGTCAGCACGGTCCTCGCCGCGGCATCCACCTGCTCGGCCGTGACTCCCGGCCGCACGGCGTCGACGGCGGCCTGCTGCGCCCGCACGAGCACCGCGATGCGCTCGGCCGCCGCGGGGTCGGGCGTGCCGACGACATAGGTGCGGGTGCTGTCGGAGTTGTAGCCGCTCGGCACCGCTCCCCCGATGTCGACCACGACGACGTCGCCGTCCTCGATCACGCGGTCAGAGACCTCGTGGTGCGGGTCGGCGCCGTTCGGGCCCGATCCGACGATCACGAACTCGACCGTGCGGTGCCCCTCCGCGATGATCGCCTCGGCGATGTCCGCCGCGACCTCGCGCTCGGTGCGTCCGGCGCGCAGCCACTCGGGAACCCGGCGGTGCACGGCGTCGATCGCGCGACCGGCGCGGCGCAGCTCGGCGATCTCGTCGGCATCCTTGATCATGCGTCCTTCACGCAGCACGGGCGTGGCGAGCTCCAGGCGCAGGCCGAGCCGATCCGCGAGGGGGATGACGTGCAGGGCGGGCAGCGCGTCCGATACGCCGACGCGGGTGGCCGCGGGGAGGACATCGGCGACGACAGCGTGCGCGTCGTCGCCGTCGATCCAGTCGGAGACGGCGAGGCCGAGCTCGCCGACGGCGGTGCTGCGCACCTTCGCGAGCTCCATGCGCGGAACGACGACGGTCGGCGCAATACCCGGTCCGAGCACGAGCGCGGTCAGACGCTCGATCGTGTCGCCCTCCACGCCCACAAGGTACTGCAGGTCGGGACCGGGGCCGACGATGATCGCGTCGAGACCGGCGTCCGCGGCGAGGGCGGATGCCCGGTCGAGTCGGGCGGCGTACACGGATGCGGGGAAGGGCGTTGTGCTCACGGCATCCACGCTAGTGCGCGACGATCCGCCGCGGAACGGACGCGATCGGCCGTCAGCTCACCGCGATGCGCACGCGCTCCGCGAGGAACTCGCGATTGGCCTCATCCAACTCGAGCACGGCGTAGGCCGTGGGCCAGAGCGTGCCGTCGTCGAGGTGGGCCGGGTGCTCGAAGCCGAACGTGCCGTACCTCGTCTTGAACTTGCTCGCGGGCTGGAAGAAGCACAGCACCTTGCCGTCCTTCGCCCACGCCGGCATGCCGTAGTACGTGCGCGGGATCAGTTCCGGTGCCGCCTCCGATACGAGTGCATGCAGGCCCTCGGCGATCACCCGATCATCGTCGCTGAGCTTCGCGATCGCCGCCTTGAGATCGGCCTCGCCCTCGGCCCTGACCTCCTCCGGCGACTTCTTCGCCCGCGATCGCGCCGTGCGCTTGTCGGACGCAGCCGCCTTCATCGCCTCGCGCTCCTCCGCGCTGAACCCCGTGTCCTTCTCCGCCATCGTCGGCTCCTCTCCTCAGGTCGGTCGTGATGAGTTCACCCTACGGAGTGGCCGCTGGACGTCGCTTCTCGATTCGTGATCGATCAGCGTCGACATAACCCGACGTTCCGCATTCCTCGGCGGTTAGGGTGGGACGCATGGACATGCGTGTCGCGGCATACGCAGTCGTCACTGATGACGACGGGCGGGTGCTGCTCGCGCGCTGGATCGAAGGGCGCCGCGTCGCGTGGACCATGCCCGGTGGCGGTCTCGAGCCGGGCGAGGCTCCCGAAGCGGCCGTGCGGCGCGAACTGCGCGAGGAGACCGGCTACACCGTCAAGGTGGGCGAGCTGCTCGGCATACACTCGCGCGTCATCCCCGCCTCGCAGCGCGTCCAGAAGTCGGATCAGCCGCTGCACACCCTGCGCATCGTGTACCGTGCGACGGTGTCGGGCGGGCGCCTCCAGTACGAGACCGACGGCTCGACCGACATGGCGGAGTGGTTCCCCGTGGAGGCGATCAGTGGCCTGCAGCGGGTCAAGCTCGTCGACATCTCGCTGCGCATGGCCGGTCTCCTCTGACGCGCAGGGTTCTCAGCCGCGGGGCTCCTCGGGGACGGAGATGTCGGCGACCGTCGCACCGTACGCGGAGATGAGATCGTCGGCGTCGACGAAGAGGCTGTAGCCGTGCGTGCCCGCGCCCATCGCGATGCGCTGACCGACGATCGTCTCGTCGGCGTACACGGGCCAGTCGGTGGTGCTGCCGATGGGAACGATCGTGCCGCGTTCGTAGCCCGTGGCGGCGAGCGCGAGCTCGGCCTCCGGGAGTCGGAGCTTATTCACCCCGACGACGGCCCGCAGCTTGGCCCACGAGATGGAGCGCCCGCCCGGAACCAGCGCGAACAGGTACGTGTCGTCGGATCGCTTGACCACGAGGGTCTTCACGATGCCCTCCGGAGGGATGCCGAGGAGTTCGGCCGCCTCGAACAGACTGCGGGCCGCCGGCCGCTCGCGGATCTCGATGTCGAGATCGCGGGCAGCGGCGGCCTCACGCACGCGGGCGTGCACGTCCGCCGGCTCGGCGGCCGGGGACTCGAAGTCGGTCACGCCTCGGGGGCGGACAGCGGGTCGTCGGCGACCCAGAGCTCGTCGTCTGCACGAAGGGCCTGCCAGGCGGCGTACAGGACGCCGACCGCAGCGGCCGCGCCGAGAACCAGGGCGATGACCGAGCCGAGACCCGGGCCCTTCTTCTGCGGCTTGGTGGCCTTGCGCACTTTCTTCTCGATCTTCTTCTCGATGCCGTGACGCTTGGCGTTCGCGACATCCCAGGCGGTCAGCGCACTGCCGACGACACCACCGACGATCGGAACGACCTTGTCGTCGACGACGTGCTTACCGAAGCGCACGCCCTGGTCGACGACCGGCGCCACGCGGCGGTCATAGGTGTGCTGTACGGCCGGACCGACCTGCTCGCGCCCGAAGTTGCCGAGCTGGCGCCCCGCCTCGCGCGCCACATCGGCAGCGTGGCCGACGAGGACCTGCTGGTTCTCCCAGAGCTGGTTGGCCTCCTTCTGGAGACGGCGCAGTTCCTTCTTCCGCTTGCGGCTGATGCTCACGATGCTCTCCTGTCGCTTGGAGTACGGGTTCCCCATCTTGCCACGCCACCCTGGAAGGGGCGAGGGAATCACCGAGGCCTTGCGTCAAGCGACGATCAGCGCTAGATCGAGGCTCGCACACGGGAAGCTCTGCGAGAATGACAGCATGCCTCACGCTTCTCACGTCGCAACCCTGCACACCAACCACGGTGACATCGTCATCAACCTCTTCGGCGACCACGCCCCGAAGACGGTCAAGAACTTCATCGGCCTCGCCGACGGCACCCAGTCGTGGACCGACCCCGCCACCGGCAAGCCGGGCGAGGGTCCTCTCTACAAGGACGTCATCTTCCACCGCATCATCCCGAACTTCATGATCCAGGGCGGCGACCCGCTCGGTCAGGGCGTCGGCGGCCCCGGCTACACCTTCAACGACGAGATCCACGGCGACCTGAACTTCAACGAGCCCTACATCCTCGCCATGGCCAACGCCGGCCTGCGCCGCAACGCCATCACCGGCGAGGTCGAGGGCACCAACGGCTCGCAGTTCTTCATCACCACCGACCCCACCCCGTGGCTCCAGGGCAAGCACACGATCTTCGGCGAGGTCGCCGACGACGCCTCGAAGGCCGTCGTCGCCGCGATCGGCGCCGTGCCGACCGCGGCGGGCGACCGTCCGATCGAGCCGGTCGTGCTGCAGTCGATCGACATCGTCGCGGCCTGACACCGAGGCTGGCCGATCCGGATGACCACGCCTGAGTTCGCGGACAACCGCGACAACTTCTGCTACCGGCATCCGGATCGGCAGAGCTTCGTGCTCTGCCAGCGGTGCCTCCGCACCATCTGCGGCGAATGCCAGACCCCGGCCGCGGTCGGCGTCATCTGCCCGGAGTGCATGAAGGAGGAGCGCAAGAACCGCACCCCCGCCCAGAAGCGGGCCGAACGCCGCTGGGGCGGGCGCTCGTCGACCATTGCCGCCGTGCGCAGCGGCAATCCCGTCGTGACCTACGCCCTGATGCTGATCACGACGATCATCGGCCTCTTGCAGCTGGCCCCGGGGATCGGCGAGGTCCTGACCGACGCGCTGCGCTTCAACGCCTTCTTCCTCTACCCGCAGTTCTCCATCTTCCCGTTCGAGCCGTGGCGTCTGCTCACCGCGGTCTTCGCCCACGGAGGATTCATCCACCTCGCTCTGAACATGCTGGCGCTGTGGATGCTCGGTCAGAGTCTCGAGCCGATGCTCGGCCGGGTGCGCTTCCTCGCGCTGTACCTCATCAGCGGACTCGGCGGCTCCGTCGCCGTCGCGCTGCTCGCCCCGGGAGTGTTCACCGTGGGCGCCTCCGGCGCGGTCTTCGGCCTCATGGCCGCCCTGCTGATCGTCGGCCGCCACATCGGCGCCAACGTCACCGGCATCCTCGTGATCCTCGGCATCAACTTCGTCGTCGGGTTCTTCATCGGCGGCATCGCCTGGCAGGCGCACCTCGGCGGGGCGCTCGTCGGCGCGCTGGTCGCGTTCATCCTCACCCGTACGCGCCGCCGCGATCAGCGGGTGTGGCAGATCGTACTCATCGCGGCCGTGGCGGTCGCCCTCCTCGTGATCGTCGCGTTCATCCCTCCCCTGCTCATCGGGTCGATCTACTCCTGATCAGCGGTTGTTAACAGGTTCGTTAACAGGTGTGAATAACACGGGTGTAATTCATCCCCAGGTGTGAACAACCCTGTGGATAACTCTGTGGTGACCTTGTGGAGACACTGTGGAGACGTGTGGAGAGGAACGTCCACCGCGGGTCCGCGCGAGTCCTAGGACGACGAAGGCCCCTCGCGATACGAGGGGCCTTCGTGCGTGAGCGGGGCGATCTAGCGCCAGCGGGTGGTCATCAGGAAGCCGATCAGAGCGATGCCGAGACCGATCGCGAGGTTCCAGTTGTCGAGGCCGGGGATCGGGAACTGCATCCCAGAGATGTAGAACACGAGGATCCAGGCGAGACCGAGCAGCATGAAGCCGATCATCACCGGCTTGAACCACACGGCGTTGGGGGCGGACTCGCCCTCGGCGCGGGGTGCGTCGGGCTCTTCGGTCTTCGGGTCTCGGGCCATGCCGACATTGTACCCAGGTCGCCTTTGTTCCCGCGAGAAAGCAGGCTTCCGGCCCCGTGCACAGGCCGGAGGGATAGGATCTCGCCATGACCGCATCCGTCGTCTCGGGGGAGCGACGTGGCCGTAGCCGTCGCCCTCGATCGCGCGCCACCTTCACGAGCGTGCTGGGGGAGCTGCTGCTCACCGCCGGTGTGCTCGTGCTGCTGTTCGTCGCGTGGCAGATGTGGATCGGCGACATCATCATCAGCGCGCAGAAGAACGACGAGGGCGCGGCGGTGTCGCGCGAGTGGGCTGAGGCCCCGCCCCCCGCACTGCCCGAGACGTTCGAGCGGCCGGACGGCACCACGGCGTACCAGCCCGTGATCCCCGCGCGTCCCGCCGACACCGAGCAGCTGGGCCAGATGCACATCCCGCGCTTCGGATCCGAGTACAACGTGGGCATCTTCGGGGGCACCAGTCGCGCCCGCACGCTCGACAAGCTCGGGATCGGCGTCTACACGAACTCGAAGATGCCCGGCGAGGTCGGCAACTTCGCGATGGCCGGGCACCGCACGACCTGGGGCAAGCCGTTCAACCAACTCGACAAGCTGCAGATCGGCGACGCGATCGTCATCGAGACGATCGACGGCTGGTTCACCTATCGCTTCCGCACGCTCGAGTACGTGAAGCCGACGCAGACCGACGTGCTGCTCGACGTCCCGCAGATCCCCGGTGCCCAGACCGGCGAGCAGTACATCACGCTCACCGCCTGCTCGCCGCTTTACTCGCTCGCCGAGCGCATCGTCGCCTACGGCGTCTTCGAGAGCTTCCAGCCCCGCGCCGAAGGACCCCCGAAGGCGCTGACCGACCCGCCCCCGCCTCCGGCCGCGCCGTCGATCTGACCGAAGGGACCGAGAGGAATCATGTACGCCGCACTCTGGCGCCTGCTGCCCGGCCCGTGGTGGGTCAAGCTGTTCATCCTGCTCGTGCTCATCACGGCCGTGCTCTACGCCCTGTTCTGGTTCGTGTTCCCCTGGATCAGCCCCATCATCGCGCCCGGCGAGGTCGACCTCGAATGACCCGGGTGCTGGTCGTGGACAATCACGACAGCTTCGTGCACACCCTCGTCGGATACCTGCGCGAGCTCGGCGCCGAGGTCGAGATGGTCGAGGCGGATGCCGTCGACGCCGCCGGCCTCGAACAGTTGCTGCCCCGCTTCGACGGCCTCATGCTGTCACCCGGACCGGGGACGCCCGCGGATGCCGGGGCCAGCCTCGACGCCGCTCGGATCGCCATGGCCATCCGTCTGCCGCTGCTCGGCGTCTGCCTCGGCCATCAGGCGATCGGGGAGGCCCTCGGCGCCCCGGTGACCGAAGCGCCCGAGCTCATGCACGGCATGGTCTCGCAGGTCGGGCACGACGGGTCGGCGCTGTTCGACGGCATCCCCTCCCCGTTCGCCGTCGGGCGCTATCACTCGCTCGCGCTCGACGAGGCATCGCTGCCGGAGTCGCTCGTCGTCACCGCGCGCACCGACACCGGCACCGTCATGGCCGTCGCCCACGCGACCCTGCCCGTGGTGGGCGCGCAGTTCCACCCCGAGAGCGTGCTCACCGAGGGCGGCTATCGCCTGCTCGCGAACTGGCTCGCACAGTGCGGCGATGCGGATGCCGTGGCCCGCGCCGAACGACTGCATCCGCTCGTGCGGGCGTAGCGCGTTTCGTCTCGGTCGCTTCGCTCCCTCGCTCAACGACCCGGGGGAGGGCCGCTGTGCCCGAAGCTCAACGACCCGGGGGAGGGTCGCTGAGCCCCTGAGTCGACGACCCGGGGGAGGCGGGTGGCGGTCAGCCGTCCGCGGCGGCGGCGCAGTAACGGAGCTCGACGGTGGACCCGACGGGCACGTCGCCCGGTGCGACCGACATCGAGGCGACCGTAGGCGGGTTCGTCGGCGGGCAGTCCGTGAGCTCGACGGGGCTGGCGGTGAGGCCGATCCGTTCGAGCTCGGCGGTCGCGGCATCCATCGTCCATCCGGAGACGTCGGTCAGTGTCACGCGTCCGCTGGCGACCACGAGGTTCACCACGGTCTTCGGAGCGACCTCGGTGTCGGCGGCCTCGCTCGCCTCCATCACGGTGTCTGCTGCGAGGCCCTTGTCGTTCCGCTGGATCACGGTGCCGAGTTCCAGACCGGCCTGAGCCAGTGCGTCCCTGGCTGCGGCGAGAGACAGGCCCTCGAGCGTCGGCACGACGACCGTCTCCTTGCCGGAGGAGACGTACACGGTGATCGAGTCGCCCTCGCTCACCGTCGTCCCGCCCTCGGGATCCGTGCGGGTGACGTTGCCCTCGGCGATGTCGTTGCTCGGTTCGAGCACGAGCTTCGCGGTGAGGTCGAGTTCGTTCAGATCCTCCTGCGCGCGCTCCGACGACACGTTCACGAGGTCGGGCACCGTGCGGGAGCTCGACGGGATGTCGTCGGGGCGCATGCTGATGGTCCACACCCAGAACAGCACCGATGCCAGCAGCACGGCGAGGAGAGCGACACCCGCCCAGATCCACGCGACCGGGGGACCGGACTGCGTGCGGGCCATGGTGGTGTCGGTGCTCAGCTGCCGCAGCGACCGTGCCGTCTCTTGCGCCTGGCGCGGACTCGGTCCGTACAGCTCGCTGGTGAGCGCGCCGATCTCCTTGCGGCTGGGCGCCTGACCCGAGACGGCCGCGTCGAGTGCGGCGCGGAAGTGCGCGGCATCCGGGTAGCGCTGGTACGGATCCTTCGCGAGCGCGCGCAGCACGATGGGGTCGAGGGAGGCCGGAGCGTCTTCGTTGACCTCGGTCGGCGGCACCGGAGTCTCGCTGACGTGCTGATAGGCGACAGCGACGGGGGACTCGCCGCGGAACGGCTGGCGCCCGGTGAGCAGCTCGTACAGCACCACGCCGGTCGAGTAGAGGTCGGCGCGCGCGTCGACCGGCTCGCCCTTCGCCTGCTCGGGGGAGAAGTACGCGGCCGTTCCGATGATCTGCGTCGTCTCGGCGACCGTGGACGAGGAGTCGGACACCGCGCGGGCGATGCCGAAGTCCATGACCTTGACCTGGCCCTTGTCGGTGACCATGACGTTGCCCGGCTTGATGTCGCGGTGCACGACACCGGCCCGGTGCGAGTAGTCGAGAGCCTCGAGGATTCCGTCGACGTACCGCACCGCGTCGTCCACGGGTACGGGCCCGCGGGCGATGATGTCCTTCAGCAGCGTGCCGCTGATGAGCTCCATGATGATGTACGGCGGCTCACCGGATCCGTCACCGGTGCTGCTGGACGGGTCGCCGGCGTCGTACACCCGCACGATCGACGGGTGCGACATGCGCGACGCGGACTGCGCCTCCAGGCGGAAGCGCGTGCGGAACGCGGTGTCTCGAGCCAGATCGGGGTCGAGGATCTTGATCGCGATCGCGCGACCGAGCGTCAGATCGTAACCGCGGTAGACCTTGGCCATTCCGCCATGCCCGATGAGCTCGTCGACACGGTAGCGACCCGCGAGAACGCGTGGCTCTGTCGACACGTACTGACCCCCTGATACGACCTGATGAAGTGCTCAGCCTACGGCGTGGAAACCCCTAATCCCCTGTGTCCTCGCCGCCGGCACCATCGGCCGGAGTGATCTGAGCGGTGAGCTGCGGCGAGTTGCCCGATGGGCGGTCGCCGCAGAACGCGCGGTACGTCGCCGTGACCTGCAGAGCGGGGTCGGTGGCCGGAGTGATCTGGGTGCTCAGCTCACCCGGGACGAAGGCGCGGGTGGTCTTGCCGTCGCTGAACGTCGCGTTCGTGATCGTGACCTCGTACGAGCTGACCGTGCCGGCGCCGGAGGGGCACGAGAACGCGGTCCAGTTGAGGGCGATCTGCTTGCCCGCCTGCGGGGTGCCCGAGAGGCTGGGCGCCGAACCCGGTGCGCCGATCTCCACGCGCGGGGCGTAGGTGACGAGGGTGATCGCGTCGCCCTTCTCGAGTGTTCCGCGCGGGTCGACGGTCTCGACGACGTCGACGAGGTCGTCGGACGGCGCCGGGGTGTTGCCGACGCGGCACTGGGGGAGGAGTCCCGCCTCCGTTGCCCTGTTCAGCGCCTCCTGGCACGACAGGCCGACGAGCCCGAGGGAGTCGACGTTGATCGGCGTCTCGGTGGGCGTCGGCGTGGGCGTCGGCGTCTCCGGAGGTGCGGACGAGATCGACGGGGACGGCGTGGGATCGGCATCCCCGTCGCCCTGGTTCATGAGCGCGAAGATCGTGCCGCCGAGAACGATGACGAGTAGTGCGATGAGCGCGACCAGGGGCCACGTCCACCGGCTGCGCTTCTTCTTCTCCGCCTCCTCCTCAGCCGCTGCCTCGGTCGGGACCTGAGCGGTGGTGGGGAGGACGCGCGTGGCGCCGTCGTCGCCGGATGCCGTGAGCAGCCGGGTCGCGTCGTCTCCCGCGACTCCGCCGGTGGCGATCGCGGGCACGGCGATCGCCGCGGAGTTCAGGTCGCCGCGGCGCAGGGCCTGGGCTGCGCGGGCGACGGTCGCGGCGGACGACGGACGGTCGGCCGGCTTCTTCGCGATCATCGCCATGACGAGGTTCTGCACCGGGATCGGCACGGTGGGCGGCAGCGGCGGGGGCTGCTCGTTGATCTGCGCCATCGCGATCGCGACCTGCGATTCGCCCGTGAACGGACGCTTGCCCGCGAGGGACTCGTAAGCGACGATGCCGAGCGAGTAGATGTCGGTCGCGGGGGAGGCCGGGTGACCCGAGGCCTGCTCCGGCGACAGGTACTGCACGGTGCCCATGACCTGGCCGGTCGCGGTGAGCGGCACCTGGTCGGCGATGCGCGCGATGCCGAAGTCGGTGATCTTGACGCGTCCGTCCGGCGTGATCAGCAGGTTGCCGGGCTTGATGTCGCGGTGCACGAGACCGGCCGCGTGTGCGGCCTGGAGAGCGGATGCCGTCTGCGCGACGATGTCGAGCGTCTTGTCGGCGCTCAGCGAGCCGTCGCGCTCGAGGATCGTCGACAGGGCCTCGCCGGGCACGAGCTCCATGACGAGGTAGGCGCTGCCGTTCTCCTCGCCGTAGTCGAACACGCTGGCGATGCCCTCGTGGTTGACGAGCGCGGCGTGGCGCGCCTCGGCGCGGAACCGCTCGAGGAACCCGGGGTCCCCCATGTACTCGTCCTTGAGGATCTTGATCGCGACGGTGCGTCCGATGACGTGATCCGTCGCCTCCCACACCTCGCCCATGCCGCCGATCGCGATTCGCGACTGCAGCTCGTAGCGACCACCGAACGACACACCCTGCGTCGGTCTCATCTGCCCAGCACCGCCTCTATGACCTTCTTTGCAATCGGGGCGGCGATGGTGTCGCCGGATCCTGACTGCCCCTGTCCGCCGCCGTCTTCGACGAGGACCGTTACTGCGACCGTCGGGTCGTCCGCCGGCGCGAAACCGGTGAACCACAGCGTGTACGGCCTGTCGTTCCCGTTCTCGGTCGTGCCGGTCTTACCGGCCACGTCGACCCCGTCTATTCTTGCACCCTGCGCTGCGCCGTTTGAGACGCTGGCGACCATGGATGCCGTCACCTGATCGGCCACGTCCGCCTCCAGCGCACGGCCGAACTCGGTGTCGTCGTAGGACCGCACGACCGAGAGGTCGTTGCCGATCACCGAGTCGATCAGGCGCGGGTTCATGACGACGCCGTCGTTCGCGATCCCGGCGGCGACCATGGCCATCTGCAGGGGGGTCGCGATGACCTTGCCCTGCCCGAACCCGGTGAGCGCGGTCTGCGCGTCGTCGAGGGCCCGCGGATAGCTGGACGCCGTCGACTCGAGCGGGGTCGAGAAGCTCTGGTTGAAGCCGAACTTTTCCGCCATCTCGCGGATCCGGTCGTCGCCGAGCTGCACGGCGAGCTCCGCCATCGGGATGTTGCAGCTGAGACGGATGGCCTCGGAGATCGTGACGGTCTCGCCGTCGCCGCAGGTGCCGCCCCAGGCGTTCGCGACGGTGTTCGTCGAGCCGGGGAGCTGATAGCGGGCGGGGTTCGGCAGTGCGGAGTCCGGCGTGTACTCGCCGGAGGCGTAGGCGGCGGCTGCGACGACGAGCTTGAACGTCGACCCTGGCGGGTTCAGGTCGCCGGCGATCGCGCGGTTCGAGAGCGGCTTCGTCGGGTCGGCGTCGAGCTGGTCGTACGTCGCGTTGGCGGCATCCGCGTCGTGCGTCGCGAGGGCGTTCGTGTCGAAGCCCGGCGTCGAGACCATGGCGAGGATGCGACCGGTGCTCGGTTCGATCGCGATCACGGCGCCCTCGAGCCCTTGCAGCGCGTCGTAGGCGGCCTTCTGCGCGGCCGCGTCGAGCGTGAGCTGGGCGCTGAAGCCGGCCTGCGGCTGTCCGGAGAGGATGCGCTCGATCTCGGAGAAGAACGCGCTCGATCCGGTGCCGGAGAGGTCGGCGTTCAGTGCGCGCTCGATGCCGGTCGCCGACTGCAGCGCCGGGTTGAAGTAGCCGGTCACCGGCTCCCACATCGCGCCGTCGGTGTAGACGCGCTGGAACTGGTACTTGTCGTCGGACGGCACGGATGTGGCGATCGCGACGCCGTCGACGATGATCGACCCGCGCTGGATCTCGTAGCTGTCGAGCAGGGTACGGCGGTTGTTGCTGTTCTGCCCCAGGGCGTCGGCCTCGACGACCTGGATCCAGCTGGTGGCGGCGAAGAGCGACAGGAACATGAACAGCATCACGATGCTGAGGCGGCGGAGCTCCTTGGTCATGTCAGCCGATCACCGTCCTCGGTTGGCTGCGCACGCCGTCGGAGATGCGCAGCAGGATCGCGACGATGAGCCAGTTCGCGACGAGCGACGATCCACCGGCCGCGAGGAACGGCGTCGTCAGACCGGTCAGAGGGATGACGCGGGTCACGCCGCCGACCATGATGAACACCTGCAGCGCGATCGTGAACGCGAGGCCGGTGGCGAGCAGCTTGCCGAAGTCGTCCTGTCCGGCGAGGCCGATGCGGATGCCGCGGCTGATGAACACCATGTAGAGGCACAGGATCGCGAAGAGGCCGATCAGCCCGATCTCCTCGCCGAGGCTCGTGATGATGTAGTCGCTGTGGGCGAGGGGAGTGACCTCGGGGCGGCCCTGACCCCAGCCGGTGCCGAGGAGGCCGCCGTGCGCGAGCCCGAAGAGGCCCTGCATCGGCTGGAACCCCGCACCGTCAGGGTCGACCTTGTCGGGGTCGAACAGGAACAGCCAGTTCGTGAAACGCCCCTGCACGTAGCTGAGGATCTGCGTCGCCACGGCGACGCCCGCCGCGACGAGGGCGAGGCCGATCAGGACCCAGCTGGTCTTGCCGGTGGCGACGTACAGCATCGCCACGAACATGCCGAAGATCAGGGTTCCGGTGCCGAGGTCGCGCTGGATCACGATGATTCCGAGCGAGATCGCCCACACCACCAGCACGGGGCCCAGCTCGCGCATGCGCGGCCACGTGATGCCGAGCACCTTCGTGCCGACGGAGGTGAGGCTCTCGCGAGTGCGTACGAGGTAGCCGGCGAAGAAGATCGCGAGACTGATCTTGGCGAGCTCGCCCGGCTGGAACGCGAACATACCGCCCAGCGACACCCACACCTGGGCGTTGGCATCGGGGATGCGCAGTCCTGGTACGAACGGCAGCAGGAGGAGCAGGATGCCGGTGAGGCCGAAGATGTACGTGTACCGGAACAGCACCCGGTAGTTGCGCAGCATGATCACGACCGTGATCGCTCCGGCGAGCGAGATCGCCGTCCACGCGAGCTGCTTGGTGGAGTAGGCGTTCCACCCGGTGAGGGCCTTCGCGATGTCGATGCGGTAGATCATCGCGATGCCCAGACCCGTGAGCAATGTCGCGATCGGCAGCACGAACGGATCGGCGTCTGACGCCACGGCGCGCAGCACGAAGTGCACGGCGAAGGCCAGCACGGCGAGGCCGCCGCCAATGGCCAGGATCATGGGGTCGATCAGTCCGAGTGCACCGAGCTGCACGAGGGTGAGCGACGCGCCGCTGATGACGACCGCGAAGAGCAGCAGCCAGAACTCGCGGTTGCGCTGCGTCTGCGGCATCCGGAGTCGGCGGAGCGCCTTGATGACGGTGGTGTCGGCCTGGACGTCGGTGCTCATCCCTCGCCCTCCGTCGTGGTCGGCGTGGGCACCGGGGTCGGCAGCGGCGTCTCGCCGGTCACGCGGTCGGCGCCTGCCTGCAGGCGGGCGACGATGGCCTCGGCATCCGACAGCGACCGTGCAGTGATCGTGCGCTCGACGGAGTCGCGCTGGTACGGCGGCAGATCGGCGAGGAGGATGTCGGTGTCCTGCAGCGGGGTCGACAGCGTGATCGGCCCGATGTTCTGCTGCACGCCCTGGTAGATCACGACGCTGTCCTCGTCGGCGCCGACGAAGTAGCGCGTCTGCGTCCAGCTGTAGGCCGCGAAGGCGGCGAAGGCGAGCGCGGCGAGGACCACCAGCATCCCGGCGATCCAGCCGAGCCGGCGGCGCTTGGCGCGGCGGCGGTCCTCTTCGATGAGCTCCTCGAGGTATTCCGACGATGGCTCGAAGTGGCTGGGGTCGTTCGCGGCCTGGCGCACCGGGTGCAGCCAGCTGCTGCGCGGTGCGCGCACCGGGGGCACCGTGATGTTCGCGGGGTTCGAGGCCGAGCCGACGATCGTCGCCGTGCCCGAGTGCATCGCGTGCGCACCGCCGACCTCGACCAGCACGATCGTGACGTTGTCGGGGGCGCCGCCGTCGAGAGCCTGCTTGAGCAGGTTGTCGGCGGTGCGGCCGGGAGGGAGACCGAGGCGCATCGCCTTGAGGATGTGGGCCTCATCGACGACGCCCGAGAGCCCGTCGGAGCACAGCAGCCAGCGATCGCCCGGCTGCGTGTGCATCACGAACATGTCGAGCTCGGGATCGGAGTCCATGTCGCTGAGCACCCGCATCAGCACCGAACGCCGCGGGTGGTAGCGCGCCTCCTCCGGTGTGATGCGCCCCGAGTCGACGAGCCGCTGCACGAAGGTGTGGTCGGCCGTGATCTGCGTCAGAGCGTCGTCGCGGTAGAGGTAGATGCGCGAGTCGCCGATGTGGCCGATGACCGCGTAGTCGTCGACCATGATGATCGCGCTGAGGGTCGTCCCGAGCCCAGCGAGCTCCGGGCGATCCTTGGCGGCGCGGATCAGATCGCCCGCAGCGGTCGTCGCGGCCGCCTGCAGCGACGCCTGGGCGTCTTCGGTCGAGGAGTACGGCTGGTCGAGCGGCTGCAGCCGCTGGATGGCGATGCTCGACGCGACATCACCGCCCGCGTGGCCGCCCATGCCGTCGGCGACGACGAACAGGTTCGCCCCGGAGTACCCGGAGTCCTGGTTGTTGGAGCGGACCTTGCCCGTATGGGAGATCGCGGCGCTCGAGCCTTCGAAGACCATGCCGGGGTCAGGCTCGCAGCTCGAAGGTCGTGGCGCCCACCTTGATGGGAACGCCGAGGCCGAGTGCGACGGGGCCGCCCGTCACACGGTTGCCGGCGACGAACGTGCCGTTCGTGGATTCGAGGTCCTGGATGGCCCAGGCGTCGCCGCGCAGCAGCAGTCGTGCGTGGTGGCTGGACGTGTAGTCGTCGCGGATCACGAGCGCGCACTCGCTGGAGCGGCCGATCGTGAGAGTGTCGGTGCCCAGCGCCAGTTCGAGGCCCGCCTTCGGACCGGATGTGATCACGAGGCGCTTGGCCGTCGCGACGGTCGCCGGTCCGGTGTTCGCCTTCGCCGACGAGGGGCGCTTGGCCGGTGCCGGGGGAGTGGAGGGGGATGCCGCGGCGGCATCGCCGTCTGCGGGGAGCTTGCGCACCTTCATGCCGAACAGGTCGGCGCGCAGCGAATAGACCACTCCGAACACGAAGAACCACAGCAGCACCAGGAAGCCGATGCGCATGAGAAGGAGGACGAGCTCGCTGGGGGTGGTCATCAGATCGCTCCGAACGCGCGGGTCGCGTCGTCGTCGCGCGGGCGGGCAGGACGCGAAGGTGCCGCGACCGGCACGATGCGGAAGACGAGGTCGGTGCGGCCGATCGTCAGGGTCGTGTCGGTGGGCAGAGCTGCCTCCCGGACCTTCGTGCCGTTGACCTTCGTGCCGTTCGTGGATCCCAGGTCGCGCATCATGGCGCGCTCGCCGTCCCACAGCACCTCGACGTGTTTGCGGCTCGATCCGGCATCCGCGATCGTGATGTCGGCGTCGGAGCCCCGGCCGATCACCGTGCGGGCGCGGGTGAGCGAGTGGCGACGCCCGTCGACATCGATCACTGCCTGCCAGTTCACGCGGCCCTCGACGGTGCCCGAGCTGACGCGCACGGTTCCGGTGGGGATGTCGTCGGACTCGAGCGTGATCGAGAGAGGGCCGGCGAAGCTGTAGCCCTGCGACTTCGCGTGCTTCGTCAGAAGCGCGTGCAGCTCGTCGGTGAGCGCACCGCCGAGTCCCTGCATCCGCTCGGCGTCGTCGGCGCTCAGCCGCACCACGTAGCTGTTGGGCGTGAGGATGCGGTCACGACTGACCACAGCCGCCTTGGTATCCGCCTCGCGCCGAAGCGCCGAAGCGATCTCCACGGGCTGGATGCCGCTGCGGAAGGTCTTCGCGAAGGCGCTGTTCACAGCGCGCTCGAGACCCTTCTCAAAGCTGTCAAGTAGTCCCACTGGGCTCCTCTGGCATGCCGACCGGTAGGGACATCGTAGCCAGGTGACCTGGATGTACGCCGTTCCGCGGGTCTTCGGCACCCGATTTCTCGGAGGACGGCGGGCTGCGAGGGGCGGGGAGAACCGTGCCGCGGCCGGTTTCGTGAGGGGGTGGAGCGCGTGATAGCCTTGCGAAGTTGAGTTCTTCGGAACGAGACGACTCGCGCGAGTGGCGGAATGGTAGACGCGCTGGCTTCAGGTGCCAGTGTCCGTATGGACGTGGGGGTTCAAGTCCCCCCTCGCGCACAGTCGAGAAAGCCCGGTCGGATTGCAGATCCGACCGGGCTTTTCGCATTCATCGACCGTGGGGCTGTGGTCGAGTGCGGATGAGTGCCGCGGGGACGGTCCCTACTCGACGTCCCACAGGGTGTATCCGACGACACCTGCCGGGATGAATTCCATCGGCGTCGTCAATTCGTTCTCCATCCCGACGATTCGGCCCGTGTCTTCGGAGACGAGGAGAGTGTTGCGGTAGTTGCTGTCGTCATCGGTGACACGAAGACCGATCACTTCGCGGCCCAGTCTGTCCTTCGTCTCGCCGAGAACGGTCACGCCGCCGGCATCGACGAGCATGCGCATCAGCGTCGCGTGCTGCTCGTCGGTCAGCGTCCAGTAGCTCAGAAGTTGACCGATGGCGAGCAGGAGTTCTCCGGACGACGACTCGGGCGTCGCTCCGAGATCAGCGAGCGCCGAGAACAGCTCCTCGCGACTCGACCCCTTCAGGGTGACGACGCCCGTCGGGATATCAAGATCCTCGGCACTTGTCACAACCTCGCTGATGACGTCGCCGGGCTCGTATGGGCTGGGAGTGATGCCCTTCGGCCGCTCACCGTCAGCCCAGTAGGACGCTGCGGCGACGACAGTGCTCACCGATCCTGTCTCCGGCGACCATTCGAAGGTCGCCTCCTGGGGGACGACCTCGACGTGTTCTTCGGCGATGTCGATGTCCCAGCCCCAGCCGACCGTTCTCACTCGCGACTGCTGAACGACGTCGTCTGGCATATCGAGCCTCTGCTGCGCATCGGAGACCACAGCGCTTAATGGCTGAGCGTTCGCGTACTGCAGCGGTGCGGGAGTCAGCGCGACTGCCGACTGAGTTGGTCCGAGGACGTTCACCGCGATGACGGCGACGACGGCGATGGATGCGACAGCCGCTGTCAGACCGCCCCACGCCCAGCCCGAGCGGCGCCGACGTGTGCGGGAGGTTTCGAAGGTACCCCGGATGATGCCTTCGCGAACGGCTATCTCGCGCGCCGTGAGGGCGGCGAAGCGCTCGGTCGTCGCAGGGTTCGCCGCTCGGAACAGCCGGTCGAGCTCATCGTCGGAGACGTTCATCGCCGGCCTCCTTCGCTTCCAGCTGCGTGCGCAGTTTCGTTCGCGCTCGGGTCAGCGTTGTCCACACCGCCGCCGTGCTGCAGCGCAGGACCTCCGAGGCCTCCCCGGCGTTGAGGCCGTCCCAGTATGTGAGGACGACGACCTGGCGTTCCCGGGCATTCAGGGACTTCATCGCTTCACGCAGAGCGAGCGCCTCCAACGGATGGATCGGCTCACTCGCATGCTGGAGCCCACGGCTCAGCGCGTCCAGCGCCCGCCCGCGCGACCGAGCGCGACGGTCGACGTCGCGAACCTTGTTGTCGGCAGTGCGGATGAACCAGCGCAGGCCCATGGGCTTCTGCGGGCGCAGCTTCCGCCACGCCACGACGAAGACCTCGGCGGTGATCTCATCGACCTCCTCCCGGTTCTCGAGGAAGCAGGACACATGGTGATGGATGAGCTGCCAGTGTGCGTCGAAGAGTTCCCTGAAGACCACGGCCTTGTCGGGCTCTGCGGAGCGAGCGGAAGCGGTGGAACGCGACGGGGGCATCGCCGAGAGGCTCTCGGAGCCGGCGAGGACGACACGGAGGTTGTCGAAGAGGCCTGCCCCCATCATCACCGACGCCTCACTCATCTTGCTCGTCCTCTCAGGCTACCCCGGCATCACAGCGTGCAGAGGAGGTTGGTGGTGCCGACGGAGACGTTGGCCGAGCCGTTCGGTCCGGCAGTGGCAAGAGTCGTACCCGAGCTGTTGCGAGCGCGCACGCTACCCGAGAGTCGGCCGTTCGCAATCGAACCCACCGTCTGAAGAGCGGCGGTGCTAACGTTGGTGCAGACGGTGAAGGTCAGCTTCGTTCCGCGAAGGCCAGGCAGCGCATATGCGCAGTACGTGCCGGTGGCGCAGCTGCCGACCGCCCGCTGCAACGGCGACTGAGCTTCCAGGATCATTCCGAGCGCAGGCCACACCGCCGCCGTGTCGCTGACGGCGATACCTCCCGGCACCGCCTCCAGGGCGTACTCGACATCGGGGTGCAGGTCGTCTGCGTCAGCGTTCGCGGCGGCCGGCGTGAGGGTGAGGGCCAAGGCGAGTGCGATGACGCCGGTGATCGTGCGCTTCATGATGCCTCCCGGGGTCGGGGTGTGAGAGGGCCGGGCCACGGCATCTGCTCCGCCAGCGGCCCCTGCGATTTCAGTATCCGCGCGAAAGCGCGACGCCAGCGCCCACCTCTTTGCGCGTGCAGCGAGTTCCTGACACATCTCTTCCGCAATGTTGCGGACCCAGCTGGGGTGTTCCTCGGAGGAGAGGTCCTAATTCTCTCGCGGCAGGCCAGAGAGCCGTCGACCCCGCGAATCGGGCAGATGCGATGGACAGATCTCGCCCGAGCGGCCATGTACTGGGTGATGCTTCTCTCAGAAGGGACTCTCCCATGAACGAGGTCGACCTCGACGCGCGACTCCGCTCGGCCGCCCCGCGCGTCTCGACGGGTGTCGCACTGGCCGAGCGCGGGATCCTGGTGCTCGATGACGCACGTCGGCGGCGCCGTCGCCGGTCGCGGGTGTGGGTGGCCGGCGCGACCGTCTCCTTGGCGCTCATCGGCGGCGGGACCGTCGCGGTAGCGGGAAACGGCACGCAGACGCCGTGGGGCTGGACGGCCGATGCCGTGTACGTGATCCCCGGGCCGAACGGCCAGACCTGCTTCGCGGGCCTCGTCGTGAAGCCGGACGGCGCAGCCGTCGACGCGGAGGTGGTGCTGCAGGCGCGACGGTTCGTGTCAGGACTGGACCTCGAGTCCCTCGACACGTCGGCGGCGAGAGCTGAACTCGAGGCAGAGAACGATCAGCCGTACGACGACGGCACGCCCGGGGTCTTCCACTACACCGACGAGGACATCGTGCAGTCGGCGATGCATCAGACGGTTGCGGGCCTGCTCTTCGCCGAGCTGGAGGCCCGAGGATTCTCGCCGGACGGCGACGACGGATACGTCAGCCTGTTCAGCCAGGCCCAGGGATGCCAATGAGCGGCCCCGATGATCTACGGGCGCGGATCGACGCGCTCGTGCGGGCCAACATCGACGACGTCATGTCGTACTTCCAGCGTCGGCTCCTCAACAACGCCGACGCTGCCGAGGCCGTCGGCGAACTGCTGTTCCTCACGTGGAAGCTCCGTCGCCGAGTTCCCGGCGACCCCACCGAGGGCAGGATGTGGCTCTTCGCGGCGGCGCACAACGTCCTCCGTGGCACTCGGCGTTCACTGTCGCGTCGTTCGGCCGCGGTCGATCGCCTGGTGCAGGACGCGCGCACCTGGGCGGCGCCGGAGTGGGACGACACAGCGCTCGAGGTGCAGCTCGCGCTGCGAGCTCTCTCTGTCGGCGACGCAGAACTCGTACGGCTCACCTATTGGGAGGGCTTCTCCTCCGACGAGGCGGCCACGATCATCGGAGTCAACGCATCCACCGCCCGGTCGCGTCTGTCTCGGGCACGGGACCGGCTGCGCGTCGCACTGGACGCGACGCGCAGCGACGCCGTCGCAGAGCGGCCGTAGCTTCTCGCTTTGACTTCGGGGTGTTCTCTTTGGTTAGCATTACCTAACCACAGAAGAGAACGGCCTCCGCCGTGCCCTCACGCGTTCGACGTTCCGCGCTTCCGCTGCTCGCCCTCAGCACCTCCGCGATCCTCCTCCTCGGGGGATGTGCGGCCGGCGCGGAATCGCCCGCCACGGATGATGCCGGTGACGTCCACGAGGTGACGCACGCGCGGGGCACGACCGAGGTGCCGACCGAGGTGGAGCGCGTGGTGACCCTCGAACCGCTGGAGCTCGACACCGCCGTGGCTGTGGGAATCACACCGGTCGGCGCCGCCGTGGCATCCAACGTGGCCTCCACCCCGTCGTACCTGGGCGTCGACGGGGTCGACGCCGTCGGCACCGTGCCCGAGCCCGACCTCGAGGCCATCGCCGCGCTCAAGCCCGACCTGATCCTCGGAACGGAAGCGCGCCACTCCGCGCTCTACGAGCAGCTCTCGGCCATCGCCCCCACCGTCTTCATCGAGACGCAGGCCGACCCCTGGCGTGACAACGCGCTGCTGATCGGCGAGGCCCTGAACAAAGAGGACGAGGTCGCCGATCTGCTGGCCGACGTCGACCAGCGCTGCGCAGACCTCAGCGACCAGTACGACGTCGACGGTCAGACCGTGCAGCTGATCCGTCCGCGTGACGAGACGACGCTGAGCCTCTACGGCCCGATCTCGTTCGCGGGCAGCCTGCTCGAGTGCGTCGGCTACACGATCCCGGAACAGGACTGGGCCGACGGACTGCAGGCCGACATCTCGCCGGAGAACATCCTCGACGCGACGGCCGACGAGGTGTTCGTCACCACCGCAGACGTCGATGACCAGAGCACCATCCCGGCAGCAGTGACCCAGAACGCCTCGGCGTTCCCCTCCGTCACCCTCGTCCACACGAGCTACTGGGTGGCCGGCGTGGGGCCGAAGGGCGCGCACGCCGTGCTCGACGACATCGAGAAGCACCTCGAAGCGAAGCGGTGACAGCATCCACGCGGGCGGGGTCACGAGCGGCCCCGCCCCGACGGCGCCGTCGGGCACTGCCGCTCGTCGGACTCCTCCTGCTCGGCGCCGCGCTCGTCCTGGCGGTGGTGCTCTCCCTCGCGGTCGGAGCGAATCCTCTACCGCTCTCTCACCTGTGGAGCACGCTGGCGGGGCAGGGCACCCCCGAGAGCCGGTACGTCCTGCTCGAACTGCGCATCCCTCGCACGCTCGTCGGCATCGCCGCGGGGGCGGCCCTCGGCGTCGCCGGCGCGCTCGTGCAGGCGTTCACCCGCAACCCGCTCGCCGACCCCGGGATCCTCGGCGTCAACGCGGGCGCGGCGCTCGCGGTGGCGCTCGGCGTCTCGCTCCTCGGGCTGCGCACGGCATCCGAGTCCATCTGGCTGGCGTTCCTCGGCGCTCTCGTCGTGACCGTCGCCGTGTACCTCGTCGGCTCATCCGGGCGCGGGGCCGCCGACCCGATCCGTCTGACACTCGCGGGGGTCGCGCTCGGCGCCGTGCTCTCCGGGATCACGACCGGCCTCACCCTGAGCGACCCCGACGCCTTTGACTCGATGCGCAGCTGGAACGCCGGATCACTCCTCGGCCGCAGCGTCACCGAGACTCTGCCGGTGCTGGTGTTCCTCGCCGCGGGGCTCCTCGTCGCGCTGATCCTCGCGCCGGGGCTGAACTCCGTGAGTCTGGGTGAGGACATCGCCCGCAGCCACGGGGCGAACGTCACCGGCATCCGCGTCGGCGTGATCGTGGCCGTCACCCTCCTCGCCGGAGGGGCCACCGCCCTCGCCGGTCCGATCTCGTTCGTCGGCCTGATGGTGCCGCACGTCATCCGCGGAGTCTTCGGCGTCGACCAGCGCGTCATCATCCCCCTCTCCGCGGCGCTCGCGCCCGTCATCGTGCTGCTCTCGGACGTTCTCGGCCGCGTCATCATCGCGCCCGCCGAGGTGCCCGTCGGCATCGTCACAGCCCTCGTGGGAGCCCCCGTCCTCATCGCCCTCGCGCGCCGACGGAAGACGCGTGCGCTGTGAGCTCCGCCCCTCTGCCGCTCCGCCCGGCCCGACCCCGGCGACTCCTGCTGCGCCTCGGCCCGGTCCGCCTGCCGCTGCGTGTGCGCAGCCTGGTGGTCGCGGCGGCGTGCGTCGTCGCCCTGGTCGTGCTGCTGGTCCTCTCGCTCGGGATGGGTTCGTTCCCCCTGAGCCCGGATGCCGTGGTCGCCGTGCTGCTCGGCGGCGGCGACGCCCTCGATCGCACGGTGGTGCTCGAATGGCGGCTGCCGCGTGCGCTCGCCGCAGTCTCCGTCGGCGCTCTCCTCGGGATCGCCGGATCGCTGTTCCAGAGCGTCACGCGCAACCCGCTCGCCAGCCCCGACATCCTCGGGCTCTCGAACGGCGCCTTCACCGGCATGCTGGTCGCCCTGGTGTTCGTCTCGCCGGGTCCGTCGGCTCGCACCGCCGGCGCGCTGATCGGAGGCGTCGCCGCCGCGGCCGTGATCTGGCTCTTCGCGGCGCGCGGCGGGGTGCAGGGGTTCCGGCTCATCCTCGTCGGCATCGGGGTCTCGGCGATGCTCGCATCCCTCAACACCTGGATGCTGCTGCAGATCGAGCTGGAGACGGCGATGTTCGCGTCCGCCTGGGGAGCCGGGTCGTTGAACGGTGTGACCCCCGAGACGCTCGTCACCGCCCTCGTCTGCGCGGCGCCGTTCGTGCTCGCCTCCGCCGGGCTGGGACCGCGGCTCCGTCAGCTCGATCTCGGCGACGACGTCGCCGCCGCCACCGGCTCGCGCCCCGCGCTGGTCCGCAGCGCGGCGCTCCTCATCGGCGTGGTGCTCGTCGCCGCGGCGACCACGGTCGCCGGTCCGGTGGCGTTCGTCGCGCTCGCGGCGCCACAGGTGGCTCGGCTGCTCGCCCGCACGCCGTACCTGTCGCCGGGGCTGTCGGCTCTGGTCGGGGCCGTCCTCCTGCTGGCGTCGGACATCGTCGCGCAGCACCTGCTGCTCCCCGTCGTTCTTCCCGTCGGCGTCGTCACCGTCTCGGTGGGCGGCGCCTACCTCGTCCTCATGATCGTTCTGGAGATCCGTCGCCGTGCCTGACCTCGCTCCCGACTCCGCGCGGCTGCGCGCCGAGCACATCACCCTCTCCTACGACCGGGCCGAGATCGTGCACGATCTGACGACCGAGATCCCGCTCGGGTCGTTCACCGTGATCATCGGCGCGAACGCCTGCGGCAAGTCGACGCTCCTGCGAGGGCTGTCCCGGCTGCTCCGCCCGTCGGGCGGCACGGTGATCCTCGACGGAGCGGACATCGCCGGCTACCCGGCCAAGGAGGTGGCGCGCCGCATCGGACTGCTGCCGCAGAGCGCGACGGCCCCGGACGGCATCACGGTCGCCGACCTCGTGGCGCGCGGGCGCTACCCGCACCAGAGCATGTTCCGTCAGTGGTCGGAGAGCGACGAGGATGCCGTGCGCGAGGCCCTCGAATGGACGGGTTCGACGGACCTCCGCGAGCGGACCGTCGACGAGCTGTCCGGTGGTCAGCGCCAGCGGGTGTGGGTGTCGATGGCCCTCGCGCAGGGGACCGACCTGCTCCTCCTGGACGAGCCGACGACGTATCTCGACATCGCGCATCAGGTCGACCTCATGGAGCTCTTCGCCGACCTGAACCGTCGAGGCCGCACGATCGTCGCCGTGCTGCACGATCTCAACCACGCCGCCCGCTACGCCACGCACATCATCGCGATGCGCGAGGGGCGGATCGTCGCCGAGGGCGCCCCCGCTGATGTCATCACCAGCGAGCGGGTGCACGAGGTGTTCGGGCTGGCGAACGTCGTGATCGACGATCCCGTCACGGGCGGCCCTCTCGTCGTGCCGCTGCGCGGCACCTCACGAACGGAGACACCATGACCCCCGAGCGTCCCTGGGCGTACAGCGCCTTCCGGGTGACCGTCGCGGCCCGCCGGGTGCTGAGCCCTCGGTTCGTCCGCCTGACGTTCACGGGCGACGACCTCGCCCACTTCGCGGAGTGGGGGACCGATCAACGCATCAAGCTCGTGCTGCCCTTCGCCGACGGATCCCTCGCCGAGTTCGGCCTGCTCGACGAGCCGACACCGCACCCGTCCGACTGGTACGCCCGCTGGAAGTCTCTCCCCGAGGATCAGCGCAACGTCCTCCGCACCTACACGCCCGCCGGCATCCGATCGGTGGAGCGCGAGCTCGACGTGGACTTCTATCTCCACGACCCGGCGGGCCCGGCCTCGGCGTGGGCCGCGGCAGCCCAGCCGGGCGACCCGGCCGTCATCACCGGCCCGGATCAGCGGATGGGCTGGACGGGGTACGGGCTGCACTGGGTGCCGGGCGATGCCACGCGGTTCCTGCTCGTGGCCGACGAGACGGCGTACCCGGCCGTGCGCAACATCCTGGACACTCTGCCCGCCGACACCCGCGTCGATGTCGTGCTCGAATGCGACGACCCCGCCGACGACACGGTGTCGGCCTCGCTGCGCGACGGCGTCGGCATCCACATCGTCGAGCGAGGCGGCGCGGAGCCGACCGGAGCCGAGCGGACCGTCGCCGCCTGGGCCGCCCAGCACGGATCGGATGTGAAGGACGACCCGCGGTTCTACGCCTGGATCGCGGGGGAGACGGGCACGACCACGCGGACCCGCCGCCTCCTCACCTCCGGCGTCGGGGTGCCGAAGGAGCAGGTCGCGTTCCTCGGCTACTGGCGCGTCGGCGGCCCGCTCACGGGGTGAGGTCGAGTCTGGAGATCCCTCGCGGACCCTCGGCGCAGCCGTCGACCGACTCTGCACCTGCCGCTTGCGCACAACCGGTATATCGGGCCAAGCTGGCGCCATAGCGAAGTCGCTCGCGCACGCACCCGGGCTCGCATCGTGTCCCGCCGACGGCGTCGAGCCGGTCAGGCACGGGAAAGAGGACAGATGGCTGTGATCTCGCGGGGTTTCGGCGGGCGGCGGCGCGAGAGCGAGCCGAACCTCCCACCGGGGCAGTACCTCACCGAGGACTTCCCCGTGCTCTCCGCCGGCCCCACACCGCGGATCGAGAGGTCCGAGTGGAGCTTCGGCATCCGCGACGAGAGCGGTGCGCTGACCTCGTGGACCTGGGATGAGCTCCACGCGCTGCCCATCGAGGACATCCACACCGACATCCACTGCGTCACGCGCTGGTCGAAGCTCGGCACCGACTGGCGCGGGGTCTCGCTCGACTCCCTCCTCGCCGACATCGACACGAGCGCGTCCTTCGCGATGGCCCACTCCTACGGCGGGTACACCACGAACATCCCCCTCGACGATCTGCTCGGCGGGCAGGCGTGGGTCGCGTCCGAGTTCGAGGGGGAGCCGCTCGACCCCGAGCACGGCGGACCGGCGAGGCTCATCGTGCCGCACCTCTACTTCTGGAAGAGCGCCAAATGGGTCAGGGGACTCACGCTCATGGAGGAGGACGCGCCCGGATTCTGGGAGCAGAACGGCTACAACATGCACGGCGACCCCTGGACCGAGGAACGCTATTGGTGATCGTCGCCGGATGGCGCCCCGCGCGCGTGGTCGGTGTCACCGAGCAGACGGCGTCGTCGCGCAGCATCCTGCTCGATGTGTCCGACTGGCCGGGCAACGATCCGGGCCAGCACGTCGACGTGCGGCTGACCGCCGAGGACGGGTATCAGGCAGTGCGCTCGTACTCGCTCGCATCGTGGGGTGACTCGACGGTCGTCGAGCTCGGTGTCGACGAGATCCCCACCGGGGAGGTGTCGCCGTACCTCGTCCGCGACGTGATGGTCGGCGATGAGCTCGAGGTCAAGGGTCCGCTGGGCCGCTTCTTCGTGTGGCGGCCGGATCAGGAGGGTCCGGTGCAGCTGATCGCCGGCGGATCGGGGATCGTCCCGCTCGTCGCGATGGTGCGCGCCGCAGAGGCCGCGGGCGTCGGGTCGTCGATGCGCCTGCTGTATTCGGTGCGCAGCGCGGCGGACGCGATGTTCGGCGACGAACTGCGGAACGACGCCGAGGGGGACGGGGCCGCGGGGAGCGAGCGCGCGGCGGTCGACGTGCGCTGGGCGTACACGCGGTCGGCTCCTCCCGGATGGAACGGCAGGGCGGGCAGGCTCGACGCGGATGCCGTCGCCGCGGCCGTCTGGCCGGCGGATCGCCGTCCTCTCGTCTTCGTCTGCGGGCCGACCGGATTCGTCGAGCACGTGTCGCGCATCCTCGTGGAGCTCGGCCACGACCCGGAGCGTGTGCGCACCGAGAGATTCGGAGGCAGCTGATGAGTGCAGACCACCCCGCGACCACGGTCGACGGCAATGCGATCGCCGGTCAGGTGCTCGACATCCTCGGCATCGACGTCACGGCCCTCCACGGCACGTGCGACGGATGCGGCAGCGAGGCGTGCCTGGCCGAAGCCGTCGTCGAGATCGACGCCCGCGTCGCGATCGTGCGGTGCCGCGCCTGCACGCGCACCCTCTTCACCGTGCTGCACACGGACGGGAGCCCGCGGCTCGTGTTCGGAAGCCTCGGGTCGCTGAGCGGCTGAGCGTCGAGCGCCTGCGCGTCGAACGGCTGAGCGTCGGTCAGCGGACGGGATCGCCGACCGGCGACGGGCGCGAGGGAATGGTCGGCAGCACGATCGGCGAGGTGGAGAGCGAGGCCAGAGCGTCGCGGAACAGCACGCGGTAGTCCTTCTCGTGGTCGCCCTTCCACTGCTCGTCGACGCGGTAGAAGATGTCGAGCGCGATGCCCGCGGAGATCTGCACGGCGTGGTCGTGCTGCGACAGGCCCATGCGCTCGGCGAGTGCGGCCTCGAACTCCGCACGACTGTCGAGGAAGATGTCCCAGAGACGCGCGCGGGGTACCGCGGAGGCGTCGATGATGCGCCGGATGTCGGGGATCCGTCGTGAGGGGTCGGAGAACTGGTCGGCGAGGTCGAGGAGTGCGCCCGCAAGCGCCTCGCCCGCGGTCTCGTCCGCGGGTCGTGCGCGCAGGTAGTGACCGAAGTCGAGCACCTCGGAGAACGGCTCCAGGATCAGGAGCTCTTTGCTCGGGAAGTACCGGTACAGGGTCGAGGTGCCGATCTCCGCCAGCTCCGCGATCTGCTCCATCGTCGTCTCGTCGTAACCGTGCTCGATGAACGCGGACACGGCGACCTCTGCGATCTGCCGTCGTGTGCGCGCGGCCTTCATCTCCCGGAGTCCCACAGCCCGAGTCTAGATCGGCGGGCGCTGATCCTTGACATCGTTATGGATGATCCTCCATATTGGGAGACACTTCCATTTTGGAGTGTCTCTCACGCACATTGGAGTGCCATGACAACCCGGACCGACACCGCCGTCGACGCCACCACACCCCGACCCGCCACGCCCCTCCCACGCCTGATCGCAGCGATGTTCTCCTCGAACGTCGGAGCGCTCATCGCCCTGCTGACTCCTCTCCAGCTGCTGCTCACGCTCCAGACCACCCGCATCGCGGGTGCGGACGCGGCAGCGGCCTTCGGCTTCATCACCGGAGTCGGCGCCCTCTTCGCTCTGATCGCAAATCCGCTCGCAGGTCGCATCAGCGACAGGACGGCCGCTCGGTTCGGTCGGCGCCGCACGTGGATCCTCACCGGAGCGATCGGAGGCTCGCTCGCGGTCTTCGCCTTCGCCTTCACGACCGAGATCTGGCAGGTCGCGCTGATCTGGTGCCTCACGCAGACGCTCTTCAATTTCCAGCAGGCGGCGACCAACGCGCTGCTCGCCGACCAGGTGCCCACGCACCGCCGAGGCACCGTCTCAGGGTTCGTCGGGCTGGCCGGCGCAGTCGGTCCGCTGGCGGGCATCGCGGCCGTGAGCTCGCTCACCGACCCGATCGCGCAGTGGGGCACCGTCGCCGCCATATCGATCGTGCTGGGGATCGTCGCGGTCTTCCTCCTGAAGGACCCGCAGCACACTCCCGGGCCCGAGCAGGCGGGGCTGAACCTCAAGCAGCTGCTGCTCTCGTTCTGGCTGAACCCGAGGAAGCACCCGGCGTTCGGCTGGGCGTGGCTCGTGCGCTTCCTCCTCACCTGCGCGTACGCGAGCGGGACGTACAACGCCTTCTTCCTCATGGACCGCTTCGGCATCTCCCCGGAGGCCGTGGGAGGCAACGTCCTCGTCCTGTCGCTGATCTCGGTCGGACTGCTGGCCGTCACGAGCGTCGTCGCGGGGCCGATCTCCGACCGCGCCCGCCGCCAGAAGCCGTTCGTGATCGTTGCCGGCATCCTCGCCGCCGCGGCCCTGGTGCTGCAGGGCTTCGCACCGACCATCGAGATCGTGTACGTCGCCGTCGCGATCCTCGGTCTCGCCACCGGTCTGTTCTTCTCGATCGACAGCGCCATGTGCGTGCGCATGCTGCCCAGCGCCGAGAACGCGGGCAAGGACTTCGCGATCATCAACATGGCGAACACCCTGCCGCAGTCCTTCGTCCCGTTCGTCGCACCGCTCCTGCTCGGGATCGGCGGCTTCAGCGCTCTCTACGTCACGCTCGCCGTGATCGGCATCGTCGGGGCTCTCCTCGTGCTGCGTCTGCCCGAGATCGGCCGAGAGGGCGACCCCCGTTGGGCGCTGATCACGCGCGAGCCCACCGCCGCCGCGCAGCCCGTCAGCGCGCAGCCCTCCTGAGACCACCCACCACCGAAAGAGGAGATCCTCATGACCACCCTCGCTATGTCGTCGTACAGCGTGCGAGAGCACCTCGGCCCCATCGAGTTCAGCTTCACCGATCAGGAGGGGAACACTCAGAGCTTCTCGTTCCCCTTCCAAAAGCTCTCCACCCTCGCCGACTTCCCCACCCGGGCGAAGGACGCGTTCGGGGTCGACGAGATCGAGACGGTCGCGTTCCAGTTCCGCGGCGGCATCGACGATCCCGAGATCGACGCCTTCGCCGAAGGACTCTCCGCATCGGGGGTGCGACTCCTCAACGTCGCGATCGATGCCGGGGACCTCCTGGAGACGGATGACGCGAAGCGCGCCGCCGATGTCGCGGAGCTCGAGCGCTGGATCGCGCGGTTCGCCGCCCTGGGGTCGCGCTTCGTCCGCGTCAACCCCGGTTCGCCGTTCAGCCCCCACCACGGGGAGCAGCCGCCGACCCATCTCGTCGAGGCGCTCGCCGCGCTGGGCGATTTCGCGGCCCAGCACGGCAGCCGCCTGCTCGTCGAGAATCACGGCGGTCCGAGCAGCGATCCGACCTGGATGCTGAGCCTCCTCGATGCTGTCGGCGTCGACCGCCTCGGGCTGCTCCTCGACCTCGGCAACTTCGACGCTCTGATGCAGCCGACGATGGCACTGATGTTCTCGCCCCCGGGGTCCGCGGAGGTCGACCCGGTCGCGCTGCTGGAGAGCGTCGACCTCGCACCGGTGTACGCGGGTATCGAGAAGCTCGCGCCGCGCGCCGAGCTCGTGCACGTCAAGGCGCACCACGTCGACGACGCCGGCGCCGTACGTCCGATCGACCTCGACCGGGCCATCGGCATCCTGCGTGCGCACGGATACGACGGCCCCCTCACGATCGAGTACGAGGGGACGGGGGGAGACCCGTGGGCGAAGAGCGCTCGGGTCCTCGACGTGGCCCGGAGCGCGGCGGAGGTGCGCGCATGACCGCCGCAGGCGGCGCCGTCGATGTGCTCATCATCGGCAGCGGTCCGGCGGGGTCCATGTACGCCCGCACCATCGGCGAGAAGGTGCCGAACGCGAGGATCCTGATGGTCGAGCTCGGCCCCGAACTGCCCGGGGTCAGGGGGAACCACACGCAGAACATGACCGATGAGGAGCGCGCAGCGGTGCAGCTCCTCACGCAGGGACCGGACGCGGGTGTCGAGCGCGCGGCGGCCCTGCAGGACATCGCGGAGGGACTCGATCCGAGCCTCGAGTTCCGTCAGACGATCCTTCCAGGACTGCACTTCGTCGACCCCCGCCCGACGCTGAGCGCCGGCGACGTGGGACTGCCCGCAGCCAGCATGTCGACCGGAGTCGGGGGCATGGGCATCCACTGGGGCACCTCCACCCCGCGCCCGCACCAGTCGGAGCGCATCCCGTTCATCCCCGAAGAGGAGATGGATGCCGCGCTCTCCCACGCCGAGGATGTGCTCGGGGTCACCGTCCTGGATCCTCCCGGCACCGGACTCGCCGCCGAGATCTATCGTGCGATGGCCGACGAGTTCGACGGGCCCGGCCTCACTCCTGTCGGATTCATGCCGAGCGCGACGCACTGGGAGGGCGAGCGTCTCACCTTCTCGGGCACCGGCACCATCCTGGGAGACATCGAGCGCTCGGTCCCGGGGTTCGAGCTGCGCTCCGAGACCCTCGCCCGTCGGGTCATCGTCGAGGCCGGTGTCGCGGTGGGCGCTGAGCTCGAAGACCGCAGGACCGGTGAGGTGTACACGGTCGATGCCGCGCGCGTCGTGGTCTGCGCGGACGGGCTGCGCACCCCGCAGGTGCTCTTCGCCTCCGGCATCCGCCCTCGGGCGCTGGGGCACCACCTCAACGAGCACTATCAGATGGCGTCGTTCGTGATGCTCTCCGACGACTTCGATCCCTCGCGCTTCGAGCGCGACCCGAGATCGCTCGGGTACGTGCTGATCCCCTTCTCGGACGCGCGTCCGATGCAGGGCGGCGTCATGGCTCTCGCCGACTCCCCCTACGCCCTCGGGATCGGCGACGACGCGGCGTCCCTGCGCCTGGGGATCCTCGCGTGGTACGCCGCCAAGGACGTCCGCTTCGACGACGCCGTGGAGTTCAGCGACACCGACACGGACCACTACGGCATGCCGCGGATGACGATCCGGTACTCCCGCACAGAACGAGACCTCGAGACGATCGAGGAGATGCGGGCGAACTCGATCCGCTCGGCCGGGCTCATCGGCACGCTCACCGAGGAGCCGACGCTCGCCGCCGGCGGCTCATCGCTGCACTATCAGGGCACGGTGCGGATGGGGGAGACCGACGACGGGTCCTCCGTCTGCGACGAGCGGCTGCGCGTGTGGGGTGTCGACAACCTCTACGTCGGCGGCAACGGCGTGATTCCCACGGCCACCGCGGCCAATCCCACACTCACGACCGTCGCCCTGGCCTGGCGCGCGGCGACCGCGCTCGCCGAGTCGCTCGCCGAGGAGTTCGCGGGAGAGCCGGCCGGCGCGCGCTGAGCGCGACGACAAGAGACAGGTGGGGCGTCGGATGCCGGCGCCCCACCCGCCACCGAGGAGAGCACCCATGGAAGCACCCGTCCGCGCCGCGATCATCGGCACAGGGATGATCGCGGCGGTGCACGCGAGGGCCGTGCACGGCGCCGGAGGTCGCGTGGTCGGCTTTCTCGGATCACGCCGAGGCCGCGCCGCCGCGCTCGCCGCCGAGTGGGACGCCGTCGAGTTCCCCGACCTCGGCGCACTCCTCGGATCGGATGTGGATGTCGTCCACGTGTGCTCGCCCAACAGCACACACGTCGACTATGCCGAGGCAGCGCTGCGCGCAGGGCTGCACGTCGTCTGCGAGAAGCCGCTCGCCACGTCTCCCCAGGATGCGGAACGCCTGGTGGCGCTCGCCGCAGACACCGGACTCGTCGCGACCGTGCCGTTCGTCTACCGGTACCACCCGATCGTGCGCGAACTGCGGGCGCGACGGCTGGCCGGGGACTTCGGGTCCTGGAACGCGCTGCACGGCTCGTACACACAGGACTGGATGCTGTCGCCCGACGCCGGGAACTGGCGGGTGGACGGCGCTGCCGGCGGCGCCTCGCGGGCGTTCGCCGACATCGGGTCGCACTGGTGCGACCTCGTCGAGTTCGTCAGCGGTGAACGCCTCCGATCCACCATCGCCCTCTTCTCCATCGCCGTCTCCGAGCGTCCGAGCGGCTCCACGGCGGCGTTCGGCAGCGCCGCGGACGGCGCACGGAGCGCAGTGACCACCGAGGACGTGGCCATGGCGACGTTCATCACCGAGTCGGAGACGCCGGCGAACGTCGTCGTCTCGCAGGTGGCCGCCGGTCGTCGCAACCGCCTGTGGTTCGAGCTCGACGGTGCGAACGGGTCAGCCGTGTTCGACCAGGAGCAGCCCGAGGTCGCCTGGCTCGGTCTGGCGGACGGCGCTCGTCTCCTCGCGCGCGCCACGGCGCCGATGGCATCGGAGCACGCCCGCCTCGCCTACCTCCCGCCCGGCCATGCGCAGGGATATCAGGACTGTTTCACGGCCTTCGTCCGCGACACCTTCGCCGCGGTGCGCGGACGCACCCACGACGGACTCCCGACCTTCGCCGACGGTCTCCGTGCGACGCGCATCGTCGATGCGGTGGCGCGCTCCGCGGCATCCCGCAGTTGGACAGACATCGAAGGAGACCTGCCATGAGCACCCCCGTCACACTGTTCACGGGACAGTGGGCCGATCTGCCCCTCGACGAGGTCGCGGGGCACGCGGCCCGCTGGGGATACGACGGCCTGGAGATCGCCTGCTCGGGAGAGCACCTCGATGTCGTGCGCCTCGTCCACGACGACGCCTACCTGCGTGAGCGTCGCGACCTGCTCGACCGGCACGGGCTCGGCGTCTGGGCGATCTCCCATCACCTCGCGGGTCAGGCGGTGTGCGACGATCCGATCGACTTCCGCCATCGCGCGATCCTCTCCTCGCGGGTGTGGGGCGACGGCGACGCGGAGGGCGTTCGTCAGCGTGCGGCCGAGGAGCTGAAGATGACGGCCCGGGCGGCGCGGAGGCTCGGCGTCGACACCGTCGTCGGCTTCACGGGCTCGAGCATCTGGCCGTACCTGGCGATGTTCCCGCCCGTGCCCGAGGCCGTCATCGAGGCGGGGTACGAGGACTTCGCCGATCGGTGGAACCCCATTCTCGACGTGTTCGACGCCGAAGGCGTGAGGTTCGCCCATGAGGTCCATCCGTCCGAGATCGCCTACGACCACTGCACGACGGTGCGCGCGCTCGACGCCATCGAGCACCGCGAGGCGTTCGGACTCAACTGGGACCCGAGCCACATGATGTGGCAGAACATCGATCCGGTCGCGTTCCTCACGGACTTCGCTGACCGCATCTACCACGTCGACTGCAAGGACACCCGCGTGCGGACGCCGAACGGACGCTACGGGGTGCTGGGGTCGCACCTTCCCTGGGGCGATCCGCGGCGCGGGTGGGACTTCGTCTCCACGGGGCACGGAGACGTGCCCTGGGAGGACTGCTTCCGCACCCTGCGGGCCATCGGGTACGGCGGGCCGATCTCGATCGAGTGGGAGGACAGCGGGATGGACCGTCTACATGGAGCCCCTGACGCCCTCGCCTTCGTCCGTTCGCTGCTCTGGGACGCCCCCGCAGCATCCTTCGACGCCGCGTTCTCCGCACAGGACTGAGTCCGCAGCACGCAGGACGCGAGAGGGGCGGATGCCGGGTGAGTGCCCGGCATCCGCCCCTCTCCGTCAGCGACCTGAGCTCTCGATCAGTTGAACTCGAGCGGGTGCGAGCCGACGCGGCCGGAGCCGTCGAGCGGGTCGAGACCGTCGATCGCGGCGATCTCGGCATCCGTCAGCTCGAAGCCGAACACGTCGAAGTTCTGCTCCATGCGCTCCTTACGGCTGGACTTCGGGAAGACGATGAAGCCCTTCTGCAGGTGCCAGCGGATCACGGCCTGGGCGGGCGTGACACCGTGCGCCTCGGCGGCCTCGGCGACGGCGGGGTTCTCGAACAGCGGGTACTTGCCCTGGCCGAGCGGACCCCACGACTCGATCTTCGTGCCGTTCTTCTCGGCCCAGGCGAGCACGTCGCGCTGCTGGTAGGCGGGGTGCAGCTCGATCTGGTCGATGGCGGGCACGACGCCGGTCTCGGCGACGAGGCGGTCGAGGTGCTCGGGCAGGTGGTTCGAGACGCCGATCGAACGCGAGAGGCCTGCGTCGCGGATCTCGATGAGCTTGGTCCACGCGTTGACGTAGGTGTTCTTCTCGGGCGTGGGCCAGTGCGTCAGGTACAGGTCGACGTAGTCGAGGCCGAGCTTGTCGAGGCTCTCGCGGATCGCGTCGTGCGGCTGCTCGCCGGACTGACGGTCGTTCCAGAGCTTCGTGGTGATGAACACCTCGTCGCGCGGGATGCCGCTCTTCGCGATGGCGGCGCCGACGCCCTCCTCGTTCTTGTAGATCGCAGCGGTGTCGATGTGGCGGTATCCGACCTCGAGGGCCTCGGAGACGGCCTTCTCCGCCTCATCCGCAGGCACGAGGAAGACGCCGAAACCCAGCTGGGGGATGGAGTGGCCGGAGTTCAGGGCGATGGTGGGAACAGTCATGACTCCAGCCTAGAAGCCGCCCCGACCGCAGGGGCCAGACGTTGACAACTGCTGTCGCGGAACGTCATCATCCGCCCTGGGTATCGGCGCGGACCTCGACGAGGTTGCCGCGCATCGTGAACTTCAGGGCGGTGCCGGTCGGGTAGCGCGCGCGCAGCGCGTCAGGGAATCCGTCGTCCACGATGAATTGGATGCTGGCGGGGAAGCCCCCGGCTGGGCATCCCATGCCCCAGCCGCCGAAGCCCGCGTCGGGAGACGCCGAGTTCAGGGCTTTGGTGGAGACAGCGATCAGGCATCCCACGCCGGAATCGCTGGGGCCCGCGAATCCCATGCTGCGAATGAGGGTCACCCCATGGAAGTCCTCGAAGATCGCGGAACCCTCATCACGCGATCCGAGAATATCCCTCCACTTCGCCTCGGGGTCGACCGGTATGGTCGCGACGACCCCGGGCTCCGCCGGACGGGCCATTGCGACCGCAGTCGCGGTGACGCCGATCGCAGACAGGAACACGGCCACCGCAGCCACGAACCAGGCGAGACGTGGACGGGGTGAGAAGCGCTCCCGCAGCGCCGAGGATGGCGCGATCATCGACTCCGAGTCCGGCTCCAGGACGGCGGGGGCGCCATCGGCGTCGGGTGCGAAGCGCGGGACGCTCTCGATGAGCGGATCCGGGGACGGATCCGCCGCAGCGTACAAGGAGGTGGACGCCGGTTGCCGCTGCGCCTCCAACGACGCGAGGCGCCGCATCGCCTCGGGGTCGCGGGTGATGTCCGCATCGCGCCCGTACGCCCGCGACTGCAGGGCGCGCAGCTCGGCATCCGTGTCGGTCATCGCGTGTCCTCCCGTCGGACGGTGACCCCGGCGGCGACGGCGGCCTCGCGGAACGCCGTCGCGAGGTCGGCGAGCGTCGATCCGGCGTTCAGCCCGCTCGGGTTGGGCAGCACCCGCAGCTCGGCGCCGCCCAGAGTCTCCTCCTGCACGCCCTGGCGGGCCTTCCGACGTCCGAAGCCCGTGCGGTAGGCGCCGATGCCGAGCATCGCGACCACCGCGAGGTCGTGCTCGGCGACGAGTCGGCGCAGGTCGTCGACGCCGGCGACCAGTTCCTCGGGCGCGAGCTCGTCGGCCGCCCGGGTCGCGCGTTGCACAAGAGTGCTGACCCCGACACCGCGTGCCAGGATGCGCTCGCGGTCGGCGGGCGTGACTCCGTCGTACGCGTCGATGACCCGGTCGAGGATGCCGGCGGCATGCAGCGCCTTCCAGAACCGATTGCTGCGGTGTGCGAAGGGGGCGGCGACCTCGGCCGAACGCAGCCCGGGGTTGATGCCGACGAACAGCAGCCGCGTCCGCTCGTCGATGAGCGGCGGCATGATCAGGGTGGGGCGAAGATCGGGCACACTCGGACTCTACGCCCGCCACCGGGGCGGCAGACTGTGGGGAGCACCCCGCAACGGAAGGATCGACGACCATGACCGATGACGCCTGGCTCGCCCGCCTGGAGCAGGAGCATTCGGGGCTCGACCTCGACCGATTCGACAGGGCCGACGCGTGGGCGCTCGGTCGTGCGATCGCCGAGCGGGGACTCGTGGAGTCGGCGCCGATCGCCGTCGACATCCGCACCGCATCCGGTGTGCTCTTCCATGCCTCGCTCCCCGGCGCGACCGCGGACAACGACTCGTGGGTCGCGAAGAAGGCGGCGACTGCGCTGCGATTCGAGACCAGCACGGCGCTGCTCGAAGCGCGGGTGGCAGCGGGCGAGCGCGATCCGATGGAGCCGGGCTGGCTGGATGCCGCGACGTACGCCGTCGCCGGCGGCGCCGTGCCTGTGCGCGTGCGCGGCGTGGGGGTCGTCGCCGTGGCGACCGTGTCCGGCCTGCCGTCGGCCGACGATCACGCGCTCGTCGCCGTCGCGCTGCGAGAGCTGCGGGACGCGCAGCGCGCCTGACGGCGGGGCGGAGCCGCGCTCAGAACCCCTCGGGCGCGCGAGGCGTATAGGCACTCTGCAGTGCCTCGACCTCGGAGTCGTCGAGACGGATGCCGACGGCAGCCACCGCGTCGTCGATGTGCCCGACGCGCGTGGCTCCGACGATCGGTGCGGTCACAGCATCCTGCTGCGCCACCCAGGCGAGCGCGATCTGGGCGCGCGAGACCCCGCGCGCCTCGGCGACGCGCGCGACCGCCTCGACGATCGCGCGGTTCGACTGCTCCTCGCTGCGGTAGAGCGTCGAGCCGAACGCATCCGACTCGGTCCTCGCCGTCGTGTCATCCCAGTCGCGGGTCAGACGTCCGCGGGCGAGGGGCGACCAGGGCAGCACGCCGACGCCGGAGTCGAGGCAGTACGGGTGCATCTCCCGCTCCTCCTCGCGCTGCAGCAGGTTGTACTGGTCCTGCATCGACACGAACGGCGTCCATCCGTTCTGGAGTGCGACGTGCTGGGCGGTCGTGAACTGCCAGGTCCACATCGACGACGCGCCGATGTACCGCGCCTTGCCCGAGCGCACGACGTCGTTCAGCGCCTCCATGGTCTCCTCGATGGGCGTCTCGGGGTCCCACCGGTGGATCTGGTACAGGTCGACGTAGTCGGTGCCGAGGCGGCGCAGGCTCGCGTCGATCCCGCTCAGGATGTGCCCGCGACTGAGCCCCGCCTGGTTCGCTCCCGACCCCATGCGCCCGTGCACCTTCGTCGCGATCTCGATCTCGTCGCGCTGCGCGAAGTCGGCGAGGGCTCGTCCGACGATCTCCTCGCTGGTGCCGTCGGAGTACACGTCGGCCGTGTCGAACGTCGTGATCCCGGCCTCGACCGCGTGCCGGATCAGCGGACGACTCGCCTCCTCGTCGAGCGACCAGGGATGCGCCCCGCGGTCCGGAAGACCGAAGCTCATGCATCCGAGCACCACCGGGGAGATCCGCAACCCGGAACCGCCGAGCCTGACACTGTCCTTCGCCTCGAGCATCCGCTTCTCCCTCGGTCGTCTCCACGACAGGGGCGTCGTCGTGTGGGAGAAGCCTACGCCGGGGTTCGGACGGAGGCGAGGCGGGGATGATCGCGGAACCGGGGGATGCTGTCAACCGCCCTGCGCTCTCCCGGGATCCGCGCGACCATGGACGTCCGCCACCCACACAGGAGGACTCCATGACGAACATCGACGCATTCGCGAACAGCTTCGAGCCGGAGATGCCGGGCGTGCCGGAGTCGAGCGACCCGACCGACGGCACCTTCCCGACCGACACCGAGCAGCCGGAGACCCAGGGCGACGAGCCGCTCGAGGCCGTGATCGGCGAGGACGGACAGGGCGACCTGGCCCCCGAGGACGAGGGCTCGCAGCACAGCGGCGATGCCCCCGACGACCTGCGAGTCGCCGAGTGAGCGGCGCAGACCGCGCCGCCCACGCGCCGGATGCCGCAGCCGAACCCGACGCGAAGGACCGCATCGTCGAGATGCTCGACGATCGCGGGGGAGACGACCCGGATGCCGTGGGCGATGTGCCGGCGGGCGGTGCGGGCGCCGACTCCGGTGCTGCCGGCGCGGTCGGCGTCGACCCGGCCTCGAAGGGCGAGGTCAAGGACGAGTCCATCCACAACGACGAGCCGGGGATCGGCACGCGCCGCTCCGGCGAGTGAGGTCTCGGGCCTTCTCGTCGTCACCCGCGCAGTCGTAGGCTGTGCGGGTGACAGACGCACTCGATGACGGTCCGTTCTTCCACGGCACGAAGGCCGACCTGAAGCCGGGCGACCTCCTCACTGCGGGGTTCCGGTCGAACTACCGGCCCGAGATCGTGATGAACCACATCTACTTCACGGCGTTGCGCGACGGCGCGGGCCTCGCGGCGGAACTCGCGCCCGGCGACCGGGAACCGCGCGTGTACGAGGTCGAGCCCGTCGGAGCGTTCGAGAACGACCCGAACGTGACCGACAAGAAGTTCCCCGGCAACCCGACCCGGTCGTACCGCAGCGCCGATCCGCTGCGCGTCGTGCGCGAGGTGCACGACTGGACCCGTCTCACACCGGAAGCGCTCGCCGACTGGCGCGAGAAGCTCTCCGCCCTGCACTCCGACCCACGGGCCGAGATCATCAACTGAGGACGGCGTTCCGCGGCGGGTGGCGCGTTTCCTCTCGCTCCGCTCGCTCGCCGCGCCGGGGAGGGCGCCGCTCGCTCAACGGACCGCGGCGCGGCGGGCGAGAGCAGAGAGTGCACGGTCGAGCACGACGAACACAAAGCCCACGGCGATGAGGGCGACCGACAACGCGATGATCCACTGCGTGACGCCGGGGATGCCCAGCGCGTCGACGTCCATGAACGGGTACGGGTAGCGCTGGCCCGGTACGAACTCTCCACCGAGAGCGCCGTAGACGAACGCCCACGCGAGGTAGGCGTAGGGGATCAGCACCCAGAGCACGGGGTCGATCCAGCGGAACGCGCCCTTCGGCACGAACAGCAGCCAGTCGAGGATCAGCAGCACCGGCGTGACGATGTGGATGAGGTTGTCGGTGAGGGAGAAGACGTCGGCATCTCCCGCGGCGAACCGGGTCGGCACGAGCACCACCAGGTAGATGAGCATCGTGACCGTGATCGCCATCATGACCGCACCGCTCCCGCGGGCGCTGGGCGTCGATGTACCTCGCGCGCCCTCGCGGCGCAGGTCGGCGATCGTGCGGACGACGAGCAGCAGCATCCATCCCAGGCAGATGAGGTTGCTGACCATCGTGTAGTAGAGCACGGTCGTGAGGTCGAGGGCGCCGTCGACGATGCCCGCGTTGCGGGCGATCCCGGTCCCGATCACCACGAGCGCGATGAGGCGGTACGCGAGCGCCAATGGCCGCACGGTGACCGCGGCGCGGGCGACGAGCGACGGCACCGGCTCGACGGTCGGGAGGTCGGATGCCGCGGGGGGACTCGTCACGGCTTTCGACATGCTTCGAGGCTACGCGCCTTCGCGGGTCGTCTGCTCCGCCGCCGCGTCGATCCCGCGGCCATCGTCATCTTCTGCGGCCACGGGCACGCGCGGTGGCCGCAGAAGACGCTCATGGCCGCAGGCAGAACGTGCGGCGCGGAGGCTCACCAGTCGTGCACGGTCCCGTCGAGCAGGCGGTTCACCGGCAGGTAGGCCTTGGCGTACTCGTGGCCGGCTGCGGCCTCCTCGTCGAGATCGACGCCCAGACCGGGCGTCTCGCCGGGGTGCAGGAAGCCTTTGTCGAACGTGAACGACGTCTGGAAGACCTCGAGCGTCTGCTCGTTGTGCGGCATGTACTCCTGGATGCCGAAGTTGTGGATCGCGAGATCGAGGTGCAGGGCCGCCGCCATGCCGACGGGCGAGATGTCGGTCGGGCCGTGGATGCCGGACTTGATGCCGTAGATCGCGGCGAAGTCGAGCAGCTTCTTCATGGCCGTGATGCCGCCGGTGTGCGTGACCGCCGAGCGGACGTAGTCGATGAGCCGCTCGGTGATGAGGGTCTGGTAGTCGAAGACCGAGTTGAAGACCTCGCCGATCGCGAGCGGCGTCGTGGAGTGCTGGCGCACGAGACGCAGTGCCGTCTGGTCCTCACCGGGCGTGCAGTCCTCGAGCCAGAACAGGTCGTACGGCTCGATGTCCTTCGCGAAGCGCGCGGCCTCGATCGGCGACATGCGGTGGTGGCCGTCGTGCAGGATGCGCAGGTCGGAGCCGAAGTCCTCGCGGATGCGCGAGAAGATGCCCGGCATGTGGTTGAGATAGTTGCGCGTGTCCCAGGTCTCCTCGCTGGGGCGGTCGCCCGAGCGCTTGGCGGGCTCGTAGTCGTAGCGCACGCCGGGGCCGGCGTTGGAGACGCCGTAGATCTGGCCGAGACCGGGAACGCCCGTCTGCACGCGGACCGCGGTGTAGCCGAGCTCCTCGTACCCCGCGATGGCGTTCTTGAGCGCCTCGTAGTCGGTGCCGGAGGCGTGCGCGTAGACGCGGACGCCCTCGCGGCTCGCACCGCCGAGCAGCTGGTACAACGGCATCCCGGCCTTCTTGGCCTTGATGTCCCACAGCGCCATGTCGACGGCGGCGATCGCGGCCATCGTCACGGGGCCCCGGCGCCAGTACGGTCCGCGGTAGAGATACTGCCAGGTGTCCTCGATGCGGTCCTCGTCGCGGCCGATGAGCGTCGACGCGACGTGGTCGGAGAGGTAGGAGGCCACGGCGAGCTCTCGGCCGTTGAGGGTCGCGTCGCCCCAGCCGACGACGCCGTCGGAGGTCGTGATCTTGAGCGTGACGAAGTTGCGCCCTGGGCTGGTGATGATGACGTCGACGAGCTCGATGGCCATGGTCTTCTCCTGCGTGTCGAAAAGGGTGGTGGGGCGCGGCCGCTCGGGTCGGCCGCGCCCCGGTCGTGGGGATCGGGTCCGGTCAGACCGCGTCGCGCGGGTCGGTCAGGTCGCGACCGGCCACCTCGGGCATGATGATCGACGCCACGAGCGCGCAGAGCGTGAAGAACGCGAGCATGATGATGATCGGGATGAACGAGCCGGTGACGGCCGACACCCAGGCCGCGGCGATGACGGGGCCGGCGCCGGTCGCGACGATCGCGGCGATCTCGCGGGCCATGGCCGTGTACGTGTACCGGTTGCGGGCGCCGAAGATCTCGGGGAGCGTGAGGTTCTCGAGCGAGGCGAAGCTCATGACGGCGAGGTTGTGGAGCACGACGTAGCCGACGAACACCTGCAGCGTGTCCTTGCTGCTGATCATGAGCATGGTCGGCACGATCACGATCAGGGCGATGACGGCCCACACCATGTACATGCGCTTGCGGCCGAAGCGGTCGCCGAGCCAGCCCGAGAGGGGCACCGTGATGAACGCCACGAGCGACGACACGATGACCGCGTTGACGCCGATGCTCTTGTCGAGCAGCAGCACGACGGTGATGTAGCTGATGAGGTACGTCTGGATCATGCCCGAGTTACCCGCCTGGCCGAAGCGCAGCAGCAGCGCAATGACGAACGCCTTGATGGGCTTGCGCTGCATCGCCTCGAGCGTGCGGATGTCGTTGGTCTCGGTGGCGAGCTGGATCGTCTCCTCGCGCGACAGGGCCTTGCCGTCGATGACGTCGTCGCGCTCCTCGAAGACCGGGGTCTCCTTGAGGTTGAAGCGCACCCAGATCGCGAACAGCATGATGACGGCGCTGGCGAGGAACGGGATGCGCCACGCCCACTCGATGACCTCGTTCTCGCTGTACACGACGAGGAGGATGGCCCAGATGCCGGAGGCGAGCAGGGTTCCGCAGTTCGTGCCCAGCGCGACGAGCGAGGCGATGATGCCGCGGCGCTTGGCCGGCGCGTACTCCGCGAGCATGACGCCCGCGCCGGAGATCTCCGCGCCGGCGCCGAAGCCCTGGGCGATGCGCAGCACCACGAGCAGGATCGGAGCGAGCACGCCCACCTGCGAGTAGGTCGGCAGTACGCCGATCAGTGTCGTCGCGAGGCCCATCAGGAGGATCGTGTAGAACAGGACCTTCGTGCGGCCGGTCTTGTCGCCCATGCGGGCGAAGAAGAACGCGCCGACCGGGCGGGCGACGTAGCCGACGCCGTAGGTGGCCATCGCGGCGACGACGGCCACGGCGGGGTTTTCGGAGGAGAAGAAGAGGTCGGCGAAGACGAGCGCGGCTGCCAGCGAGTAGAGCTGGTAGTCCATGAACTCGAGTGCCGTGCCGAGCCAGCCGGAGATGGCGGCGCGCACGAGGTCCTTGACGGACCTCTTCTCGGCGGGGTCGACGGCTGTCGCCGTCGTCTGCTGTTCTGACATGGGAGGTACTCCTTCGGACCAGGAACGGGTGGTGTGCGCGGGTAGCGCGAGGGGTGACTACAGGGCCAGTAGGACCTTGGCCGAGGCCGACGAGTCGCGGGCGAGCTCGAAGGCCTGGACGGCGTCGGATGCCGGGAGGACGTGGGAGATGACGGAGTCGAGGGCGTCGGACTCGGCCAGCAGTGCGACCGCGTCGTCGATCTCGGAGGAGAAGCGGAAGGCGCCGCGGATCGTCAGCTCCTTGGCGAGCATCGGGGCGAGGTTCACACCGATCTCGGTGTTCGCGAGCATGCCGACCTGCACGACGGTGCCGGCGCGGCGAGCCGCGCGCACGGCCTGCGTCAGAGCGACGCCGACTCCCGAGCACTCGAACACGACGTCATAGGACTCGTCGTCGATCGTGTCGCGGCCGACGAGGGCGACCTCGGTGGCGCCGAGGGCCTGCGCTCGCGCGAGGGGCTCCTCGCGCACGTCGCTCGCGCCGACGGTCGAGGCGCCGGCGTGCACGGCGGCGGCGACCACGAGCAGGCCGATGGGTCCGGAACCGATCACGAGCACGCGCTTGCCCCGGATGCCGTCGGCGAGGCTCACCGCGTGGATCGCGACGGCCAGCGGCTCCGCGAGGGCGGCGCGCTCCAACGGCAGGCCCTGGGGGAGGACGCGGACCATGTGGTCCTCGACGATCAGCAGCTCGGATGCCCCGCCCTGCCGGTGCGGGTCTGCTGCCGCGCTGCCCAGGTAGTCGCCTCCCGCGCGGAGGTGCGGGCGGTCCTCGAGCCCCGGGACGGAGGCGCCGTACCGGGCCGGGTGCACGGTCACGGGGGTGCCGGGGGCGAGACGGCCGGACGGGTCGAGGTCGACGACGCCGGAGAGCTCGTGCCCGGGCGTCAGGGGCTCGCGAATCGTGTACTCGCCGTTCGCGCCATGGAAGTAGTAGTGCAGGTCGGATCCGCAGATGCCGACGTAGTTCACGCGGAGGCGCACCTCGCCGTCGCCGGGGGTCGGGACCTCCCGGTCCTCCCAGCGGATGTCTTCCTTGCCGTGGATGGCGAGAGCCTTCATGGCTGCATCTCCTTCGTGGGGGTGCGCGAGGCGTCGCCGGCGTCCGCGATGGCGGCGTCGACGCCCTGGCGCCGGATGGTGTCGGTGAGGTCGCCCACGCGCTCGATGAAAGCATCCTGCTCTCCGAGCTCGGCTCCGAACAGATGCAGCTCGGCGATCACGCGGCGGGCGAGCTCGCGGCCGTCCCGCGCGGTGGCGGCGAGGGAGGCGAGGCGCTCGCGCGCGGCATCCGTCATCGCGGCGGCGTGCAGACCCGGGTCGAATCCGGGCAGCGGGGCGATGCACGACAGGTAGCCGGCGACGGTGAGTGCGATGAGGTGCGGCATCTCGCCGCGCGACAGCGACAGGAGCGCCGGCTCGGGGATGCGTTGGCGCAGCTTGACCGATCCGTCGGTTCCGACCTGGCTCGTGCGGTGGCCGAGTGCGGTGTTCGCCCAGCGCTCGAAGAGCTCGGTCTCGTAGGCGCGGATGTCGACGCCCGACGGCACCTCGATCGACGGCTCGTACTCGTCGCGGAGCACGGCGCGCGCCGCGTGCTCGATGCCGTCGAGGCCGATCGCGGCGGGGATCGTGGCGACGCCGCTCAGCGCTCCGAGGTAGGCGATGAGCGAATGCGTGCCGTTGAGCAGGCGCACCTTCATCTGCTCGTAGCGGGCGACCTCGTCGGTGAAGACGGCGCCGCCTGCCTGCCATGCCGGTCGGCCGCCGGCGAAGGAGTCCTCGATCGCCCACATCGAGAACGGCTCGGCCGGCACCGGGATGTCGTCGCGCGCGCCGAGCAGTGTGCTCACGCGCGTGCGCAGCTCGCCGGTGGTCGCCGGGACGATGCGGTCGACCATGCTCGACGGGAAGGTGACGGCCCGGTCGAGGAAGGCCAGCGCCTCCGCGCCCTCGGGGTCGGGGAGCTCCTGGAGGAACTCGCGCACGAGTTTCTCGGTGTGCTTGCCGTTGGCCGCGAGGTTGTCGCAGCTCAGGATGGAGATCGGCGCGCCACCGGTGGCCGCCCTGGCCTGCAGGCCCCGCGCCAGCTGTCCGATGGTCGACCGCGGAGCGCCTCCGCGGAGATCGGCCCGGACGGTCTCGTCGTCGAGGTCGAGGCGCTGGGTGGCGGCCGAGTAGCTGTACCCGTTCTCGGTCACCGTGAGGGTGACGATGCGGATGCCGGGGTCGGCGATCTGCGCGACGACGCGCTCGGGCTGCTCGCCGCCGACGAACGCGTCGGTGTGCGCGCCGGGGATCGAGAGCGATGTCGTGTCGGGCGAGATCGTGGCGACGGAGTACAGCATGTCCTGTGCGTGCAGCGCGTCGACGATGCCGCGGGAGCGCGAGGCGACGCCCACGATCCCCCAGTCGCCGCCCTCAGCCTGCAGGGCCGCGGCGGTGTAGACCGCTTGGTGCGCGCGGTGGAAGCTTCCGAGTCCGAGGTGCAGGATCCCGGCGCGGGCGGGGGCTGCCGGCGCGGTGGTCGAGATGCGAGCAGTGCGGCTCAGGGCCGATGCGAGGTCGTTCACGCGCTGGCTCCTTCGCTGTGGGCCGCGCACCACTGCGGGTGATCGGCGGTGATCGTCATGTAAACGAGTGTGTATGAGTTGTACAAACTTGTCAAGCAGGTTTACATGCGCGGGTGGGATCGTAGGATTGCACGAAAGACGGAGGGTGCTCGTGGCAGCGACATTGACGGACGTGGCACGCCATGCGGGCGTGTCCATCGCGACGGCGTCGCGCGCGTTCGGAGAGCCGGACAGACTCGCCCCCGGAACCCTCGGCCGCGTGCTCGAAGCGGCCACCGAGCTCGGCTACGCCACTCCGCAGTCGGCGGTCACCGCCACGCGCACGTTCGGCGTGATCCTGCCCGACGTCGCGAACCCCGTCTACGGCACCCTGCTCAAGGCGATCCAGGGTCAGGCCTGGCACGGCAGGCACCGCATCGTCGTGTTCGACGCCGACGAGGACCTGCGCCGGGAACGCGAGCAGATCGAGCAGGCCCGCAAGCTCGACGGGATGCTGCTCTGCTCGCCGCGTCTGCCCGACGAGGACGTGCTCGCGCTGGTCGGCGACACCCCCTACGTCGTGGTCAACCGGCAGATCGACGGCGCGCCCTGCATCGTGATGGATGCCGAGCACGGCCCCGCGCAGGCGATCGAGCACCTCGCCGCCCTCGGGCACACCCATATCGCCTACGCGTCGGGCCCCCGCGGATCCTGGGCCGACGTGCGCCGCGCCGACACCGTCGCCCGTGCGTGCGAGCGCCACGGCATCCGCCTCACCCTCCTCAGCCACCAGGCAGCGTCCATCCAGGGTGGTCGCGCGGCGGCGGCCCCCGCGGCCGCGAGCGGAGCCACGGCCGTCGTCGCCTACAACGACCTCGTCGCATTGGGCCTGGAGGCGGGGATGCTGGAGCTCGGCCGCCGCTGCCCGACCGACGTCAGCATCGTCGGCATCGACGACATCGATCTGGCCGGTGCCGTGACGCCCGCCCTCACCACGGTCCGGATGCCGATCGATCGCAGCGGCACCGTCGCCGTCGATCTGCTGCTGCAGATCCTCGCCGGGGGTCCGGTCGGCGACCTCGCCCCGCTCGCGTCGCAGCTCATCGTCCGGGCGTCGACGGCCGCCCCGCCGACCCACTGACGTATTCCATCTCGGGCTCGCACTGCCGCCGGAAGAGGATGTGCGCCCGAGATGCAAGAGCCTGGCGCAGATCCGTTCCCTGCAGGATGCTCGGGATCATGAAGAGATCCGCGTCGCCCTCACTCGGTCCGGTCGTCGTCATCGGCGGGGGCAACGCGGGCGTCTCGATCGCTGCACGCCTGCGTCGGCGGGGCGTCGCCGATGTGACGATCATCGAGCCGCGTCGGGAGCACGTCTACGCACCGCTGCAATCCCATATCGCGGGCGGTGTCGCCGACAGACGCGAGGTCGTCCGCCCGCAGGCGGATGTCACGCCCCGCGGGGTCGTCTGGGTTCCGGAACGCGTCGTGTCGGTGCGCCCGGGCGAGAAGTCCGTAGAACTGTCGTCCGGCCGGCGCATCGCCTACGGTCAGCTGATCATCGCTGCGGGCATCGAGCAGCGGTGGGACGCGATCCCCGGGCTGCAGGAGGCGTCGACCGGCGCAGCCGTGGTGTCGAACTACACCCTCGATCTGGCGGATGCGGCCTCGCGCGCGCTCCGGGAGCTCGACTCGGGCACGGTCGTCTTCACCCAGGCGGCGGAACCGGCGTCCTGCGCCGGAGTCGCGCAGAAGCCCCTGTACCTCGCCTGCGACCGATGGCGGCGGCGCGGGGTGCTCGACCGAATCCGTGTGGTCTTCGTCACTCCCGAGTCGGCGCCCTTCTCCATCGGAGAGGTCGCATCGGAGCTGCATCGCAGTCTCGACGCTTACGGCGTCGAGACGATCTACGACGCGGAGGTCGTCGACGTGCGGTCGCACGCGTCAGAGCTGGATGTCGTCGTCGGCGGGCAGAAGACCACGATCGGGTACGACGTGCTGCACGCGGCGCCCCCGCAGGCGGCTGCCGCATGGATCGCGGAGAGCGGCCTGCAGGGGAACGACGGATTCGTCGACGTCGATCGCGAGACGCTCCGGCATCGACGGTGGGAGGACATCTGGGCGCTGGGCGACGTGGCCTCGGTGACGCCCGTCCGCTCCGGCGGTGCCATCCGCAAGCAGGCGAAGGTGATCGCCGATGCGCTCACGCGACCCCACAGGAGGCGGAGCTACGACGGGTACAGCGAGACGCCCTTCACGGTCACCGCTCGCACCGCGGTGTTCGCGGAATTCGATCGACTCGGGCGGTTGCAGCCCTCGATACCGAGGTGGCGGACGCTCTATCGCGAACGCCGCTTCACCTATCTCATGGACAGATGGGTCCTGCCGTGGGTGTACTGGAATCTGATCCTCAGGGGGAGAGCATGACCGAGCAGCGCACACCGTCGAATGTCGGCACACCGCAGGAGTCCGATGCGCAGGCGGTGATCACCGCGCACCTCGAAGCCAGGGAGGGAGAGGGATCCGGGGAGCTGCTCTACGTCGGCGAGTGACCGACTCAGGTCAGATGTCGCCGAGGGCCCGATCGACCGCGACCTCGACGTGCAGGGCGGTGGTGGGGAACACGGGCACGGGAGAGTCGTCGGCGGACACCAGCAGCTCGATCTCGGTGCACCCGAGGATGATGCCCTCGGCGCCCTCCGCCACGAGACGGCCGACGACCTCGCGGTACCGCTGTCGCGATTCCTCGCGGATCTCGCCCTGCACGAGCTCGTCGTAGATGATCGCGTGCACCGCGCGACGGTCGTCGGCGTCGGGGACGAGGGTGCGGATGCCGTGCGCCGCGAGCCGCTCGCGATAGAACGGCTGCTCCATCGTGAAGGCCGTTCCGAGCAAGCCGACCGTCGACAGGCCCGCACGGGTCACCGCCTCGGCCGCGACGTCGGCGATGTGCAGGAACGGGATGCCGACGGCGTCCTCGATCCGCTCCGCGACGAGGTGCATGGTGTTGGTGCAGAGCACGAGCAGCTCCGCGCCGGCGCTCTCGAGGGCGCGAGCCCGGTCGGCGAGGAGATCGCCCGCGGCGTCCCAGTCGCCTCTCGCCTGCATCGCCTCGATCTCGGCGAAGTCGACCGAGTCGAGCACGATCCTCGCGGAGTGATGGCCGCCCAGGCGCTCGCGCACCCGCTCGTTCGCGAGCCGATACCACTCCAGCGAGGACTCCCAGCTCATGCCGCCGAGAACGCCGATCGTCTGCATTCGCTTCCCCTCAGACGCCGACCGCGGCGCTCTGCAGCGCATGCACGACCGGGGCGAGTTCTGGCTGCGTCACCGCGTCGCCCAGGGTGCGTTCGAGGGCGTCGTCATGGATCGGATGCGCCTTCTCGTAGAGCGCCTGTCCGGCGGACGTGAGCTCGGTGTAGATGCCGCGACGGTCGTCGGCGCAGAGGATGCGCGTGAGCAGGCCGCGGTCTTCGAGCCGTGTGACGAGACGTGTCGTGGCGCTGGGGCTCAGGGCCGTCGCGCGGGCGAGCTGCTGCATCCGCATGTGCCAGCCGTCCTGGCGGCTGAGCGCGTCGAGCACGGTGTACTCCACGACCGAGAGCCCGACGGCCTCGCCGAGCGCCCGTTCGAGCTCGGCGTCGATCAGCCCGTGGAGCGCGGCGAGCGTGCGCCAGCCGCGCGCGCGGATCTCGACGGCGTCGTCCGAGATGCCCATGATGACCTCCTGAGTCGTTGCCGACGCAGGTAGTTGCTTGCGCCGACTAGTTGCGTATGCAATGATTGCTCGTCGGACGCAATATCCCGCGTCTGCAACTACTTTAGCAGAGGACCACGGAGCAGACCCATGCCACTCGGACTCATCGCACTCGCCATCGGCGCATTCGGAATCGGACTCACCGAGTTCGTCATCATGGGCTTGCTGCCGGAGGTGGCCGTCGACTTCGGGGTCACCGAGGCCACGGCGGGCTGGCTCATCTCGGGCTATGCGCTGAGCGTCGTGGTCGGGGCGCTCGGGCTCACCGCCGCGACCACGCGTCTGCCGCGCAAGGCCGTACTGCTCGGCCTCGTCGTACTCTTCATCGCGGGCAACGCCCTGACCGCGATCGCGCCCGACTACTCCACGGCCATGATCGGCCGCATCGTCGCCGCTCTCTGCCACGGTGCGTTCTTTGGCATCGGCTCCGTCGTCGCGTCGAGCCTCGTCGCCCCGGCGAAGAAGGCCGGCGCGATCGCGATCATGTTCACGGGTCTCACCGCGGCCAACGTACTCGGGGTACCGTTCGGCACGTTCATCGGCCAGCAGTTCGGATGGCGCGCGACGTTCTGGGCGATCTCCGCGATCGGCGTGGTCGCGTTCCTCGGCATCGCTCTGCTCGTCTCGGCGCCGCGCTCCTCGGACGCACCCGTGAGCCTGCGGAACGAGCTCAGCGCGTTCGCCTCCGGCCAGGTCTGGCTCTCGCTCGTCGTGACCGCCCTCGCCTTCGGAGGCATGTTCGGCGCCTTCACCTACATCGCGTACACGCTCACCGGCGTCACGGGATTCGCGGCGTCGGCCGTGCCGTGGCTGCTGGTTCTTTTCGGGGCCGGGCTCGTGGTCGGGAACTGGGTGGGCGGCCGCCTCGCGGACCGGGCGATCGACCGCACGCTGCTCTGGTTCATCGCGGCGCTCGCCGTGATCCTCGTGCTCTTCGGGATGCTGGCGTGGTCGCAGCCTGCGACGATCGGTCTGCTCGTGGTGATGGGGGTGTTCGGTTTCGGCACGGTGCCCGGACTGCAGAGCCGCGTCATGCAGTACGCGGGCGGCGCTCCGACGCTCGCCTCGGGTGCGAACATCGGCGCGTTCAACATCGGCAACGCGCTCGGAGCCTGGGCGGGCGGACTCGGCATCTCCGCCGGTCTCGGCTACACCTCGCCCATCTGGATCGGCGCCGCGATCACGGCATCCGCTCTCGTGGTGATGGTCGTCGCGAGCGTTCTCGCCCGGCGGCGCCCCGCCTCGGCGGCGACGGGCGCGCTGCGAACCGTCGTCGCCTGACCCGCGTCACTGCGCGCGCATGAACTCCTCGGCCGCGCGTACCTGCTCGCTCGTCGGACGGATGCCGGTGTAGAGCACGAACTGCTCGAGCGCCTGAAGCGTCGCGACCTCGGCGCCCGTGATGACGGTCTTCCCCGCCGCACGAGCCGCCCGGATCAGCGGCGTCTCGGCGGGGAGGGCCACGACGTCGAACACCACGGAAGCTGCGGCGATCTGCTCCGCGTCGAAGGCCAGGGACTGCGCTTCGGCGCCGCCGGCCATGCCGATCGGGGTGATGTTCACGATGACCTCGGCGGTGACGCCGGCGGCGTCCGGGGTCCAGGCGAAGCCGTAGAGGTCGGCGAGGCCGCGACCCCGCTCCTCGTTGCGGGCCGCGATGGTCACCTCGGTGAAGCCGGCATCGCGGAACGCGGCGGCGGTGGCCTTCGCCATCCCTCCGGATCCGCGCAGCAGCACCGACGATGCACGGTCGAGGCCGCCGCGCTCGATGAGCTGCGCGATCGCGCTGTAGTCGGTGTTGTGGGCCGTCAGCACGCCGTCGTCGTTGACGATCGTGTTCACCGAGTCGATGGCCGACGCGGAGGCGTCCATGCGATCCACGAGCGCGATCACGTCCTCCTTGTAGGGCATCGACACCGCGCAGCCCCGGATGCCGAGACCTCGCACCCCCGCGATCGCCTGGCCGAGGTCGGTCGGGGCGAACGCCTTGTAGATCCAGTTGAGCCCGAGCTCCTCGTAGAGGAAGTTGTGGAAGCGGGTGCCGTTGTTGCTCGGCCGCGCCGACAGCGAGATGCAGAGGGTCATGTCCTTGTTCAGCATGGTCACCGGATCAGGCTACCCAAGGGCCGGTCGGGGCTCTCGCGGGAACGCTCCCGCGACACGGCGGCAGCCCCATGGCGCGATCGTGTTTCCTCGTTTATGGTGAAGGTGCATGCACAGGGGATTGATCGCTCCGTCTACCCCAGATGACGGGCTGCCTTCCCCAGAGGCAGAGGCGATCCGTGCATGCGATTGGGCCCCCTCGAGTCGCTCAGTCCCCAATGGGCCGCTCGAGGGGGCCGCTCTCGTTGTGGCTTTCCACGATTTTCGTCTTTTGTCCCCCATTTGGGGGACAAAACCCCCTCGGAGGGGTTAGGGTTGTATCTGACGCACCCTCCGGTCGTCTTCGGCCCTCATCGCTCCCCCCGCGGTGAGGGCCACACCATTTTTCGGGCCGATGGCGCTCGACGGCCGCCACGGTGTTGTGACGGCGAGAGGTCGCTCATGCAACATTTGGGTTACGGGCTGACACCGGGACTTCCGCTCTGGCGGTGCTCCACTAGCGTGGACCACGTCGGTGCATCCTGCGTCGGCTTCTTTTCCCAGCAGAACAGGCAGTAAATGAGCACCCAGGGCACGGTCAAGTGGTTCAACTCGGAGAAGGGCTTCGGCTTCATCTCCCCCGACGACGGCGGCGCTGACGTTTTCGCGCACTACTCCGCCATCCAGTCTTCCGGCTACCGCTCGCTGGAGGAAAACCAGCGAGTCGAGTTCGACGTCGCGCAGGGCCCCAAGGGCCTGCAGGCCGAGAACATCCGTCCTCTCTGAGGCGGGCGACCTACAGAACTCCCTGACCGGGTGCCGCAACGAGCGCGGCATCCGGCGGGGAGTTCTGTGCTTTCACCGGTCCTGCACGGCCTCAGCCGAGCAGCAGAGCGCGCAGATCGTCGGCCGTGGAGACGCGGAACGCAGCGTCGTCGCCCTCGTGGGGATCGCTGAAGCCCCAGTCGACGAAGATCACGGGCACGTCGTTCGCCGCGCCCCCGTCGACGTCGTGATGGCGGTCGCCGATGAGCACCGGCCGTGAGATGTCGACGCCGAGCGTGGCCAATCGGCGCAGGGCTTCGGCCACGATATCGGTCTTGGTCGCGAGGGTGGCCTCGTCAGGCGTGGCGCCGACCGTCGTCAGGAAGTACGGGCGCAGTTCGAGGAAGTCGACGATGGCGTCGACCTGCATCTCGGGTTTCGAACTGGCGGTCGCCTGCGGGATGCCTGCGGCATGCACGTCGCGGAGGATCTCCGGGACACCCGCGTAGGTGGCGATGTCGGTCGTGTAGCCGTCGGCCTTGCCGAGCGCCCGGTAGAAGGATACGGCCTCGGTCGCCTGCTCGGGCGTCATCCCCGCCTGGGCCTGGAACGAGTCGAACATGGGCGGGCCGATCCAGTGGATCAGCTCCTCGCGCGTGGGCGCGGGGCGGCCGAAGTGCGTGAGCGCCACGTTCAGTCGACGGAGGATGCCGACGGAGGCGTCGACGATGGTGCCGTCGACGTCCCACAGCACGCAGGAGTAGGGGGAGAGAGGCATGCCTTCCAGCCTATGGGCAGTCGTCCTGCACAGAATCCGTCCGGCTGGGCCCATCCACGGTGATCGTCGCGTTCGTGTGTGCCTGCGGGCGGTTCCCCACCGGCGCGGAGCATGAGCTCACGAGGTGAAGGTCGCGGTCGCCCGACTCGAAGGGCCCCGACCGCGGATCGTCACCTCGCGCTGACGTCAGAAGAGCCGGGGGATGCCGGACTCGATGCCCTTCATGTCGTCGTAGTCGAGGACGAGGCAGCGGATGCCGCGGTCTTCGGCGAGCACACGCGCCTGCGGCTTGATCTCCTGTGCGGCGAACACTCCCTGCACGGGTGACAGGTGAGGGTCCCGGCGGAGCAGGTCGAGGTAGCGCGTCAGCTGCTCGACGCCGTCGATGTCACCGCGGCGCTTGACCTCCACGGCGATGGCGACACCCTCGGCATCCCGCACCAAGAGGTCGACCGGGCCGATCGCGGTGGGGTACTCGCGGCGCACGAGCGTCGCGCCGTCGGCGATCCGATCCACCTGCTCGGCCAGCAGACGCTGCAGGTCGGCCTCGACGCCGTCCTTCTGCAGGCCTGGGTCGATGCCGAGATCGTGGTTCGAGTCGTGGATGACCTCGTAGATCTGCACGCGCAGGGCGTCGCCGGTCTTCTTGTGGGTGACGCGCCAGACCTGGGTGACGCCGGCGCTGGACTCCTCTTCGCCCGGAACCTCGGTGGAGAGCGAGCAGGGAGGGCTCATCCAGTTCAGGGGCTTGTAGCTGCCGCCGTCCGAGTGCACGAGCAGACTGCCGTCTCCCTTGTGCACGAGCAGACGTGTGGCGAGAGGGAGATGGGCATTGAGCCGCCCGGTGTAGTCGACGGAGCAGCGGGCGATGACGAGACGCACCCGACGAGCCTAACCGCATCGAGGGTGGTCGATGTCAGTGCGTCGCGACGGGCGTCTTCTCGTCTTCGCGCAGCGGGCGGGCGGCTCCCGAGAAGAGGCCGGAGAGCACGGCGAGTCCCGCGAGGATGAACAGCGTGTTGAGGAGTCCGATGTGCTCGCTGATGAATCCGAGCACGGGAGGGCCGCCCAGGAACGAGATGTAGCCGATGGTCGCCGCCGCGCTCACGCGCGCCGCGGCCTTGGCCGGATCGTCGGCCGCGGCCGACATGCCCAGCGGGAACCCGAGCGAGGCGCCGACGCCCCACAGCGCGGCGCCGAGGAACACGAGCGGCAGTGAAGGGGCGAGGATGAAGAGCAGGATGCCGGAGGCGGCGGTGAGCGCGAGGATGCGCAGCACGATGACGCGACCGAAGCGGTCGACGAGCGGGCCGCCGAAGATCCGGACGGCGGTCATCGCGACGGAGAAGGTCGCGAGGGCCGCCGCGCCGAGCGCCGTGCCGCCGCCGTGGTCCTCCGCGACGCCGAGCGCGAGCCAGTCGTTCGCGCCGCCCTCCGCGAACGACATCCCCAGCATCACGACGCCGATCGCGTACGTGCGCGGTTCGCGCCAGGCGGCGAGGGCCACGTGCACCCGCTCCCGCCATCGGGGCTTCCCGACGGCGTTCTCCGTGGGGTCGAGCGCCTCCGCGCGGGCCGGGACATTGAGGATGCTCGCGAGGCCGATCGCCGCGATGAGGACCGCCGTGGTGAGGGTGTGGCCGAACACATCGATGCGCAGCTGCGCCGCAAGGGCGCCCGCTCCAGCGCCGACCACGGTGCCGAAGCTGAAGAAGGCATGGAACAGCGGAAGGATCGTCTTCTTCGCGTACTGCTCGATCGCCGTCGCCTCGACGTTCATCATCACGTCGATGCTGCCGTTGCCGAGGCCGAACAGCGCGAGCCCGAGGAGCACGATCGGATAGGAGCCGAATACGTTCGTGCCGACGCCGATCAGCGTGACGCCGGAGGCGAATGTGGCGATCGCGATCAGCATCCCGTGTCGGGCGCCGGTGCGCGCCATGACAGCGGGACCCGATGAGATGCCGACGATCGAGGCGATGCCCGCGCCCAGCAGCAGCATGCCCACCTGCGCTTTGTCGATCTCGAGAGCGACCTTGATGTCGGGCACCCGGGAGGCCCAGGTGGCGACCGAGAGTCCGCTGATGAAGAAGATCGCGAAGACCGCGGCCCGCCATCGGACGTACTGCGGCCGGGAGAGGACGTGCTGCATGGGGGACAGCCTATCGAATCGATTCGATCCCGCCTACCCGCGGCGGGTTATCCTCGGAGTATGACCAGTCCCGAAACTCCGCGTCGCGCGACCATCGCGGATGTCGCGCGCGAGGCGGGGGTCGCGACCTCCACGGCATCCGTCGTCTTCAGCGGCAAGGCCAACGTCGCCCCGGCGACCAGGGAGAGGGTCCTCGCCGCGGCGGCGGAGCTCGGCTACGCCGGACCGGATCCGCGAGCCGCCTCCCTGCGCCGAGGACGGAGCGGCATCGTCGCGGTCGTGCTCGAAGGGCACCTGCGCGCGGCGTTCCTCGACCCCGTCACGACGGCGATGATGGACGGCCTCACCGACGGCCTCGCCGAGCTGAGCGCCGGCATCCTGCTCATGCGCGACGAGCCGGGCGATGACGGGTCTCCCCTCGCGAGCGCACCGGTCGACGCCGTCGTGCTCATCGGGTGCTCTGGGCGCACGCGCGCCTCGCTCGACGTGGTCCGCGGGCGGGGTCTCCCGGTCGTCGTGATCGAGGGTGACGCGGGCGACGGCATCCCGCGCGTCACCCTCGACAACCAGGCAGCCGCGGCCGACGTCGCACGGCACCTCTTCGAGCTCGGGCATCGCGACGTGGCCCTCGTCACCCTGCCGCTCGACCGGGACCGCGTGCGCGGGACCGTCACGGCGGAGCGCGTCGCCGCGGCCACCGTCGACGTCACGGTCGACCGCCTCGCCGGTATGCGGGAGATCTTCCCCGACGCCCCGGCCATCTCGGCCTCCGGCAGCCTCATCGACGAGGGACTGCTGGTCGGGCGGATGCTGTTGGAGGACGCGGACTCTCGGCCGACAGCGATTCTGGCGCAGAGCGACCTGCTGGCCGTCGGGGTCATCCGTGCGGCCGCGGAGCTCGGGCTCCGGGTACCCGAGGACCTGTCGGTCGCGGGCTTCGACGGGATCGACGCCGACGGACTCGGCGACCTCGTGCTGACGACGAGCGTGCAGCCCGCGGTCGAGAAGGGCCGCGCCGCAGGCGAACAGGTCGCGCGCATGCTGCGGAGCGAGCCCGGGGTGTCGCTGCACCTGACGTGCCGCTTCCGAGCGGGGACCACGACAGCCGCGCCGCGCCGCTGAGCGCCGGACGCGCCATTCTGCCGAGGCTCAGGAGTGCGCGGGGCCGAGCGGAAGAGGCGTCGAGGCGAAGTCGAGGATCGACCAGCGACCGCAGTCCACGACCTCGTCCGGCACCGCCGACGTCGGCAGCTCCCACGGCACCGACTGCGCGTCCTCGAGCAGGAAGGTGACCTCGCCCACTCCGAAGTCCTCGCGGTTCACGAGCCAGGCGTAGCCGTTCAGGCGGTGGTCGACCTGCACGAGCCGAGCCGGGTCGTCGAGGTGCAGCTTCGGCAGCCGGGCGGTCCAGAACTGCCCGGCACCCGTGCGACCCGACGCGTCGACCCAGTCGGTGACGCACGCCAGGTCGGGGTCGCCCGAGGCCTCGGACGCGGCGGTCGCCAGCCGCGGGACGCTCACGGCCCCGAGGACGAGCGCGACCACCGCGGCCACGACGGCGACCGTTCGGCGCACCGCGGTCGGGAGTCGGAGGGTGCGCGGAGACGCCACGAGCGCGAGCGCCGGCAGGAAGACGATCGGCTGGAGATACCGGCCGGCGTGAGTGCCGAGAGCGATCGCGCCGACGACGACCGCGAGCGGGAAGACCCACGACGCGAGGGCGACCATCCGCGAGGAGGGTCCGTCGGCCCGGATGCTGCGGAGCACGCCGACCGCCAGCAGCGCGACCCCGACGAGCAGAGCGAGAACGCCGAGCGGCGACTCGAGACGCTGCGCCGCGAGGTCGCCGTAGTACCCGATCGACTCCCTCCACAGCGACGGCTGCGCGTATCCGGCGCCGGTGTTCGCGATCCATGCCGCGAACGGAATGCGCAGGAGGAGCCCCAGCCCGGTACCGGTCACCGCGGCGGAGAGGAGGCCAAGGGCGAGCACGCGCAGCGCCCGACGCACCACGAACGTGAGGGACAGCAGGGCGAACGGCGCCGTGAACCACGCGGCGTACAGCGGGTTCGTCAGGGTCGAGAGGGCAGCAACTGCGCCGAGCGACAGTCCGAGCGGGACGACGCGCCGGCTGCCGTCGAGCACCCGGCGGGCGAGGCCGATCGACAGCACCACGGCCACGACGGTGGCCGAGTAGTACGTGGTCGTGAGCTGCAGGGACGCGAGCTCGAGCGCGTCACGCGACGCCGACGTCTCGGTCGTCGCCAGCAGGCCGACCACGGCGACCGCGACGACGGACCAGCCCACGGGAGCGCGGCCCTCGTCGGCGCGACCGGCCACGAGGCGGATCGCTCCATACAGAGCGAGGATGCCGACGACCGCGCTCACCGCGAACAGGCCGTCGACCCCGAGCGGAAGCAGCACGCGGAGACCCGAGAACAGGGCCGTCTCGGGGAGGAAGAGCACACTCGACATCGCCCAGTCCAGCGTCTCGCCGCTGAGGACCGACCGGGACAGGAGAGCGACGATGAGCGAGTCACCGTCGCGGAAGAGCAGCTCGGCGCGGGGAGACGACGCCACGACGGCCGCGGTGACCAGCGCGACGGCAGCGGCCAGCATCCATCCCGTCAGTTCCCGCACCCACGTCCGCGTCACGGGCCTACTCTGCCACGCGATCGTCCGGGGGCCGCGGCGGCCCGGTCAGGCGTCGCGCTGCGCTGCGAAGTCCCACACCTGCTCGAGGGGTGCGGTGCCCTCGGCGCCGTCGGCATCGCGGAACAGCTCGACGAAGCGGCCGATGTCGGCCTGCCACGCGTGGTCGGCGGGGTCCTCGGCGAGAGCCGCGACCGCGGCATCCCAATCGTCGCACTCGACGAGGTGGAACAGGCGATGCCCGGAGCGCCAGATCGTCCAGTCGTGGATGCCGATGCGCGCGAACGTCGCGGCGAGGTCGTCGGGGATCCGCTCGTGGTTCGTGCGGTAGTCGTCGACCGCGCCGTCGCGGATCTCGGAGTGCAGGGCGATGCGCATGCTGTGGTGGCCTTTCGTCAGGTGCGGACCCGGAAGGAGATCGCGACGGGGCCCTCGGCCTCCGTCGTCTCGACCAGGATGGCATCCCCGACCCTGGTCGCGGAGACCGGCGTGCCGGTGATCTGCGCGGTCTTCTCGTCGAGCAGCCCGGCAGGGTCGGGAAGGCGGATCGGTCCCCGCGCGTCGACGACGGCGTGCACGGCGTCGCCCGAGCGGGTCCAGCGCAGCCAGGGCCCGTCGGAGGGGGCGAACCGGTCGACCGGCCGGGCGTTGAAGACGGCGTGGCCGTGGCGCGCGGTCCAAGCCGCGATGCCGTCGAGAGTCTGTCGCTGGAGGTCGGGGATGCGCCCCGCCGCGTCGAGGCCGATGTTCAGCAGCAGGTTCCCGCCGCGCGACACGACGTCGACGAGCAGCCGCACGGCATCGTCCGCCGACAGCAGGTGCTCGGACGCCTCGTTGCGGTTGTGGCCGAAGGAGAGGCCGATGCCGCGGGTGTTCTCCCATGCCTCGCCCACCTCGACGGCCGTGCCGTGCACGTACTCGCTCGTGCGGAAGTCCCAGTGCGACTCCCCCCAGCGGTCGTTGACCACTCCGTCCTGGGCCGCGTCGTAGAAGACGTCGAACGCGTGCGCGAGACTCTTCGGGCCGGGGGCGATGCCGGCATCCGGCCAGCGGATGTCGCCCCACAGGATGTCGGGACGGTACCGCTCGACCAGGTCGACGAGATGGTCGTGGGCGTATTCCGCATAGGGGAGGTCGTCCGGGGCCGGGGCGCCGTCGTGGTCGATGGGCGGCAGGTCGGAGAAGTGCCAGTCGAGGCCGCCCGAGTAGTAGACGCCGAAGCGCAGGCCGGCTCGTCGAGTGGCGTCGGCGAAGGCGCCGATCAGGTCGCGACGGGGTCCGCGTGCCACGGTGTTGCGGCCCTCCGTGCCCGGTGCGTCCCACAGTGTGACGCCGTCGTGGTGCTTGGTCGTGGGGATGAAGTAGCGCGCGCCGGTCGCGGCGACGACGGCGAGCACCTCGTCCGGGTCGAAGTCCTCGGCGCGCCACTGGTCGAGGAAGTCGTCGTACGGGGCGCCTCCGTGCGCGGCCTCGTGATGCGCACGCGCCGGCGATCCCTCGATGCGGATGGTGTTGGCGTACCACTCCGCGTACGGGTTGTGGGTGTACCACTCCTCGCGTGACACGGCACCGAGCTCGCCCGTCGGCTCGGCCCAGGCCGGTACCGAATACGGCCCCCAGTGCACGAAGATGCCGAGGCCGGCACCGCGAAACCACTCCGGCAGTGGTCGCTCGAACCGGCGGTACTCGGCGGGTCGGACGGCGTCCTCGTCGAACATGGCCATCGGCGCTTCTCCTTCACTCCGATGTGGGATATATTGCCTATCAAGTATCCTATAGGAAATTGTGATCTCGACGAGGAGAGTCATGACAGACGCCGCAGTCTTCCGACGACCGACCGACCGCATCCCCGGCGGCGAGTGGTTCAGTGGAGCGGGCCTCGGGCTCTTCGTGCACTGGGATCAGGCGTCCCAGCAGGGCATCGAGATCTCTTGGCCGCTCGTCGGACGCTCCATCATCCCCGGCCGGGATGCCGTGGAGGACCGCGTCACGGTCGCCGAGTATCAGGCGACCGCGCCGACGTTCGACCCGACCGAGTGGGACGCCGCGGACCTCGCCCGCCGGGCGCGTGAGGCGGGCGCCACCTACGTCGTCTTCACCGCGCGGCACCACGCGGGCTACAACATGTTCTTCACCGAGCAGTCGGACTTCGGCGTCGAGCACGGACCCTTCCACCGCGACATCACCCGCGAGTTCGTGGACGCGGTGCGCGCGGAGGGCCTCCGCGTCGGGATCTACTACAGCCTCCCCGACTGGAACCACCCCGATTACCCGGCCTTCCGCGACGAGGACCTGCCGTACAAGCTCGAGCACTGGCCGGCCGCCGGACTCCCCGAGTTCGCGGACACACCGGACGCGACCGACCGCCACCGCCGGTCGAGCCCCGAGGAATGGGACCGCTACCTGGCGTACGTCCGCGCGCAGCTGCGCGAGCTGCTGAGCAACTACGGCACGATCGACCTGCTCTGGTTCGACGGCGACTGGGAGCGCTCGGCCGTCGAATGGACGGCCCCCGCGCTGCGGCGCCTCATCAAAGAGCTGCAGCCGGATGTCGTGATCAACGACCGGCTGCCAGGGCAGGGCGATTACCGCACCCCGGAGCAGGGCTTCCCCCTCACCGCCCCGACGGGACCGTGGGAGCTGTGCCTCACGATCGGCGACCACTGGGCCTACCGGCGAGGACCCGACAACGAGAAGTCCGCGCGCTCGCTGCTCGTGACGCTCATCGACGTCGTGGCGCGCGGCGGGAACCTCCTGCTCAACGTCGGCCCAGGCCCCGACGGCACGCTCCCCGAGGTCGAGCGGGAACGGCTGCAGGAGTTCGCCGACTGGATGCCGTCGCACGCCGAGTCCGTGATCGGCGTCGACCCCACCGAGGGCATCGACTTCCACGGACCGACGACCGCACGCGACGGGCGCCTCTATCTGCACCTCACGGCGCTGCCGGTCGAGGAGATCATCGTGCGCGGACTCCCGGTGCGGCGGATCACCCGCGTGCACCGCCTAGCCGACGGGCTCGATCTGCAGCACGACGCGAGCTTCGAGGTGCATGAGGCCTCGACCGCCGGAGACGACCTGGGCGAGCTGCGCATCGTCGCCCCGAAGCCCAGCGGCGCGCTGATCGACGTCGTCGCCATCGACTTCTCCACGACCTGACCACAGACGTGACCGCGTCCGGATCCCTTCCACCCCGATCGAGGCCGGACGCATCCGAGCGGTACCCCTCACCCACGCATCGATGATGCATCCACTGAAGGAGGCAGACAGTATGAATGCAGTCCCCTCGCGCCGTACCAGGCGCCTGATCGTCTCCGGCGTCGCCGGACTCGCCGCGATCACCCTCGCGGGGTGCGCGAGTAGCTCGGGCGGAGGCGGCGGCGACGCCGGCGGCCCGCTCGTGCTCTACACCTGGGCCGCCAGCGAGGGCGACCAGGCGCAGTGGGCCGACTTCATCTCGGGGGCGAAGGCCGAGGACCCCGATCTCGACATCTCGGTCGAGGGCCCGAGCTTCTCGGACTACTGGACCAAGGTGAAGACGCGACTCAGCGGCGGCAACCCGCCCTGTCTGCTGACGACGCAGGCCGCCAGGGCTCAGGAGCTCGGCGACCTGCTGATGCCGCTCGACGACCTCATCGAGGAGGCCGGGTTCGACACCGACGAGATCGACGCGTCGATGCTGGCGGGCATGACCGTCGACGGCACGATCCGGGCGATCCCCTACGACGCGGAGCCGATCGTGCTCTTCTACAACGTCGAGGCGTTCCAGGCCGCGGGGCTGGAGCCCCCCGGCACCGAGTACACGCGAGAGCAGTTCGTCGCCGACGCCAAGGCCCTCACCGACGGCGACAGGAAGGGCCTGGCGATCGCACCGGGGATCTTCATCCCGAACGCCTGGTCGCTCGCCGACGGCGTGCCGGCCGTGACCGAGGACGGCGAGCTGGACCTGACCGATCCGGAGTTCGTCGAGCAGATCCAGAGCTTCTTCGACCTCGTCGCTGTCGACCAGGTCGCGAAGGCCCCGGAGGCGGCCGACGGCTCCGAGGTCTCGCAGCAGGCGTTCACGTCCGGAGCCGTGCCCATGCTCATCGAGGGTCCGTGGATGTACGGCAGCTTCGCCGACGCCGCCGACTTCACGCTGGGGGTCACCATCGTGCCCTCGACGAGCGGGAGCGCCGCGGCGATGACCGCAGGGTCGGGCTTCGGCATCGCTGCGAACTGCGAGCGTCCGGAGGAGGCGTTCGCCGCGATCGAGGCGCTCACCTCGCTGTCGGTGCAGGAGAAGCAGGCCGAGGCGCGAGGAATCGTCCCCGCCCGCATCGAGGCGCTGCCCGCCTGGGCCGAGGGCAAGACCGAGGGCGCGGCCGACGTGGTCGAGGCGCTGCTGTCCGACGCGACGCCGCAGCGCACGACGCCCACCTGGAACCAGGTGGAGACCCTCATGACGCAGTACGGCGTGCAGGGCTACCGCGGCGAGCTGACGGCCGAGGAGATCATGGACACCATCCAGAACTCGGTGGCGGGCTGAGCGCATGGCCGTCATGAGCGAGCGGAGGGAGGCCTCGGCCTCCTCCGCGATGCACGGAGGGGTGGGGGCGCCGATCGGCGTCCCCACCCCGAAGGCCCAGCGGATGCCGCGTCGGCGCGGCCAGGCATGGGTCGCCGTCGCGTTCCTTGCGCCGGGGATGATCGGGTTCGTCCTATTCATCCTCACACCGCTGTTCGGCTCGGCGTTCATCAGCCTCTTCGACTGGAAGCTGTTCGGGAGCCCCGACTTCATCGGCGTCGAGAACTACGTGAAGCTGTTCCGCGACCCGACGTTCTACACCGTGCTGGGCAACACCGTGATCTTCGCGGTGGTCTACACGGCGCTCAACCTGTTCGTCGCGCTCACGATCTCGCTCTGGCTCAACACCCGCATGAAGGCGGCGGGTGCGTGGCGGGTGGTCTTCTTCCTGCCGGTGATCACCCCGATGGTCGCGAACGCGCTGGTGTGGCGTCTGCTGCTCTCGCAGGACGGGCTCGTGAACTCGATGCTCGCGACGGTCGGGATCGACGGCCCCAACTGGCTCTCCGACTCGGCGTGGGCGCTCCCGTCGGTCATCGCGATGTCGGTGTGGCAGTCGTTCGGCTACAACGTGATCGTGCTCTCGGCGGGCCTCAGCGCCATCCCGAAGGAGCTCCTCGAGGCGTCCCGCATCGACGGCACGACCGCGTGGCAGCGACTGCGGTTCATCATCCTTCCGCTGCTGTCCCCCTCGCTGTTCTTCTGCTCGACGATGACGATGATCGGCGCCTTCCAGGTGTTCGTGCAGCCGCTGTTCCTCACGCAGGGAGGTCCGGGCGAGAGCACCAACACGTTCGTGCTGTACCTGTACCGCAACGGCTTCGTCTTCGATCGGCTCGGCTACGCATCCGCTCTCGCGTGGATCCTCTTCGTCGTGGTGATGCTCATCACGGCACTGCAGTTCGTCGGCCAGCGCAAATGGGTGAACTATGAGTGACCGCGACCTCTCCGCCACCGCCCTGCTCGTGCTCCCGCGCCGTGCGCAGCAGCGCAGGACCACCCTGAAGGAGTGGCTGAACACCGCGGCGATCGCCGTGGTGGCGCTGATCTTCGCGTTCCCGTTCATCTGGATGTTCCTCACGGCGCTGAAACCCGAGAACGAGGTCTTCACCGAGACGCCGCAGATCTTCGGATCCGAGATCCGCTGGGCCAACTTCGTCGAGGCCTGGACCGTGGTGCCGTTCGGCCGCTTCATCCTCAACGGCCTGTTCGTCGCGATCCTCGGAGCCGCGCTGTCGGTCGTGGTCGCCGTGCTCTCGGCCTACGCGTTCTCACGTCTCCGCTTCCGCTTCCGCGACAAGCTGTTCCTGCTGTTCGTGCTCACGCTCGTGCTGCCGCAGGAGGTGCTGGTCGTCCCGCTGTTCATCCTGATCAACGGCTGGGGGCTCAACGACACCTACGCGGCGTTGATCATCCCGTTCGCGTTCACGGCGTTCGGCACGTTCCTGATGCGGCAGTTCTTCCTCACCATCCCGCTCGAGTACGAGGAGGCCGCGCTGATCGACGGCGCCTCGCGGCTGCGCACCCTGTGGTCCGTCCTGCTGCCGCAGCTCACGGCTCCCCTCAGCGTGCTGGCGGTCTTCTCATTCATCGGCTACTGGAACTCGTACCTGTGGCCGCTCATCATCATCAACACGCAGGACATGGCGACGGTCCCCCTGGGGCTGGGCATGTTCACCGGCCAGTTCGGCACGCAGTGGGCTCTGCTCATGGCGGCGTCGACCCTGGCCGTCATCCCCTCGCTGATCCTGGTGCTGCTTCTGCAGCGTCAGCTGATCAAGGGGGTCACCCTGGGCGGACTCGGAGGACGCTGATGACCACCACGGACGACACACGCATGGACGTGCGAGCGGATGCCACGGCGGGCAGCCGCATCGTGCGCGCCGAGGCGCTGCTGTGCGACATCCCCGTCGAGACGGAGCGCACCGACGCGCTGCAGACCTTCGTGAAGCAGGAGACGATCATCGTGCGCCTGCGCACGGCGGACGGCGCGGAGGGCGTCGGCTACAGCTACACGATCGGCACGGGCGGCGGCGCGGTCCTGAGTCTGCTGCGCGAGACGCTGCTGCCCGCACTGATCGGACTCGAGGCCGAGCGCCCGGAGGCCGTGTGGCTGGCGCTGTTCGGCATCACGAGGGCCACGACGGTCGGCCCGATCACGGCGCTCGCGCTCGCCGCGATCGACACCGCGGTATGGGATGCGAAGACGACGCGCGCAGGGCTGCCCCTCTGGGTCGCGGCCGGCGGCGCCTCGCCCTCGGTGCCCCTGTACGACACGGAGGGCGGCTGGCTGCACTACCGCACCGACGAACTCGTCCACCACGCGGTCGCGGCGAAGGAGCGCGGCATGGGCGGGGTCAAGATCAAGGTCGGCATGCCGCGCGGCCACCAGGATCTCGACCGCCTGCGCGCGGTGCGGGATGCCGTCGGCCCCGACCTCGACATCATGGTCGACGCGAACCAGTCGTTCTCGGTGTCGGAGGCCGTGCGCCGCGCGCGCCTGTTCGAGCAGGTCGATGTGTTCTGGTTCGAGGAGCCGCTCCCCGCGGAGGACGTGGAGGGCCACCGCCTGCTCGCGCGCTCGACGTCTGTGCCGATCGCCGTCGGCGAGAGCATGTACTCGCTCGGCCACTTCCGCGAGCACTTGCAGCGAGGCGGCGCGTCGATCGTGCAGGCGGACGTCGCGCGCGTCGGCGGCATCACGCCGTGGCTCAAGATCGCGCATCTCGCGGAGTCCTTCAACGCGAACGTGGCGCCGCACTTCCTGATGGAGCTGCACGTCTCGCTCGTCTGCGCGATCCCCAACGCTCTGTACCTCGAGCACATCCCACAGCTGCGCGCCGTGACGACGGACGAGCTGCGCATCGAGAACGGCAGGGGCTGGGCGCCCACGGCGCCCGGCCTCGGCATCGCGTGGGACGACAGCGCGGTGGACCGGCTGATCGTCGCATGAGCATGCTCGACTGCCCACGCGTCGCCATCGGACGTGGCGGACTCACGGCGCCGCCGATCGCCTATGGCGCCGCCGCGCTCGGCAACCTCTACCGCGCGCTCGATGACGACGAGTGGCCGCAGATCGTCCCCGCGGCGTGGGTCGGCGGCGTGCGGTACTTCGACGTCGCCCCGCACTACGGCCTCGGCCTCGCCGAGCGCCGGCTGGGCGAGGGCCTGCAGGCCCTGTCGCGAGACGAGCTCGTCGTCTCGACGAAGGTCGGGCGGCTGCTCGTTCCGCAGGATGCCGCCGGACGCACCGACCGGGACAACCTCTTCGACGTGCCGGCCGACCACCGGCGCGTGCGCGACTACTCGCGGGACGGCGTGCTGCGCTCGATCGAGGACTCGCTGACGCGGCTCGGACTCGACCGCATCGACATCGTGCTCGTCCACGACCCCGACGAGTTCGAGCGGGAAGCGCTCGACGGCGCGTTCCCGGCGCTCGCAGAGCTGCGCGATCAGGGGGTGATCGCCTCGTTCGGAGCGGGGATGAACCAGAGCGCGATGCCCGCCCGTTTCGTGCGCGAGACGGATGCCGACGTGATGATGATCGCCGGACGCTGGACGCTGCTCGACCAGTCCGCCGCCGACGACCTGCTGCCCGCCGCGGAGGAGCGTGGTGTGAGCGTGCTCGCCGCGGCGGTGTTCAACTCCGGCATCCTCGCGACCGACGACCCGGCTCCCGGCACCATGTTCGACTACGGACCGGCGGGGGAGGAGGTCGTCGAGCGGGCCAGGGCCATCGCCCGTGTCGCCGCCCGCCACGGACGGACCCTGCCCGAGCTCGCCGTGCAGTACCCGCTCACCCATCCGGCGGTGGCGGCGGTCGTGCTCGGGGGTGCCAGCGCCGCGCAGATCTCGCGCAACAGCGGTCTGCGGAGCCGACCGGTCGCCCCTGAGCTCTGGGAGGAGCTGCGGGAACTCGGCCTGATCAGCCACTCCCTCCCGTCGGGTGCCGTGTCGGCATCCGCGCGCCCCCGGTCTGAGCGCGAAGGGCAGCCCGTACGATGAGACTCATGTTCAGCGACGACGAGGCCCGCGGACCGCGACCGCTCCCCGCGCGGCGCGCCCTCGTCGACGACGTCTACGACGCCGTGCTCGGGCTGCTGATGGACCGCGTCATCGACCCCGGTGCCCGCGTCAACATCGACGCCGTCGCCCGCGACCTCGACGTGTCGCCCACCCCCGTGCGAGAGGCCCTCACCCGTCTCGAAGCCGAGGGGCTCGTCGCGAAGCGCGCCCTCAAGGGCTATGTCGCCGCGCCGTTGCTCGACGCCCGAGGGCTGCGAGACCTCTACGACATGCGCGAGCTCCTCGAGCCGGAGGCCGCGCGACGCGCCTCCGGGCGGATCGACGACGAGACCGAGGCCGAACTGGCGGAATCGGTGGCGCAGATGCGCGCGGCATCCGACCCGGACGAGGACGAGCGGTTCCGCAACTACCGCCGGTTCATCGACGGGGACCTGCATTTCCACCACCTCATCGCCGAGAACGCCGACAGCCCGCTGCTGGCCGAGGCCATCGTGAGACTGCGCTCGCACATGCACCTCTACCGGCTGGACTTCCGCCACGACTTCGAGGATGACACCGTCAGCGAGCACGAGAGCATCCTGGACGCGCTGCGTCGACGGGACCCGGATGCCGCGGCGGAGGCGATGCGCGCGCACATCGCGCAGTCCTACGAACGGCTCGGCCCCGCACTCGCCCGGAACGCCGAGACGGGGCAATCCGACGCTCGCGGCCTTACGGGTTCCTAACGCCAGGTAAACTGGTCAGCGACACCCGCCCGCCTGCGCCGATCTCGGCCGACGAGCTTTGAGGAGCCGCTTATGCTGATGCTCCTCGCTGTGTTCCTCCTCGGGTCGCTTCTGATGCCCGTTCTGGTGCGCTGGCTGGGGGCTCAGGCCTTCGCGGTCGCCGCACTCATTCCCGCAGCGGCATTCGTCCATGCGCTCGTGCTCACCCCGCAGGTGCTCGACGGTCCGGCACCGTTCGTGTCGGTGCCGTGGATCCCGCAGCTCGGGCTCGACCTCTCCATGCACATGGACGTGCTGGGCTGGGTGCTGACCCTCATCGTCACCGGCGTCGGCGCCCTCGTGCTCCTGTACTGCCGGTGGTACTTCCACGACGACTCCGCGGGCATCGGACAGTTCTCGGCGGTGCTGCTCGCCTTCGCCGGCGCCATGTACGGCCTCGTGCTCACCGACGACCTCGTGATGCTCGTCATGTTCTGGGAAGTCACGAGCATCCTGTCGTATCTGCTCATCGGCCACTATCGCCGCCGTGCGGCCAGCCGCCGTGCAGCGCTGCAGGCGCTGCTCGTCACGACGCTCGGCGGGCTCGTGATGTTCATCGGCGTCGTGCTCCTCGTCGTCGACGCGGGCACCGGCAGCATCCGCGAGATCCTCGAGCTCGCGCCGACGGGTCCAATGGTGGATGCCGCGATCGTGATGCTCCTCGTCGGCGCGATCAGCAAGTCGGCGATCTTCCCGTTCCACTTCTGGCTGCCCGGTGCGATGGCGGCACCGACTCCCGTGAGCGCCTACCTGCACGCGGCCGCCATGGTGAAGGCCGGCATCTACCTGGTCTCGCGGTTCGCGCCGATCTTCGCGTTCAGCGGTCCGTGGCGACCGATCATCATCTCCCTCGGCATCGTCACCATGCTGCTCGGGGGGTTCCAGGCGCTGCGCGAGACCGACCTCAAGCGCATCCTCGCCTTCGGCACCGTGAGCCAGCTCGGTTTCTTCGCCGTCGTCGTGGGCTACGGCACGCAGGCCAGCGCACTCGCGGGCCTCGCCCTGGTCATCGGTCACGCGCTGTTCAAGTCGGCGCTGTTCCTCATCGTCGGCGTCATCGACCGGCAGCTCTCGACCCGTGACATCACCGAGCTCAGCGGTGTGGGCCGCCAGGCGCCGGTCATGGCGACCGCGGCCTTCATCTCGGTCGCCTCGATGGCAGGCATCGCCCCGACCATCGGATTCGTCGCGAAGGAGTCGACGCTCACGGCCCTGCTCGACGACGCGATCGGCGGGTCCCCCTGGGGTCTCGTCGCCGTGATCGGCGTGAGCCTCGGTTCCATGCTGACGGCGGCATACGGCATGCGCTTCCTGTGGGGGGCGTTCTGGAGCAAGCGCGACGCGATGGGCGACCGCATCCCCGACACCTCCTGGCCCGACCCGCCGGTCGGCTTCCTGTCGGCGCCGATCATCCTCGCCGGGGTCACCCTGGCCGCGGGCATCGGCGCCCCGGCGCTCGACAAGGCCCTCCAGGGGTACGCGCTCACCGCGACCCCCGGTCTCGACCACGCCGGCGACGCGGTCGAGGGGCCGGGGCACCTCGCGCTCTGGCACGGGCTGGAGCCGGCGCTCGGCATCTCGATCCTCACGGTGCTGCTCGGCGCGGCGCTCTTCCTCCTCACGGTGCGCTCCGGCTGGGATCGCAGGTCCCGTCTGCTGCCGTTCACCGCGGCCGACGCGTACTACCTCGTGGTGCGCGGCGTCGACCGTCTGTCCGTGCTCAGCACGACCCTCACCCAGCGCGGGTCGCTGCCGGTGTACGTCGGCACGATCTTCGTGGTGTTCGTGGCCGCCGAGATCACCGCGCTGCTCGCGAGCGACGTCGACCGGTTCCAGCTCTCCGCCTGGCACACGCCCGTGCAGATCGTCGTCGCCCCGCTCATGGCCGTCGCCGGTGTGATCGCGGTGCGGGCGCGCAAGCGCTACACGGGCGTCGTGCTCGTGTCGGTCACCGGGCTCGGTATGGTCGTGCTCTTCGCGACGAGCGGCGCCCCCGACCTCGCGCTCACGCAGATCCTCGTCGAGACCGTCACGCTCGTGACGTTCGCTCTCGTGCTGCGCCGGCTGCCCGCGCGTCTCGGCGAGCACAACGCCTCGGTCGGTCGCATCCCGCGGGCGCTCCTCGCGATCGGCGCCGGTCTCACCATGGCCTGGGTCGCGATCGTGGCGACGCAGTCGCGGGTCGCCGAGCCCATCTCCGAGATGTTCCCGAAGCTCGCGTACGAGATCGGGCACGGCAAGAACGTCGTCAACGTCGCTCTCGTCGACCTCCGCGGCTGGGACACGATGGGCGAGCTCTCGGTGCTCGTGCTCGCCGCGACCGGCGTCGCCTCCCTCGTGTTCGTCACGCACCGGGCCGACATGCTCGCCTCGACCAAGACGCTCCCCAAGGCCAAGCGCCGCCGCACGCTCAGCCGGCCGCTGGTCGAGACGACCGACGGCATCCGCTTCCAGACCTCCGAGAACGAGAGCAGCCCCCGGGCCTGGCTCGTCGGCGGGCAGAAGATGAAGCCGGAGAACAGGTCGATCCTCCTCGAAGTGGTCGTCCGCATCCTGTTCCACACGATCATCGTTGTGTCGATCTTCCTGCTGTTCGCGGGGCACAATCTGCCGGGCGGCGGCTTCGCCGGCGGCCTCGTCGCCGGCATGGCCCTCGTCATGCGCTACATCGCCGGCGGGCGCTGGGAGCTCGGCGCGGCCGCCCCGACGGATGCCGGGCGCCTGCTCGGCGCCGGTCTCATCCTCGCGGTCGGCGCGGCCGTCGTTCCCCTCTTCTTCGGCCAGGCGCCGCTCACCAGCACGTTCTGGGAGTGGGAGATCCCCGGCATCGGCCACATGGAGTTCGTCACGTCGACGATCTTCGACGTGGGCGTGTACCTCGTCGTCATCGGACTCGTGCTCGACGTGCTGCGCAGCCTCGGTGCCGAGGTCGACCGGCAGACGCAGGAGCTGCGCGAGCGGGGGGTGACGATCTGATGGACGTCTCCGTCACCCTCATCGCCATCATGGCCGTGCTCTTCGCGTGCGGCGTGTACGCGATGCTCGAGCGCAGCCTCACCCGCGTGCTCATCGGCTTCCTGCTGCTGGGCAACGCCACCAACCTGCTGCTCCTGATCGTCATGGGCGTCCCCGGACGTGCGCCGTTCTACGACGCCGACGGCGATGTGAGCGACCCGCTCCCGCAGGCGCTCACCCTCACCGCGATCGTCATCACGTTCGCCGTCTCGGCGTTCCTGCTCGCCCTCATCTACCGCTCGTGGCAGCTCGGGCAGGCAGACACGGTCGAGGACGACGAGGCCGACATCGCGCTCCGCGAGCGCACGGACGCCGACGAAGACCTCATGGACGACGAGTCCGAGACCGACGACGACGACGCGACCACCGACTTCGTCGGTGTGCAGACCTCGCCGATCACCGTGCTGCACATGCGCGACAACGCGGCGATCCATGACGACGCCCCGGTCGACCGGCCGAGCTCGTGGTCGCCGGAGGACCGCGATGCCGACGGCCGCGCCGACGCTCAGGACGCAGACGCAGACGCAGACGCAGCAGACGATGCGGATGCCGCGGCATCCGTCATGACCGATGAATCCGCGCCCCCCGACGATGCCGACGGCTCGTCGGACTTCCGCACCGACGCCGACACCCACGCGTCCGACGCCCACGAGACGGATGCCGCGGATGCGGCGCGCGACACGGCATCCGACACCGCTTCCGACGACAACGCACCCGAGCACCGAGAAGACGGGGAGGACCGCCGATGAGCGCACTCGTCCCCCTGCTCGTCGCCCTGCCGCTGCTGGGCGCCGCGGTCACGCTCGTGTTCGGCCGCAACGCGCGTCTGCAGGTGTTCGTCACGGTCGCGACGCTCGCCATCGTCTCGGTGATCGCCGCCGTCCTTCTCGTGGTGGTGGACGCGGGGACCCCGCTCGCCGTCTCGGTGGGCGGTTGGCCGGTCCCGTTCGGCATCGTGCTGTACGTCGACCGGCTCGCCGCCCTGCTCGTGCTCATCTCGAGCATCGTGCTGCTCGCGGTCCTCCTCTTCTCGATCGGTCAGGGCGCCGCCGACGGGACGGACGAGACGCCGATCTCGATCTTCAACCCCTCGTACCTGATCCTCGCGGCCGGCATCTTCAACGCCTTCATCGCGGGCGACCTGTTCAACCTCTACGTCGGCTTCGAGATCCTGCTCGTCGCGTCGTACGTGCTCATCACCCTGGGCAGCACCGAGTCGCGCATCCGCACGGGTGCCGTGTACATCGTCGTCTCGCTCGTGTCGTCGATCCTGTTCCTCGCGTCGATCGCGATGATCTACGGCGCGCTCGGCACGGTGAACATGGCGCAGATCGCCGAGCGGATGACCGAGCTGCCGCAGGAGACGCAGCTGGTGCTGCACCTCATGCTCGTCGTGGCGTTCGGCATCAAGGCGGCCATCTTCCCGGTGTCGTTCTGGCTGCCGGACTCGTACCCGACGGCACCTGCGCCCGTCACCGCGGTCTTCGCGGGCCTGCTCACCAAGGTCGGCGTCTACGCGCTGATCCGCACCGAGACCCAGCTCTTCGCCGACAACAGCATCGACACGCTGCTGCTCATCATCGCTCTGGCGACCATGATCGTCGGCGTCCTCGGCGCGGTGGCGCAGGCCGAGCTCAAACGGATCCTCTCGTTCACGCTCGTGAGCCACGTCGGCTACATGATCTTCGGTCTCGCGATCGCGACGCCCGCGGCGATCGGGGCGACGGTGTATTACATCGTCCACCACATCGTCGTGCAGACGACGCTGTTCCTCGCGGTGGGCCTCATCGAGCGTCGCGCGGGGAGCACGTCGATCCTGCGCGTGAAAGGCCTGCTCAAGGTCGCGCCGGTGATCGCCGTGCTCTACTTCATCCCGGCCATCAACCTCGGCGGACTCCCGCCCTTCTCCGGGTTCATCGGCAAGTTCGCGCTGTTCGAGGCGGCCGCCTCGGTCGGGACCCCGCTCATGATCGTCCTCATCGTGGGCGGCATCGTGACCTCGCTCCTCACCCTGTACGCCCTCATGCGCGCGTGGAACCTCGCCTTCTGGCGCGAGGAGGAGGACTCCACCGAGACCGAGGGACGCATCTCGTACCTGGGCAACGCACCCGCCGCCGACGAGCAGCAGGAGCGCCGCCGCATCCCGAAGATCATGACCGTCGCGACCGCCGGCATGGTCGGCGTCACGGTCGCGCTGACCGTCTTCGCCGGGCCCCTCTACGCGCTCTGCGACCGCATCGGCGCCGGGCTCCTCGAGCCGGTCAACCTCGTGCAGCTGGAAGACGAGGTGGAGGGATGAGCAAGGAGACCGGCCGTCACATCTGGCGCGACATCGGCGTGCAGCTGCCGTTCCTCGCGTGGCTCGTCGTGCTCTGGATGCTGTTGTGGAGCCAGTTCACGGTGCTGGCGTTCCTCTCCGGGCTCGTCGTCGCCGTGTTCGTCACCCGCGTCTTCCGGCTGCCGACGGTCGAGCTGTCCGGGCGGATCAACCTCTGGTACGGCGCCCTGTTCGTCGTGCAGTTCCTGTTCGCGATGATCCGCGGCGGACTCGCGGTCACGATGCAGGTGTTCGACTTCCGCCGTCAGCCGGGAGCGGCGATCATCGCCGTGCCGCTGAAGTACGCCGACGACCTGATGATGACCCACGTCTCGGTGGTGTCGTCGCTAATCCCCGGATCGCTGATCGTCGAGGCGGACCGCGACAGGCAGATCCTCTACCTGCACGTCATCGGCGTGCGGTCGCACGACGATGTCGAGAAGCAGCGCGAGGGCGTGCTGCGGTGGGAGCGCCGCATCGTGCGTGCGCTCGGGGCGCCGTCGCAGTACCGTGCCCTCAAGGCCGACGAGCGCGCGGCGAAGGGCGGTGCGCGATGAACATCCTGCTCCTGGTCGTCATGGTCGTGTTCGGCGTCGCGGCGATCCTCACCATCGTGCGGATCGTGCGCGGCCCGTCGATCCTCGACCGTGCCGTCGCGTCGGACGTGCTCCTCACCGAGGTCATGTGCGTGCTCGGCGCGGAGATGGCCATCAACGGGCACACCCGCACCATCCCCGTCATGCTGATCATCGCGGCGATCGGGGTCTTCGGCTCGATCGCGGTCGCGCGGTTCGTCGCGAGAAGGGACAACACGACGCCGTGAACGTGTTCGAACTCCGCCTCCCCGACGCCGTCATCGACACGACGGTGCTCGTGCTGATCCTGCTCGGCGCGATCCTGTGCCTCTCGGCGGCGGTCGGCCTGCTGCGGTTCCGCGACGTGCCGTCGCGTCTGCACGCGGCGACCAAGCCGCAGGTTCTGGGCCTGGTGCTCATCTGCCTCTCGATCGCCGTGTCGATGGGCACCGTCGGCGGCATCCTCGTCGGTCTGCTGCTCGTCGCGCCGATCGTGCTCATGCAGTTCGCGACCGCCCCGCTGTCGGCGCACATGGTCGGCCGCCAGGCGTACCGCAACGGCACCACCGACGAGCGGAGCCTCGTCGTCGACGAACTGGCCGAGTCGAAGCAGACGCCGCCCGCCGCGGGCTGACGTCGCCCTGCCTGACGACTTCTGCGGCCTGGGTCAGGTTCTGCGGCCTCGTCGGCGGGCAGGGGCCGCAAAAGGTGACAAAGGCCGCAAAAGGTGACAAAGGCCGCAAAAGGTGACGAGGGCCGCCGACGATGCGCGCCTCAGAGGCGGTCGGCGAACCCCTGAATGAGCTCGGCCGCCGGTTCGGAGTCGCTGATGAGCGTGCCGTGCCCGTGGTCGGGGATGACCTGCAGGTCGGCGCCGGGGATCTCGTCGATGATCTCGCGGCACCAGCTCAGGGGAGCGAGCGGATCGCTCTCTCCGCGCAGCACGAGCACGGGACAGTCGATGCGGGCGAACGCCTTCTCAGGTTCATGCACGATCGTGGCCCGCATCTTCCGGAACAGGTGGGGCCCGCCGCGGAGGTACTCGCGCGCGCCGCGCCAGATCACGAGCGGGCGCTCTCCGACGAGGTCGGTGAGCAGATATCGGGCCTGCGCGGCGATGTTGCGGGCGGCCTTGTTCACGGTCGGACCGGCGAGCACGACGCCCTCGACGAGGTCGGGATGCCGAGCGGCGAGCTCCGCCGCGATCTGGCTGCCCATCGAATGGCCGATCACCACGACGGGGGCCTCGCCGACATGGCGGAGGTACGCGGCGACGAGGTCGGCGTGGCGTTCCATGGTGAGCGTGCGATCGGGCTCGGGGGCCTCGCCGAACCCCGGCAGGTCGAGGGCGATGACACGCCCGCGCAGACGCTGCACCACATCGAGATAGACGCTGCGGCCCATGCCGATGCCGTGCAGCAGCAGGAAGGTCGGGCCCGCCTCGCCGAACGTCTCGGCGATCAGCGTCGCGCCGCCGTGCTCGAACTCGAGCAGCGTGACGGGCGTGCCCTTCGGTGCGAGATAACTGGATGCCACCCGACAACGGTAATCGAGTGGTCGCCGCTCGGCGAAACCGGGTGTGCAGGGCGGTGTCCGAGCGTCGTGTGAGGATGGAGGGTGACTTCGCGCGACCCCGACCCCGAGACGACGACAGTGCCGGAGGCCGGACCCGCAGCGAAGCCCGACCGCTTCTTCGCGCGTCTCGCGTCGAGTCTGAGCGATCCGGTGCTGCGGGCGCTCGTCGCCGCCACGGCCGTCTCGCGCATCGGTCGAGGGGTGTTCTTCGCGGTCACGGTGCTTTTCTTCACGCAGATCATCGGCCTCTCCGCAGCCCAGGCAGCGGTCGTTCTCGCGGTGTCGAGCGGCTGCGGGGTTCTCGGCTCGCTCCTCGGCGGGTGGATGGCCGATCGGTGGAGTGCGCGCCGACTCGCTTTCGTCTTCGAGGCGCTGGGCGGGCTGCTGCTCGCCGCCTACGCCTTCGCGGGCGACGTCGTGTCGGCGCTCGTGCTCGCCAGCGCGAGCGGCTTCCTCGACTCGATGGGACACTCCGCACGATCGGCGATCATCGCGCGCGGCTTCGCGCCCGAGCGCCGCGTGCATGCGCGGGCGGTGCTCCGCACGGTCACCAATCTGTCGATCGCCGCGGGATCGGGGCTCGGCGCGATCGCCCTCGCGCTCGGCACCCCCGAGGCCTATCGCATCGTCATCGCGAGCGGCGGTCTGCTCTGCGCGCTCGGATCGCTGCCGCTGCTGCGGCTCACCTCGGCGGTCGATGCACCGAGCCGCACCGCGATCCACGACGTGCGCACGGAGACAGGCTCCATCGACACGGATGCCGCGGCCGCGTCGCGCCGCGACTGGAACCGCCGCTCGCCCTGGCGCGACCCGCGCTACCTGCTGCTGACCGTGCTGTCGGCCGTGTTCGGCATGCAGTTCGGCGTCGCGGAGTTCGGCATCCCGCTGTGGATCACCGGCTACACCGAGGCGCCGGAGGTCGTCGTGTCGGTGCTGCTCGTCGTCAACACCGCGCTCGTGGTGCTGTTCCAGGTGCGTGCCTCGCGCGGCACCCACGACGTGCGGGTCGCCGGCCGCGTGACGATGGTCGCCGGGTGGCTGATGGTGGCGGCCTGCCTGGTCTACGCCCTCGCCGCCGGGTTGCCCGCATGGGTCGCGATCGTCGTGCTCGTGGTCGCGATGGTGGCGCACACGTTCGCCGAGATCCTGTCGCAGGCCGGCGCGTGGGGCCTGAGCTTCGAGCTCGCCGACCCCGTGCGAGCCGGGGCGTATCAGGGCGTGTTCGGCATGGGGTTCTCGCTCGGAGCGCTCGCCTCGCCGATCGTCGTCAACGCGACGGCCATCACGTACGGTCCGGTGGGATGGGCGATGCTCGCCGCGATCTTCCTCGCCGCCGCGGTCGGTATCTGGGTCATCGCGCGCCGCGCCGCGGCATCCGCCTGACCGGGCCGCTCACCCCGCAGGGCTCAGGACGAGCGTGCGCTGCGCCGCAGCGTCCACCGCCTTGGGCGAGAAGGCCCAGGGGCGCTGCACTCCCGCGGCCCAGTCGGCGGTCTGGTCGGTGTAGTGCTCGTCGAACGCATGGCCTGATGCGCCCGTGAGGTGGATCCACGTCGATGCATCGAAGTCCGAGAGGTCGACGACCATGCGCATCGACGGCACCGTCGTGGTGGCGTACGACTCGCCCAGCTCCCAACCCGTGGCGTTCACGACCGACGCCCCGCCGCTCACGGCATGGGGGCCGCGGTTGAAGAGCGCCTCGACCGGAGCGATGCCCGACGAGCCGAGGGTGTCGCTCGTGAGCGTGATGGCGTGCAGCGTTCCCCAGTTCCAGGCCGTCAGGTCGGTGCCCTGCAGGCCCGACAGCTCGGCGTAGGCCTCCTCGGCCGACAGTGCAAGCATCTCGTCCCGCCCGTCGACGTCGATCGCGGGGTTGGTCCACAGCGGGTCGTCCGGGTCGTCCAGCAGCGCGCCGACGACGGTGAAGAGCCGACCCTGACCGTCGGCGGGCAGCGGTTCGTCGCGCTCGACGAAGAGGTTCTGCACGAGGTTCGACCAGAGCACGTTCGCGTAAGCGGCGGCTGCCGAGTCCGCCTCGTTCTGCGCGTCCCAGTCGCGGAGCAGGTCGACGGCATCCTCCGTGCCCGCACCGTCCACCTCGATGTCGTCGAGCGCGCTGGCGAGGCGCTTGCCGATCCACATCTCGCTGTCCATCTGGATGTCGCGCATGTCCTGGGCGGTCAGCGGTCCGGCCGCCGCGCGGCGTTCGATGAGGTACGCGATGCGGGCCGCGCGGTAGCCGTAGTCCCAGTCGCGCGAGAGGAAGTAGCGGTAGTCGTCGGCGACGATCGCGTTGTTCGCTGTCACGATGTACCCCGAGGCGGGGTTGTACGAGACGGGGAGTTCCTCGAACGGGATGAAGCCCGTCCAGTCGTACGCGCTGTCCCACCCCGGCTGCGGCATCCATCCGTCGCCCGCGCCGCGGATCGGGAGGCGGCCGGGCGTCTGGTAGCCGATGTTCCCCTCTGTGTCGGCGTAGATCAGGTTCTGCGCCGGGACGTCGAACAGGGATGCCGCGACGCGGAAGTCGTCGAAGTCCTGCGCCGTCGACAGGGCGAAGATCGCCGTACCGGTGGTTCCGGGGTCGAGCGCCGTCCAGCGGAGGCTCACGGCGTACTCGGCGTCTTCACCGCCCGGAGCGGATGCCGTCGCCCCGCCCGCCACGAGACCCGGGCCCGGGTCGTCGGCGAGGGAGGTGAAGTCGTCGACGAGTCCGGAGATGAGGGGGCCGTGTCCCGTCGAGCGGATGGTGAGCTCGATGTCGTCGCCGCCTGCGACGCGGATCGTCTCGGTGCGCTCCTCGAGGGGCACGAGAGCGCCGTCGCGCCAGTACTGGTCGCCCTCGATGCGTTCGACGTACAGGTCCGTGACGTCGGTCGTCAGGTTGGTGAAGCCCCAGGCCACGTGCTGGTTGTGGCCGATCACGATGCCGGGGAGTCCCGAGAACGAGAATCCGCCGACGTCGAACGGGCACTCGTCCGAGACCGACGCGCACCGCAGCTGCACCTGGTACCAGACCGAGGGCAGCGAGGCGCCGAGGTGGGGGTCGTTGGCGAGCAACGGCATCCCGCTCTCGGTGAGGTCGCCGGAGACCACCCAGGAGTTCGAGCCGATGCCCTCTCCCACGTCTCCGACGAGCAGGCTCGCCGCTTCGATGACGTCGGATGCCTCGGTCCAGTCGACCGTCGTGACGGCCTGCTGCAGCTCGGGGTCGGAGGGCGCGGTCGAGAACGCCGCGGGCTCGGCGTCGGTGTCGAGGGCGGGGACCGTGGAGATCGTCGGGACGATCACGGGGTTCTCGTCGAACGGGTAGGGCGGGTAGAGCTGGTCGAGCGTGGCGCCGAGCTGCGCAGCATCCTCACCGCCGTCGGCGAGCCGGGCGGTGAGCAGGGCCCGCTCGGTCTCGTCCTCGATGTTGCCCCGCAGATCCCAGGCCATCGCCTTCAACCATGCGACGGAGTCGGCGGGCTCCCACGGCTCGGGGGCGTAATCGGGGTTCTGTATGCCGAGGACGGCATACTCCAGCGAGAGCTCCGACCCCGAGCGGGAGGAGAGGTACGCGTTGACGCCGTCGGCGTACGACTCGTAGTAGCCGCGCGTGACGTCGTCCATCTGCGCGACCTCCTCCTCCGCGACCTTGCGCCATCCGAGGGTGCGCAGGAACGCGTCGGTACCCGCCTGCGGTTCGCCGAACATCTCGGCGACGCGCCCGGCCGTGACGTGGCGGCGGAAGTCCATCTCGAAGAAGCGATCCTGCGCGTGCACGAAGCCCTGCGCGTAGAAGAGGTCGTGCGGGGAATCGGCCGTGATCGTCGGCACGCCGCTCGCATCGCGCTGCACCGTCACCTCGGCCTGCAGTCCGTCGAGGCGCAGCTCGCCCTCGGTCTGCGGGAAGGACCGCTGGATGGTCCAGGTCACGAAGAATGCGGCGGCCACGGCGATCACCAGGATCGCCGCGACCACGAGGAACGCGATCCTGCCCAGCCGCACTCCCCACGGGCGGCGCGCGGGCTCCACGACAGCAGCCAGATCAGTTGTCATCATCGAAAACTCTCTCGGGTGGCTCCACGGGACTCAGTCCCAGAGAGCCCCAGAGCGCGTCCCAGGGACGCATTCTCGAATCCTAGCCGCACTGGATGCTTTCGAATCGCCTGACTGGCAACTTCACGGCGGTCGCGGTTGCACGTCAAGCGATGCGAAAACGACTCCGCTGTCAGCCGATCAGGCTCGGCTGCAGGTCGCGCAGCGTCCGGCGGTGCGTCATCCTCGTCACGCCGATCGCCGCGAGAGCGAGCGCACCGACCAGCCACATGCCGAGCACCGCGAGATCCCACCCGGCGCGGGAGAGATCGCCGCCGTACATGAGCTGGCGCATCGCGTCGACGACGTACCCCAGGGGGAGGACGTGATGCAGAGCGGCCAGCGGTGCGGGCAGCGTCTGCCACGGGAAGGTGCCGCCGGCCGTCACGAGCTGCAGGACCATGAGCACGAGGCCCATGAACTGGCCGACGGATCCGAGCCACACGTTCAGCGCGAGGATGATCGCGGCGAACGTCGCCGACGCCGCCATCAGCACCCCGAGAGTGCCGATCGGGTTGTCGAACGTGAAGCCGAGGGTGATCGCGAGGATGCCCATGAGGCCGAGCATCTGCACGGCGCCCAGCGTCGCCGGGGTGAGCCAGCCGGCCAGCGTCACCCGGATCGGCGAGTGCAGGGCCGTGACCGCGCGACGCGAGATCGGCTTGACGATGAGGAACAGCGCGTAGATGCCGATCCAGCCCGACAGCGCGGCGAAGAAGGGCGCGAGACCCGCGCCGTAGTCTTCGGCCGACGCGACCTTGTCGCTCGACACCTTCACGGGGTCGGCGATCGTGTCGGCCTGCTTCTCGCGCAGCTCGGGAGTGGATGCCGGGATGCGCGCGACACCGTCGGCGAGACCGTCGCGCAGCTGGGCGGCGCCCTCGGAGAGGGTGGACAGGCCGTCGCGCAATTGGACGGCGCCGTCGTTCACCGCCGCTGCCCCCGATGCGGCCGTGCTCGCGCCGCTCGCGAGCTGCGACGCGCCAGACGCCACTGCTGCGGCGCCGTCGGCGAGCTGATCGACCTTGCCGACGGCGGTCTGCACGGTGGTGTTGCCCTCCTGCAGTCGCGTCGCGAGCGGGTCGAGGGTCGCGAGGACCTGGTCGATCTCGTCCTGTGCGAGGCCTTGGTCGGCGAGCAGCGTCGCGATGTCGCTGCGCACCTGCGGCAGAGCGTTCGTGGCCTGCTGCACGACGGACCCGGCCCGGTCGGCCACATCCGCGAGCTGGCGGTTGCCGTCGCTCACCTGCTGCGCTCCGGCCGCGAGGGTGCTCGCGCCGGAGGCGAGCTGGGCGGTGCCCGACGCGAGCTGCGAGGTGCCGTCGGCGAGGGTGGCGCTGCCGGATGCCGCGGTCGTCGCCCCGTCGGCGAGCTGCGTCGCGCCGTCGACCGCCGTCACCAGGTTGTCGCGCACCTCGCTGAGGCCCGTGAGCAGACGCTCCGCGGCCTCGCTGCCCACCATCTCGGCCACGGAGCTGCGGATCTTCTCCACAGCCTGAGTGCCCATCGAGGACGCGAGGTAGTTGTTCGCGTCGTTCGTCTCGAGATCGATGCGCGCCTGGTGCGGCTCGTCTCCGGCGGCCGAGGTGAGCGCGGCTGAGAAGTCGGCGGGGATCGTGACCGTGAAATCGACGGACCCGGTGCGCAGCGCCTCGGCGGCCTCGTCCTCCGTCATCCGCTGCCAGTCGAAGGCATTGCCGTCGATGAGGTTGTCCGCGACATCCTCGCCGTAGTTGACGGTGTCGGATGCCGTCGCCGTCGCGTCGCTCGTGGGAGCCGGCGCGCCCTTGTCGTCGACCACGAGGGCCACAGGGACCTCGGGGAACTTCGCGTAGGGATCCTGGTTCGCCCAGAGGTACAGGCCGCCGTAGAGGATCGGCACGCACACGAGCGCGACCAGCGCGATGATGCCCATCTTGCTGGCGGTGAGCCGCCGCAGTTCGGCGGCGATCATGGCGGGGACCTTCATCGCGCGCCCTCCTCGTCTTCGGTCTCGGTGTCGGATGCCGTGAGCTCGGCGTCGTGCGGGTCGTGGCGCGTTTCGTCTCGGTCGGCTTCGCCGTCCTCGCTCACCGACCCGTCGGGTTCCTCGGCATGCGTGTCGAGCGTCAGCGGCGCGATGGGGCCGGAGGCGTTGACGGCGTCGAACTCCTGCATCCGCTCCAGGGCGACGGCCGCCGATCCGCCGACGATCACGAGCATGGCGTACCCGCGGTCGGCGAACTCCATGGCGATGCGCCACCAGCCGTCGGGGCTGCCGCCGTGGCGGTCGGGGGCCACGAGCACGATCGCCTGCGTGCCGTCGCGCAGCACCGCCAGTTCGCACAGGATGCGGACGCGCGCCGCCGGGTCGACGTTGCCGATCGGCACGGACGCGAGCTCGCCGTATCCGAGCTGGTTCAGCCAGCGGCGGGCGTGCAGCGGTGTGGCGCCGAGTCCGGCGAACATCAGCTCTTCGCCGACGACGCCGGCGAGGGCGATGTCGGGGTGGGGGTCGCTGACGTCGGGGGCGTCGACGAGTGCGACGGTGCGGCGCAGCATCCGGTTGTCCGTCGCTCCGTCGATGGTCACGCGTCCTGTCTCGGGGCGCATGCGGCCGCTGGCGATGAGGCCGAGCACGGCGGGACGCTGCTCGGTCTCGGCGAGGGCGAACCGTACGGCGCCGGTGTGGAACTCGAGGCTGGTCGTCGGCAGCGCCTGGCCGCCGCGGCCCTTGCTGACCTCGTGCAGGGTGATCCTCATGCGTCGGCCTCCTCGGCCTCGATGATGTCGGGGTGCGTGCCGAGAAGATCGTCGGCTTCGCGCCAGGAGAGTCCCGCGATGCTCAGAAGCGCGCGCACGGCCAGGTTCGCGGCCCCGCTGCTGTTCGCGTCGGTGCGTGAGACGACGGTGCGGGCGACCTCTTCGATGAGGCGTGCGAGCGTCGGGGCGGCGATGTCGGTGCGGAAGCTGCCTTCGTCCTGCCCGCGCTGCACGAGGGCGGCGACCGTGCGACGCAGCGGGGCGAGCGCCTCGGCGGTGTGCTCGACGTGGGCCTCGTCGAGGGCGAGAGCGGCGGCGAACTGCACGTGCGAGGCCTCGCGCCAGAGGCGGGCCGCGAGCCGGGCGAGGGCGAGGCGCGGGTCGCTGTCGGTCACCGACTCGGCGATCGCGTTGAAGCGCTGTGCGCCGGTCGAGATGAGCTCGCGGATCAGGGCGTCACGGTCGTCGAAGTGACCGTAAAGGGTGCGGCGCGAGAGGCCGGCGCTGCGGGCGATGACGTCGATCGACGCACGGGGGTCGTTCGCAAGGGTCGCGCGGGCGGCGTCGAGGATGCCGGCGCGGTTCTCGACCGAGTCGCGGCGCGGTGCACGGGTGGTCATGCCTCCATGGTAGTTATGTTGCACACCGCTGTGCAACATAACTCGGAGAACTCACAGCGAACGGCTGCAGACGCAGACGAGGGGCGGATGCCGCAGCATCCGCCCCTCGTCGACGGAACCGTCAGTCGGTGCCGGAGTCGAACGCGGCACCCTCGGAGGCCGTGTCCACGGCATCCGCGAACTTCTCGTCGACGTCTTCGACCGCTCCGGTGATCTCGGCGGACTCGCCGGCGGTGACGCGTCCGACGAGCTCGCCCGTGGCGCCGCCGACCAGGCCGAGGCCCGCGTACTGCTCGAGGCGGGCGCGCGAGTCGGCGATGTCGAGGTTGCGCATCGTGAGCTGTCCGATGCGGTCGACAGGGCCGAAGGCGGCGTCGCCGACGCGCTCCATCGACAGCTTCTCGGGGCCGTACGACAGGTTCGGCGAGACGGTGTCGAGGATCGTCCAGTCGTCGCCGCGGCGCAGACGGATCGTCACCGAGCCCGAGATCGTCGATCCGACCCAGCGCTGGATCGACTCGCGCAGCATGAGCGACTGCGGCTCCAGCCATCGGCCCTCGTACATGAGGCGGCCGAGGCGGCGACCCTGCTCGTGGTAGGTGGCGAGCGTGTCCTCGTTGAGGATGCCGTTGACGAGGCGCTCGTACGCGATGAAGAGCAGCGCCATCGCGGGGGCCTCGTAGATGCCGCGCGACTTCGCCTCGATGATGCGGTTCTCGATCTGGTCGCTCATGCCGAGGCCGTGGCGTCCGCCGATCGTGTTCGCCTCCTGCACCAGGGCCACCGGGTCGGTGAACTCGATGCCGTTGATCGCGACGGGGCGACCGCCCTCGAACGTGACCGTGACGTCTTCGGCGTCGATGGCGACCGACGGGTCCCAGAACTTCACGCCCATGATCGGGTCGACGGTCTCGAGTGACACGTCGAGGTGCTCGAGGGTCTTCGCCTCGTGCGTCGCACCCCAGATGTTCGCGTCGGTCGAGTACGCCTTCTCGGCGGAGTCGCGGTAGGGGAAGTCGTGGGCGACGAGCCAGTCGCTCATCTCCTTGCGGCCGCCGAGCTCGGTGACGAAGTCGGCGTCGAGCCACGGCTTGTAGATGCGCAGGCGCGGGTTGGCGAGCAGGCCGTAGCGGTAGAACCGCTCGATGTCGTTGCCCTTGTAGGTGGAGCCGTCGCCCCAGATGTCGACGCCGTCCTCCTTCATGGCGCGCACCAGCAGCGTGCCGGTGACCGCGCGACCGAGGGGGGTGGTGTTGAAGTACGTCTTGCCGCCGGAGCGGATGTGGAACGCACCGCACGAGAGGGCGACGAAGCCCTCCTCGACCAGGGCGGTCTTGCAGTCGATCAGGCGCGAGGCCTCGGCGCCGTACTCGAGCGCACGGCCGGGGATCGACTCGATGTCGTCCTCGTCGTACTGACCCAGATCGCCGGTGTAGGTGTACGGCACGGCACCCTTGTCGCGCATCCAGGCGACGGCGACGGAGGTGTCGAGTCCTCCGGAGAAGGCGATGCCGACGCGCTCGCCGACGGGCAGTGACTGGAGGACCTTGGACATGCCTTCCAGTCTATCGGCGGCGTGTCGCCTGTTCTCGCGCCGCCCGTCACAGGAGCGTCCCCGTGGGGTCAGGAGGATGCCGTGGCCAGCGCGGCCCGCTGCCTCGCGGCATACTGCCCGCCCCAGGCGGTGAGCGCGTCGACGAGGGGCATCGATCCGCGGCCGAGGTCGCTCAGCCGGTACTCGACCTTCGGCGGAACCTGCCGGTACACCTCGCGGGTGACGAGGCCGTCGTCTTCGAGCTCGCGCAGCTGGCGCGTGAGCACACGGGCGGTCGGCTCGTCGAGCAGGCGGCTCAGCTCGCCGAAACGGAGCACCTCGTGCTCGCCGAGCAGGCTGAGGATGCTGGGCTTCCACGCTCCGCCGAGCACGGCGATCGAGATCTCGGCGTCGCAGGCGTCGCCCCACTCGCGCACGATGCGTTCGGTCTTCTCCCTCATCGGTCCGCCTTCCGTCGCCGCCATGGTATCCGAAACGTCAGTATGTGACCTGGATGACCGTACTTGTCGGAATCGTACCCCTCCGCCAGACTCGGGTGGTGACCTTCCCCGTCCCCGTCGTCTCCGCTCCTGTGCGCCCTGCCAGGCACCCGTGGTTGGCCATGGTGCCGCTGCTCCTCGGCATCCTGATCGGCGCCCTCGCGATCAGCAGCGTGTCGACCGCGCTGCCCGCGATCCGCGGCGACCTGACGCTGTCCGACAGCGGAGCGCTGTGGCTGGTCGACGTCTATGCGCTCTCGCTCGCGGCGACGCTCATCCTCGCCTCGCGCATCGGCGACACCTTCGGCCGTAAGCGCATCGTGCTGCTCGGCCTCGTCGGCTTCGCGGCGCTCAACCTCGTGGGCGGGCTCGCGCAGGACGGACTGCTGCTGATCGTCGTGCGCGCGCTGCTCGGCGTCGCGGAGGCATTCGTCGTCGCGGGTGTCGTCGCGACCATCGGCGCGCACTACCAGGCGCGTCAGCGCGTGCTGGCGTACGGGCTCTGGACGGCGACCTTCGGCACCGGCAGCGCGCTCGGGCCCGTGCTCGGCGGCATCGTCACCGAGGGCCCGGGATGGCGGTGGCTGCTGCTCGGCAGCGTGCCCCTCGCCGTGGTCGCCGGCATCCTCGCGATCTGGCTGATTCCCGATTCGCGCAGTTCCCGGCCCGCGTCGTGGGACGTGCTCAGCATCCTGTCGTCGATCGTCGCGCTCGGCGCGCTCGTGTTCGCCCTGCACGAGGCGCTCGCGGCGCCGATCGCCGCTGCCGTCGCCGCCGTCGTCGCCATCGCGACCCTCGTGTACTTCATCCGGCGCCAGCGCGCGCTCCGCGAACCGCTCATCGACATGCGGCTGTTCTCCGTCCCGGGGTTCAGTCCCGCGATCGTGCGCATCGTGGCGAGCAGCGGTGTGGCTGCGGCATCCGTGCTGCTCGTCAGCCTGCACCTGCAGGATCTGCGCGCTCATACGGCTGCCGAGGCGGGGATCGCGATCCTCCCGCAGGCGGTCGCGATCGCCGTGGGCGGTGTCGTCGCTCCGCTGTTCCTGCGGTGGCTGACCTCGCCGACGCTGACCGTGCTCGCGCTCGTCGTGCAGGGCGCCGGGCTCGCGTGGCTGGCGTTCGACCCCGATGTCGTGGCGATCCCGCTCGTGCTCGTCGGCGCCGGGTTCGGCGTCGCCGCGACCCTGGCCGCCACGACCCTGTTCGACGTGACGACCGAGGACGACGCCGGCCAGGTCGGAGCGATCCAGGAGGTGAGCTTCTCCCTCGGCGGCGGACTCGGAATCGCCGTGCTCGGCACGATCGCGACCATCGTCGGCGGCGGCGGATTCGCCGTCGCGCTCGTCGTGGCGGCCGTCGCCGTCGTGGCAGCCGCCGTGCTGCCGCTGTGGCGGGGAACAGCCGCGAGCACCGCCGCCGACGCCCACTGACACCGACCCCACGAGAGGACACCATGTCGTCGCGCCCCGTCGCCCACTGGATCCACGCCCACCCGCAGCCGGACTCCTTCAACGCGCGCCTCTTCCGTGAGGGAGTCGACGCGCTCTCCCGCGACTACGACGTCGTCACCAGCGACCTGTACCGGCAGGGGTTCGACCCCGTGCTCGCGGCGCGCGACTTCGGCGACCCGCTCGGGCGGCCGGGCAACGTCGTCGACCTCATGGGCGAGGCGTTCGCCGAGGGCCGCCTGCCCGACGACGTGATCGAGGAGCAGCGCAAGCTCGGAGCGGCTGACCTCGTCGTGCTGCAGTTCCCGCTCTGGTGGTACGGGCCGCCGGCGATCCTCAAGGGGTGGTTCGACCGGGTGCTCACGAACGGTTTCGCGTACGGTCCGAACGACCCGGAGACCGGTCTGCCGCTCCGCTACGGCGACGGGCTGCTGACGGGACGGCGGGCGCTCGTGATCGTCACCGCGGGCGAGGACGACCGCTCGATCGGCAGTCGCGGCATCAGCGGCGACATCGACCAGCTGCTGTTCCCGCTCACGCACGGCACGCTCTGGTACACCGGCATCGAGCCACTCGACCTGCACGTGGTGCACGACGCCGACGGACTCGAGGCGAGTGACGTCGACCGCGAGACAGCGCGGCTGCTCGCGCGTCTGGACCGCGTCGCCGACGAGGCGCCGAGCCGTCCGTTCCGACGGCTGAAGGACGGCGACTACCGGGGCACGCGGGCACTGCGCGCCGACCTCCTGCCTGGGCGCACAGACCTCGACATCCACCGCATCCGCTGAGTTCCGCGGTCGCTGTCGCCGAGATCGGGACATACTCCCGACCACGGATCGCGCTCAACCCCCTGCACGTGCCGGTCCCCGCGGTGGGAGAGTGGTCGGCATGGGTCAGGCAGTGCTGTGGGGCGTGGTCGCGGCATCCCCGTTGTTCGTCGGCGCGGTGCTCGCGCTGCTGCGCGCGTGGCCGCCCCGGTGGCTGGGCATCGTGCTGGGCTTCGGCGCCGGGGCACTGATGGCGTCGATCGCGTTCGAGCTCTGGGAGGAGGGGCTCGACATCGCTGGTCCCATCCCGCTGGTCATCGGCGTCGCTCTCGGGGCGCTCAGCTACTACATCGCCGATCGCATCCTCGACGCGCGGGCAGCGAAGAAGAAGGACGGAGCGGGAGGCGGGCAGCTCGCCGTGGGGGCGCTGCTCGACGGCGTCCCCGAGCAGCTCGTGCTCGGCATCGGTCTGGCGTCGGGCGAACCGGTGAGCGTCGCGCTCGTCGTCGCCATCCTCGTCTCGAACCTGCCGGAGTCGATCGGCTCGGCCGCCGATCTGCTCGAGGGCGGCATGAAGCGATCGCGCGTCCTCGCTCTGTGGGGTGGTGTCGCCGTCGTCTGCGCCGCGGCCACCGTGGCAGGCTTCGCGCTGGCGAGCGTCACCGACGAGACCTTCCGCTCCGCGGCCGGGGGTTTCGCCGCGGGAGCGCTCCTGGTCATGCTCGTCGACTCGATGGTCCCCGAGGCGCAGTCGAAGGCCAAGGAGTCCACCGGGCTCGCGACCGTGCTCGGCTTCGCGCTCGCCGCGGGACTCGCGCTCTCGTCCTGACCCCGCCATCCGGCGGTCCGCGCGCCCTCGATCGGCCGCACCCGGCGGGTTCCGGGGCGGAAGGGGCGGGGGGATGCTGAGCCGAAGGCCGCCACGACGCGACCATGGACACAGAGGACAAAGGAGTTCCGATGACCGACACACTCGCCCGACCGCCCTTCGACCCCGAGCTGGAGGCCGCGCTCGCGCTCGTCGCCGACCAGCTGCCGCCCACGCTCACGGCGGAGATGATCCCGCTGATGCGGCAGTCCCCCGTGGGGAACGACGACGAGATCAGGCAGGTGCTCGCCGAGCGCGGCTTCGTGTGGCGCGACGAGACCATCCCGGGCCACGACGGCGACGACATCGTCGTGACGGTGATCGAGAAGGACGGACGCACGGGGACAGGACCGGGCTTCTTCCATACGCACGGCGGCGGCATGATCATCGGCAACAGGTGGCTGGGAGTCGTCGGCTTCCTCGACTGGGCCGAGCGCTTCAACGGAGTGATCGTGACGGTGGAGTACCGGCTGGCGCCCGAGTTCCCCGATCCGTACCCGGTCGAGGACTGCTACGCCGCGCTGCAGTGGACCGCAGAGCACGCCGACGAGCTCGGCATCGACACGAGCCGCCTGCTCATCGGCGGCGGGAGCGCGGGAGGAGGGCTCGCCGCGGGCACGGCTCTGCTCGCCCGCGATCGGCGAGGACCGGCGCTCGTCGGCCAGCTGCTCATCTACCCGATGCTCGACGACCGCGACGAGAGCGTCTCCACCCGCCAGATCGACGGCATCGGCGTGTGGGATCGCGGGTCGAACATCACCGGATGGACGGCGCTGCTCGGAGACCGCAGGGGCACCGACGACGTGTCGATCTACGCCGCCCCCGCACGGGCCACGGATCTCTCTGGTCTGCCGCCCGCGTTCATCGACTGCGGCAGTGCAGAGGTGTTCCGCGATGAGGATGTGGCGTACGCGACGACGCTCTGGGCGTCGGGAGTGCAGGCCGAGCTGCACGTGTGGGCCGGCGGCTTCCACGGCTTCGACATGTTCGCGCCGCACTCCGCCGTCGCGCAGGCGATGCTCGCCGCCCGCGACGACTGGGTCACGCGGCTCCTCGGCTGAGGCAGCTGCGCCGCTCGGTGCGGGTCGGAGGCCGCTCCTTTCGGTCCGCGTATGGCCGAGGTCCTAATCTGGAACCCCGGGCGATGGAGCCGATATGCAAGATCTGCTGGGGCGGCTGACCGCCCTCGACCCCGACGCGAGCGAGAGCCTCAAGGTCGTGGCGTACTTCGACGCGCTGGTCGCCCGGTCGGTCGGCGTCGAGAGCATGCTCCGCGGGGCGGCCGTGCTGAGCGGCGCGACGGTCGGACTGCGCGACGGTGCGCAGATCGTGCGCGTCGCCGCGGGCGGCGAGCGCATCGATCCGCGGGATCCCGACGAGTCGTGGATGCGCCGGGAGAGCGGACAGGATGCTGTCGCCTGGATCGAGCGCGACGGCGACCCCCACACCAACGACGCGATGATCCTCGAGCGGCTCGCCCTCGCGCTGGGCATCGTCCGCGCTCGCCGGTCGGTCGGCGCCGAGAGCGCCGTCGAACTCGCGATCAGCTCGTATGCGAGCGTCGATGAGAGGGCGGCCGCACTGCTGCGACTCCGGATGACGGATGCCGCGCTGCGGGTCGTGGCGTCGCCGCCCGATCCCGCACCGCTCGCTCGGCATCCGTCGTCCGTGGTCGCGACCCGGCACGGTCTCACGCGTGCGACGCTTCTCGACGCGGCGTCGGATCCGCTGGCGGCGTGGGCGAACGATTCCGCCTCGCGCCTCGGTGTGGGGACGGCGGTGTCGGGCGTCGATCTCCCTGAATCATGGGCGGCGGCGCTCATCGCCGTGCGGCTCTCCTCCGACGCGGAGCCCGCAGTGCACGCGGCCGACCTGGGTGCCGCGTTGATCGTCGCTCACGCCGCCGACGCGGCTGCCTTTCACCCGGATGCGGCGGCGCTGCGGGGCCTCGACGCGCGCACCCTCGAACTCCTCGACGCGCTCGCCGAGGAGCGCAGCGTCCGGGGCGCCGCCGCCCGGCTCGGGCGGCACCACTCCAGCATCCAGGAAAGACTCGCGTCGTTGATCGATGTCCTCGGATACGACCTCCGCACCCCGCGCGGCCATACGCGGTACGCGCTGGCGCGGATGCTGCACACACTCGCCGACTGACCGTCGGGCCGCGGGGTCACTCGAAGCCGGGGTACTCCTGCAGCTTCTTCTCGAACTCGGCGCGGTCGGCGTCGCTGAGCAGCGCGCTCGCGAGCACGGTCAGCTGGAGTCCTTCGAGCGGTTCGCCGGTGCGGGCGTTCTGCGCCTCCCGCGCCGTGCGGAAGTCGCCGGTCGGGTCGTTGGAGAGGTCGTAGATGTTCGCGTAGAACCGGATCGGGTCGGGGTAGTTCTCGGCGTAGTACTCCCACGTGTGCTGTTCGCGCGGATCGTCACTGCCGTACAGCTTCGCGATCATCGTGGGGTCGAGGCCTGACGACTCCCCGTTGAACGAGTACAGGTACGACATGCCGTGCTCGGCGATGACGTCGTCGATCGTCGACATCACATCGAGCTTGAGCGAATAGTCGTGCACGGGCTGTGTCGTCGCCCAGCTCGCCGACGTGTACTCGACGAGCATCGATTCGCCGCCGTAGCCGTTGCGCTCGGGGCGGAAGTCCTCATCGCCGACCTGCACCCATTCGAACCCGTACTCGGCCGTGAGCCGCGAGCGGATGTCGGCGAACAGGGTCTCCGCCTCGGCCTGCACCTGTTCCAACGACTGCTGCGCCAGTACGTCCTGCGAGTCGGTGCCCTTGATGCCCGGGTAGGCCTCCTCGTGCTTCTGCTCGTCGGATTTCATGCCGTCGTAGCTGCCCGACGCCGAGGTCTGCAGCGCTCCGAGCCCGCCGACGGTGGCGACGTTGACCACGAGGGTGATCGCGAGGGCGACAGCTCCGAGCGTGCGGCCCCGGCCGGTGAACAGGGCGCCGACGATGACCGCGACGACGACGAGCTGCAGGGCGAGCATCGTGACTCCGTAGAGCACGTCCGTGCCGCCGGCCGCGAGCGTGACGAGCAGGATCACCGCGAACAGGATGCCGGTGATCAGCGCGATCCAGCCGAGGGCGTTCGCGGGCTTCTTCGCCTCCGGCTCGGCGGCCGCCGTCGCGAGAGCACCGGGGACGGCCGGCTGCTGCACGACCGTCGACGACGAGGGACGCCGCGCGTTGCGGTAGCCGCCGGGTGGGGGCACGGGCGGCGCACCCTCGGTGCCGGCGACGTAGCGGGCGCGCTGCTTCTTATAGTCCATCACCATGGCTTGTCCGTCCCCGAGCCGCCGCCGTCGTCGCCCTGCTGCTGATCCCGCTCCTGAGTGCCCTGTTCGAGCTTGTCCTTGAGCTCCTCGAGCTTGTCCTCGGAGGGCTGCGGCTCCTCCTCCTGCGGCTGCTCCTGCTCCTCGGGCTGCTGTTCCTGCTGCTTCTGCTTGAGCCGGTCCTCGAGGTCGTCCTTGCTCTGCTGCATGTCGCGGTTCGGATCGGACGACTGCTGCTGCGCCTCCTCGCTGTCGCATTCGGCGGGCATCTCGGTCGTGACCGTCAGCGCCTCGGCGTACAGCTGCGCGGCGCCCGCCCCGTCGCCGTCGGCGCGGGCGGCATCGCCCATCCGCTCGATCACGATCGCGAGGTTGATGCGCACACCGCACACCTCGAGTCCGGTCGCGAGGTCGAGTGCCTCCTCGAGCTTCGCGCGCGCCTCGGGCAGCTGCTCGGCACCGGCCAGCGCCGTTCCCACGTTGAAGGGCGCCTTGTACGGCTCGAACCAGTTCAGGAACTCCTGGCCGTGAGCCGACGCCTCCGAGCCGGCGTAGTCGTCGGCCACGTACGCGCTGATCGACTGGTGCGCGAACGCGTACATGCTCAGCAGCTTGCCGACGAAGAGCAGCGCGACGAGCGTCAGCGGCAGCGAGCAGATCGCGATCCACCTGCGGATGCGGCGGCGACGCCGGTTCGACGCGAGAAGAGCGGATGCCGCGTCGGCACGGACGTCGTCAGGTGCGGTCACGGCCGTCATGCGTCACCTCCGTCGGTGCGTGTCGTCTCGCTCCGCTCGCTCGACGACCCGCGGGGGCTCCGCTCGCTCGACGACCCGGCGCTCGGGGCGCGGAGGTGGCGGAGGCGGGCGACGAGCATGCTGGCCCGGGCGAGCTCGACGGCGAGCAGGGCGGCGATGACGAGAGCGGCGATCCAGTACAGCTCGATCACGTTGCCGACCTCGCCCGACTCGGAGTAGTTCGTCGTGGTCGACGGCGCCTCGGGCAGGGCGATCCCGGCATCCTCCGTGCGGTGCTGGTAGGGGATGCCCAGCTGGCCGGCGATCGTCTGGAGGTTCTGCTCGTCGAGGGTCGACAGGGCGTTCGCGCCTTCGTACTGGATGTACTCGCCGCTCGCCCCGTCGACGCCGCCGGTGGTGAGGCGCATGGGCCCGCCCTCGGCGGTGCCGTAGCCGAGCACGGCCCCGCCATCCGTGTACTGCGCGCTGGCGTCGAAAGGCTCGGGCGTCGAGGTCGCCGTCTGCTCGCCGTCGCCGAAGTAGAAGACCATGCGCGAGCGGTCGGGCTGCGATTCGGCGGCGTTCGCGAGCGTGTCGGCCAGCAGCTGGTTCGCGATGCCGATAGAGCTGCCGCGCGACTGGCTCGTCACCTCGGGGCGCAGCACGTCGAGCGACGAGATCAGCGCGGTGGTGTCCGTGGTCAGCGGCAGGCGCAGGTCGGCCGAGGCGTCGAAAGTGATGAGCGCGAACCGGGCTCCGGGGTACTCGTCGACGATCGACTGCACGTCGGCGCGCACCCCGTCGAGTCGGGGCTGGCCGTCGCCCCAGTCCTCGGCGACGATGCTCGCGGTCGTGTCGACGACGAGCACGATGTCGGTGTCGGTCGCGAGGGTCTGCGTCGCCCCTCCGGGGATGCCGGGGCGCAGGAGCATCGTGAAGAGGGCCACGAGCATGACGAGGCGCATGACCCACAGCCCGCGGTCGCGGCCGGGGGCCTTGACGAGTGCGAGCACCCCGATCGCCGCCACCGGAGCGAACAGCAGCAGGAGGAGGAAGACGTTGAGGACGGGCTGGAGGATCACAGCTTCACCCTCCAGAGCACGACGATGAACGACAGCATCGAGACGAGCAGCACCACGATCCAGAGGTTCGGGGTGTCGGTCCAGACGACCTGAGCCTGACCCTTCAGCTCGGTTGCCTCCTGCTCCTGCACCTGCGCCACGATGTCCGACACGGTGGTGGTGTCGCGCAGGCCGTAGGCCTGTCCGCCGGTCGCCTCGGCGGCGCGGGTGAGCTCGGCGCTGACGTCGGCGTCCTTCCCCTCCACCGGGTTGAGCGCGAACACCCGCACGCCCACGGACTTCGCATACGCGGACGCCTCGTCGAGAGTGACGATCGAGGCGCCGTTGATCTCGTTGTCGGTGGCGAAGATGATCGAGCGGGACCGTTCGTCGTCGGGGTGGTCGAAGGCCATCGCACAGGCGGCGAGGCCGTCGCCGATGAGCGAGGCGCCGTTGCCGTTGAGCGTGCCCACCCAGTGCTCCGGCACCTCGTCGAGGTAGTCGAAGCTCTCGCGGATGCTCTGCAGGTGCTCGCGGATGAACGGGTAGTCGTCGGTGAGGGGGAAGATCTGCACCGGGGAGCTGTTGAAGATCGTGAGCCCGATGCGCTCGCCCTCGAAGTCCTCGAGCAGCTCCTCGAAGACGCTGAGCACCTCGACATCGACCTCGCTCATCGACCCAGACACGTCGAGGCACAGCATGATGTCGCGGCTCGTGTTCACGGGTTGGATCGTCTGGGACGACATCGGCCGCGCGGCGACGACACCCGCCGAGACGACGGAGATGACCCCCAGCAGCAGGATGCCGGAGAGCGCCAGCACGCGTCGGTTCAACGCCTGACGGAACGTCGGCAGGGCACGCAGGCGCTCGGCGCGCGCGACCCTCGCGCGCTCGTGCGCGTCGGTCTTCGCGCCCCCGCGCAGACCGAGGAGAACCCCGATCACGATCGCGACGATCGCGGCGCCCACGACGGCGAGGATCACCCACCCGTTGGCTAGTGCCATGTGCGCACCACCGTCCTGGCGGCCTCGGCACCCGCGAGCGGATCGATCGCGGGACCCTGGCGGAAGATGCTGGGGTAGTAGTGGCGGCCCATCGCGTCGATGAGGGCCGGGTGCACGCCGCGCGCCACGAGGTCGTCGAGCGCGAGCACCGGCGCCTCCAGTCCGCTGTACTCGTTCACGAAGGTGCGGACGACCCGGCTGAGCTCGAAGTTCGCGTTGCGTGCGGAGAGGGTGCGCGCCCGGTAGTCGTCCTCGATGTGCTGGATCGCGTCCAGGTACTCGACCCGCAGCTGCGACAGCACGTCGACCGTCTGCAGTGTGGCGCCCTGCCCGTCACGGACGAGCGTCAGGTCGCGCCGCGGACGCGTCAGGACGATCACCAGCCAGGCGCCGGCGATGAGCAGCAGCAGGATGCCGATCGCGAGCAGCATCCATCCCCAGCCGTACTGCGCGGGAGGGTAGAGCTCGTCAGAGCCGGGCATGCGACCTCCGGTTCAGCAGCTGCAGCAGCTGCGAGACGGCGTCGTCCTGATCGGCGAGCACTCCGTGACTGATCTCCATGCGCTTGAGGATCTCGGCGAGCCGCACAGCATCCGCCTCGGTCTGCGCGGTGAGCTCGCGCACGATGTCGAGGTCGCCCTGCACGAAGTCGGGCACCTCCCACATGCTGTCGACGTCGCTGCGGACGGTTCCCGTGGTGTGGTCGAGCACCGGTTCGGCGTCGCGCAGGGTCAGCCACAGGACGTCGTGCTGCACCCGCAGCCGGCGCAGCATCCGCTCCGTCTCGGTGGTGACCGGCGCCTCGTCGGTGATGACGACGACGATCATGCGCCGCGAGATCGTGCGCGTGACGTACGACAGGAGGGCGTCGCGATCGCTGGGAGCCGTGCTGTCGTCGATCGCGCGATCGACCGTGCGCAGCGCGTGCTCGAGAGCGCCCTCGCTGCGTCCCGGCGCCCGTCGGCGCACGCCGTCGGCGTCGCCGGAGACGAGGGTGAAGTCGTCGCCGTGGCGCAGTGCGAGGATGCCGAGCACACCCGTCGCGAGGATCGCCAGGTCCTTCTTCGAGCGCTCGTCGCGGGCGAGCGCCGCCATCGACCGTCCGGTGTCGACCACGAACATCACCGTGTGCATGCGCTGCGCGCGGTGGCGCTTCACGAGCGGGGTACCCAGCCGGGCCGTCGCGCGCCAGTCGATGTCGCGCACCTGATCGCCGTACTCGTACTTGCGCAGGTCTTCGAAGTCGAGGCTGCGCCCGTGCAGCAGCGACGCGTACGCGCCGTCGAGCGCGTGCAGCGACTTGCGCGACGAGTGGATGAAGAGCTTGCTCTTCACCTGCGTGATCAGGCTGGGCATGGGGGCGTCAGGGAGTGGGGACGGCGCCGAAGATCTGGTCGATGATCTCCTCGCTGCGGATGCCCTCGGCGTCGGCCTCGAACGTCAGCAGCACACGGTGGCGCAGCACGAGGTGACGCAGCGAGCGGATGTCCTCCGGCAGCACGTGACCGCGACCGTTGATCAGGGCCAGCGCGCGCGCCGCCTGCAGGAACGCGATGCTCGCGCGCGGGCTGGCTCCGTACTTGATGTAGCGGGCGCGCTCTTCGCCGATGTACGGCGCGGGGTTCCGCGTGACGTAGGCGATCGACACGATGTAGTTGCGGATCGCCGGGTCGACGTAGATGCGCGAGGCGACGTCCTGCAGCATGTGCACGTCGTCGAGGGTGATCGCGCTCTCCACGTGGCGCTCGGGATCGAGCACGCCGGAGTCGATGCGCCCGAGGATCTCGAACTCGTCGGCCGGGCTCGGGTACTCGACGATCTCCTTGAGCAGGAAGCGGTCCATCTGCGCCTCGGGCAGCTCGTAGGTGCCCTCCTGCTCGATGGGGTTCTGCGTCGCGATGACGAGGAACGGCTTCGGCAGCGGGTGGATCTCGCCGCCGATCGTCGTCTGGTGCTCCTGCATCGCCTCGAGCATCGCGCTCTGGGTCTTCGCGCTCGAACGGTTGATCTCGTCGAGCAGCACGAAGTTCGCGTGCACCGGACCGAGCACGGTGCGGAACGAGCCGGTCGCGGCGTCATAGATCTGATTGCCGGTGATGTCGCTGGGCAGCAGGTCGGGCGTGCACTGGATGCGCTTGAACTGCGCCTTCACGGTGTCGGCCAGGGTGCTCGCGGCGGTGGTCTTCGCGAGACCCGGCACGCTCTCGAGCAGGATGTGCCCTCCGGCGATGAGCGAGATGAGCAGACTCGTACGCAGGCGCTCCTGGCCGACCATCTTCGCCGAGTACGCGTCGGACACGGTCTTCAGCACGGCGCTCGCGCGGCGCAGCTCGGCGTCGGTCGGCGCTTCGGATCGCTTCGACGCCGAGGGCGAAGCGGGAGGAGCGGGCTGAGCAGCGCTCGCCTCGGCGCGCGTGGCCGCGGGCGGAGCCGGAGGCGCAGGGGGTGCGGGCTGTCTCGTAT
>NZ_JAVAYD010000005.1:0-219545 GCF_041954735.1 Microbacterium sp. LS_15 | reverse complement strand
GAGATCCCCGCTCCCATGCTCGCCAAGGCGGCGGCATCCGTCCCCGACCCGGCGAAGACGACCGGTGGACTGCTGTTCGAGCCGAAGTGGGACGGGTTCCGCGGGCTCATCGCGTGGGATGGCGAGACCGTGGAGATCGAGTCGCGGGGCGCGAAGCCGCTCACCCGCTACTTCCCGGAGCTCGTCGAGGCGATCCCGGAACTCCTCCCCGGCCCGTGCCTGCTCGACGGCGAGATCGTCGTCGCCACCGGCCGCGAGGGCGCGCAGCGGCTCGACTGGGAGGCGCTGAGTCAGCGCATCCACCCCGCGGCGTCACGCGTCGCGAGACTGGCAGCGGAGACCCCCGCGATGTTCATCTCCTTCGATCTGCTCGCCGAGGGCGACGACGACCTGCTGCAGACGCCCTTCCGAGAGCGCCGCGAGCGCCTCGAAGCGCTGATGGCGACGGTCGAGCATCCGCTGCACATCACCCGCACCACCACCGACCGCGACGCGGCCGTCCGATGGCTCGCCGAGTTCGAGGGTGCCGGACTCGACGGCGTCGTCGCGAAGCCGCTGGACCAGCCCTACGCGCCGGGGAAGCGCACGCTCATCAAGGTCAAGCACGCGCGGACCGCCGATGTCGTGGCGCTCGGCTACCGCATCCACAAGTCGGGCAACGGGGTCGGATCGCTGCTGGTCGGGCTGTACGACGCCGACGGGGTGCTGCGCCAGGTCGGCGGGGTCGCCGCGTGGAGCGACAAGCGCCGCGCAGAACTCGTGGACGAGCTCGCTCCCCTCGTCGAGCGCGACGACGACGGCGCGGCCGTGACCGGCGAGAGCGAGCGGTCGCGGTTCAGCGGGTCGAAGGACGTCTCGTTCGTGCGGTTGCGGCCGGAACGCGTTCTCGAGGTGCGCTACGACCAGCTGGAGGGGGCCCGCTTCCGGCACACCGTGCAGTTCGAGCGCTGGCGCCCTGATCGCGACGCGCGCTCGTGCACGTACGACCAGCTCGACACGGTCGCCGGGTACGACCTCGCCGACGTGATCGGCTGACGCGCGGCATCCGGAGCCAGCGCCTCACTCCCCGGTCGGCTCGCCGTTCTCGTCCCAGTTCGCGGCGACCTTCTTGCTCGGCTGCACACGCGGCGGCTCGCCCGGCATCTTCGGGAACTCCGGAGGGAACGGCAGCTCCCCGAGCCCGTCGGCCTTGTCGCGCTCCCACCACTCCAGCAGGGTGTCGATGCGCCCCGGTGACGCCTGCTTGTCCGTCCACGGATCACCGATCTCGTCGAGCCGTTTCGGGATGCTGCGCACGGTGAACTGCGACGGATCCAGATCGTCCAGCTCGTCCCAGTGCACGGGCGTCGACACCGTCGCCTTCGGCAGGGCGCGCGGGCTGTAGGCGCCCGCCATCGTGCGGTCCCGGTTCGCCTGGTTGAAGTCCACGAAGATCCGCTGACCGCGCTCCTCCTTCCACCAGTTCGTGGTCACCTGCTCCGGCATCCGACGCTCGAGCTCACGTCCGGCCGCGATCACCGCGTGCCGCACGTCGAGGAACTCGTGCGTCGACTCGATGGGCGCGAAGACGTGGAGGCCGCGGTTGCCGCTCGTCTTCGCGAACGCCTCCAGACCGGCCTCGCGCAGCACCGTCCGCAGCTCGTGAGCGGCGGTCACGGCGTCCGCGAAGTCCGTGCCCGGCTGGGGATCGAGGTCGATGCGCAACTCGATCGGATTGTCGGGATCGGTCGCGAGCGACGCCCACGGGTGGAAGACGATCGTGTTCATCTGGGCGGCCCACACGATCGCGCTCGGTCGGTTCAGCACGATCTGCGGATGCCGTCGCCCGCTGTTGTACGTCAGCGTGACGGCGTCAACGAAGTCGGGCGTGCCCTTCGGCGGGTTCTTCGAGAAGAAGCCCTCGCTGCCGACGCCGTCGCGGAACCGCTCCAGCGAGACGGGACGGTTGCCGTTGGCCGCGAGGAACGGCACGCTCGCGAGCTGGAAGTACTCGGCCAGTTCCGCCTTGGTGATGCCGACCTCGGGCCACACGACGCGGTTGGGGCTCGACAGCGCGACCTCGCGCTCTCCGTCCGGATCGACGACGGTCAGGGTCACGCGTTCGGAGGCCATGCTCCGACCCTAGGGCGCGAGCGGGACGCGTGGAACCCCCGCGAACGGCGACGTGCGTCGAGCGTCATCCGCCGGATCGCGCGCCGGTCGCCGAGCGTCATCCGCCGGATCGCACGCCGGTCGCCGAGGTCGTGCGTCAGTCGCTCAGGACGTGCCTCAGTCGCCGAGGTCGTGCGTCAGTCGCCGAGGTCGACCGCGAGCACCAGCACCGGCGCGAGAGCCTCGCGGTCGACGGCCAGCGTCGGACCGGCGGGATCGAGGATCACGCCAGCCATCTCCGGGTGGCTGGCGAAGAGCTTGGCCAGCTGCTCGGGGTCGAAGGGCAGCGGGCGGTCGCCGCGTCCGAGTGCCAGCACCTCGAGCGGGTGCGAGAACAGCTGCAGGAACCGCTTGCCGTCGGGCGTCTGCGCCTCCGCGATGCCGGGCTGTCCCGTTCCGGTGCCGTCGTTCACGGCCACCCACATGCGCTTGGTCGCCAGCGCCTGACCGATCTTCGCCGCCGTGTCCTGCTCACGCGGCTGCGCGAGCAGAGACTTGACGGTCATCTCGACGTCTGCCTGCTCGAGCGTCTTCTCGAGGAGCTCGGTGGGGAAGACGACGCGGTGCGGTGCCGAGGCGTTGTCGACGATGAGTCCGGCGAAATCGCCCGCGACGACCTGCTGCAGCACCGAGGTGACCGGCTGGGCCACGGCCGAGGTCGCGGTGGGATCCTTCTCGAGCTGCACCGAGTCGCGCACGGCTCCTGCCGAGCTGAAGGCGAGCATGAACTGGCGGTCGCCATCGCGCACGACGGCGACAGAAAGCGGCTTGCCCTCGCTGATCTGCGCGCGCGCATCGCCGTTCACACGGATGTACAGGTGCGCCTGCAGCGCCTGACGCAGCACGCCGAGGAGCTGCTCGTTCGTGGCACCCTGCTCGACCTGCGCGAGGGCCTCGCGCAGCAGCACGTTGTCCTTCATGCCGGCGACCGTCTCGGTCTGCTCCGGCGGGAGGGCGGGAGCGAGCGGCAGCCGGCGTTCGGCCTGGGCGTCGATGAGGCGCGGGGCGGGTGCTCCCCCGAACGTCGGCTGGACGGGCGTCGTGGAGGCCGACGCCGGAGTCGAGGGAGCGGCTGCGGCGTTCGGATCGGGCAGCGACACCTCGGGCCCGGCCTGAGCGCCGACACCGCGGAAGGCCTGCACCGAGATCCCGACGGCCGGAGGCGCCTCCTCGACGGGAGTCTCCGTCGAGGAGGGAGCTGCCTCCTCGACGCCGGAAGCGGACGACTCGGATGCGGACGACTCGGCTGCGGACGACTCGGATGCGGCAGCCGAATCGGATGCCGCATCGGCGGGGTTCTGCGGATCGCTCGTCGCGGCGTCGCCCGACTGCGACGCGGTGCCGTCGATCTCGTCGGTGGACGCGGTCGCGTCTGCCTCGGTCTGGTCGGCGACGACGTCGTCAGCGGACTTCTTGCGGCGGGAGAACAGGGCCATATCAGCCAGCCTAACCCGCGATCCCGCTAGATCTTCTCGATCGGCGCGACCTTGATCAGCAGCTTCTTCTGCCCGGCGGAGTCGAACCGCACGTGCGCGATCCGCTTCGCACCTTCACCCGTCACGGCATCCACTCGCCCCTCGCCGAAGTCGGAGTGCCGGATGCGGTCGCCCGCCGCCAGTTCGAGGTCGCCGTTGTCGCGCATCTTCGCCGTGACGCGATTCGGGAACTTGTCCATCGCCGTCGACAGGGGCTTCAGCGAGTCGCTGCCGGGCAGCGGCTTCACACCGAAACGGTCGCCCGATCCGCCGAACCCGCCGCCTCCGCGGCGAGCGTTCAACGCCCGGGACTGAGTGCCTCCGCGCGAGTTGACGTCGCCCGGCGACTGCCGCCAGTCGATGAGCCCGGCCGGGATCTCCTGCAGGAACCGGCTCGGCATCGCGACCGACACCTCGCCGAACTGAGCCCGCGTCATGGCGAGCGACAGGTGCAGACGCTTCCGCGCCCTCGTGATGCCCACGTAGAAGAGTCGACGCTCCTCCTGGGGACCGCCCGGCTCACCGGCCGAGATGCGGTGCGGGATGAGGTCCTCCTCGACTCCCGTCACGAAGACCGCGTCGTACTCGAGTCCCTTCGCGGTGTGCATCGTCATGAGCGACACCGTGCCCGACTCGTCGTCGAGGTCGTCGGCATCCGACACGAGAGCCACCTCGGTGAGGAAGTCGACGATCGTGCCCTCCGGGTTGTTGCGCGCGAAGTCCCTCGCGACCGCGACGAACTCATCGAGGTTCTCGACCCGCGCCTCATCCTGGGGGTCGCGGCTCGCGCGCAGCGCGTCGAGGTACCCGCTCTTCGACAGCAGCACGCTGAGGCCGTCGGCGACAGACGTCGGCGGCGGCACCTCCCCCGACGCCGGGAGCATGATCTCGGTCGCTTCGGCGAGCGTCGCATCGAGCTGCGCGATGCCTGCCTGGATCTTCGGGCCCACCCCGAGCTGGCCCGGCACCGACAGCGCCTGCCGGAACGTGATGTCGTGATCCTCGGCGAACCGGGCGATCGCGGTCTCGGTCACGTCGCCGATGCCGCGGCGCGGCTTGTTGAGGATGCGGCGGACCGCCATCTCGTCGGCGGGGTTCGCGACCGCCACGAGATAGGCGAGCGCATCCTTGATCTCGGCGCGCTCGTAGAACTTCGTGCCGCCCATGATCTTGTACGGCACGGCCGAGCGGATGAAGATCTCCTCCAGCGCTCGCGACTGCGAGTTCGTGCGGTAGAACACCGCGATCTCGGAGTAGGGCATGCCGGCGCGGCGCAGCGCCTCGATCTCGTCGGCGACGAACTGGGCCTCGTCGTGCTGCGAGTAGCCCGTGAAGCCGATGATCTTGTCACCGTCGCCCTTGTCGCTCCAGAGCTTCTTGTCCTTGCGGTCGAAGTTGTTGCCGATGACCGAGTTCGCCGCGGAGAGGATGTTCTGCGTCGACCGGTAGTTCTGCTCGAGCAGCACCACCTTGGCTCCGGGGAAGTCGCGCTCGAACTCGCTGATGTTGCGGATGTCGGCGCCGCGGAAGGCGTAGATCGACTGGTCGGAGTCGCCGACCACCGTCAGCGATGCGCCCTCGAGCTCGGGGGTCGTCTCCGGCTCGAAGATCATCATGCCGTTCGAGGCATACGGGTCGGGAGCGTCTCCGGAGACGGGACGCGTCAGCTCGTGGATGAGCGCGTACTGCGCGTGGTTGGTGTCCTGGTACTCGTCGACGAGCACATGACGGAAGCGCCGGCGGTACGTGTCGGCCACCTGGGGGAAGGCGCGGAACAGGTACACGGTCTGGCCGATGAGGTCGTCGAAGTCGAACGCGTTCGCCTTCTGCAGCTGCCGCTGGTAATCGGTGAAGAGCTCGACGAAGATGCGTTCGGCGGGGTCGCTCATGTTCGCCTGGCGCGCGTACGCCTCGGCATCCGACAGCTCGTTCTTGAGCTTCGAGATGCGCCCCTGCACCGACGCGGGGGTCAGACCGTAGGCGTCGGCCTCGTGCTCCTTGACCAGGCGCTTGATGAGGGCGCGCGAGTCGCCCGAGTCGTAGATCGTGAACGACTTCGTGAAGCCGAACTGCTGCGCCTCTCGGCGGAGGATGCGCACGCACGCGGAGTGGAAGGTCGAGATCCACATGCCGCGGGCCGCCTCGCCGACGATCCCCTCGACGCGCTCGCGCATCTCGCCGGCGGCCTTGTTCGTGAACGTGATCGCGAGGATCTGGCTCGGCCACGCCTCGCGCGAGCGCAGCAGCGAGGCGATGCGTCGGGTGAGCACACTGGTCTTGCCCGACCCGGCGCCCGCGACGATGAGCAGCGCGGGGCCGCGGTAGGTGACGGCCTCGAGCTGCTGGGGGTTGAGTCCGGCGAGGAGGTCGTCTTGACCCGGCCCCCCGGTGGAGCGAGGGCCGACGGATCCGGGAACGATGAGGGGGGCTTCGGTCATGGCCTTATGAGTCTAGGCGTCACCACCGACACCGGGAGCCGGGGAGGGGCGGGGTGCCGGAGTGCCCCTCCCCTCCCGTCGCATGACGCTACGCGGAGTGCCGTCGGCGGCGCATGGCTGCCGCGCCGGCGACCAGCAGAGCGATCGCGAGCAGGATGCCGACCGTGGGCGCCTCGGCGCCCGTCGCGGCGAGCGCTCCCCCGGCCGTGATGCGGATGTCCGCCCAGCCCACGAGCTCGCCGGACGCGGTGTAGATCGCGATCCGGTGCGCGCCGAGCGGCGCGTCGGTCGGGATCGTCACGGTGAACGTGCCGGCCGCCGAGGCCGCGCCGCTGGCGAGCAGCACCGGGTCGGAGTACATCCACGCCGCGATGCCCTCGCCCGCGCGTTCGGCGCCGACCGACACCGTGACGCGATCGCCGCGGCTCGCGACGCTCGGGTTCACCGTGACGCCGTTGCGATTGCCATCCGTGAGCGCAGTGCCGGGAAGCGGCGGCGTCTGGCCGGGGTTCGCGCCGGGGTTCCCGCCTCCGGAGTTCCCGCCGCCGGGATTCCCGCCCACGTTCGCGGGGAGCGTGCCGGTGCGCAGAGCCTCGGAGGCGAATCCGTCGGCGAACCACCATACGGGGCGCTGCCCGTTCACGGCGAGCGAGGCCGGCGCGGTGGCGAAGCCCTCGTTGTTGATGTCGGGCATGCCTGCGGGGCGCGCGAAGTGGGCGATACCGGGCTGGGCCGTGCCGTTCAGCGTGATCTGCGCCGAGCGTCCCTGGCATCCGTCGTCGCACACGGCCCAGAGCACGCCGAGCACGCTGTCGTAGTCGAGCGCCATGACCCCGGCGAGCCCCGGCGCGATCTCCGAGACGAGGGTCGCCGACCCGTCGTCGTTCAGCGCGAAGGCATAGACGTGGCCGTTGTCCTCCACCGCGACGAAGAACAGGCCGTCACCTCGACCGGCGTAGTCGGTCGGGTCGTAGGCCGCACCGGTGTTCCGGTCGAAGAGCTTGCCGTCGAGCGCCGAGTCCGGCACCCACTGCACAGCCTCCATGCCGAGGTTCGCACCGACGGCAGGCAGCAGAGACGTGAGGTCCCATTCCTGCTGCGCGACGAGGTCGCCCTGGGCCGCCTCGGGATCGACCTCGAGGATCGTGTTGAGATTCACGCCCTTCGCGCTGTTGTCCCGCTCGGAGGCGACGTAGACAAGCCCGTCGCCGTCGACCGTGATCCCCTCGGTGTCCGGGCCGGCTGCGGCGGGGTTCGCGGCATCCTTCTGGAAGCGCACGCGCTTGCCCGCCTCCCAGCCGGGGATGGTGGCGAAGGAGCCGTCGGCCTGGACGGCGAGCTTGAAGATGCGCCCCTCGCCGTTGTCGACGGCCCAGAGGACGGCGCCGTCCGCCGTCTCCTGCACGTCGAGGCCCGAGCTGTCCTCGAGGAACGTCGGAGCGGAGTCGAGCACACGAACCTCGGGTGAGCCGGGCCACGCTGACACGGCGATCTCGCCGGCGCACGCATTCGCCGCGCCTTTCGTCGCGCGCTCCGTCACTCCGAAGACGCCGGTCGTATCAGGGCAGCGTCCCCACGTGGTCGCGGCGTGGCCCTCACCCCAGCTCGTCGAGTCGACGAGCAGGTCGCCGTCGAACACGCGCACCGCGTCGCCCGCTCCGAGTCCGAAGCCGAGGTCGGCGCCCTCGATCACGAGGTAGCCGCCGGCGACGATCGTCGTGCCGGTGGGGATCGCGTAGGCGTGCGCGTCGTCGTCGTCCTTCACCACGACTCCTGACACGTCGACCGCGGAATCGGTCGGGTTGACGAGCTCGACCCAGTCGCCGGGCGTTCCGCCGTCCGACTCGATCTCGTTGATGCGCACCGGGTTGCCGCACGCGTTGCGCAGACCCTTCGTGGAGGTCGCGATGTCGACGACATCGCCGGTGCCGTCGGGGCAGCGCGCGAGGACGCCTGCGGCGTGCGCGGTGTAGACGTGCTCATCGACCGTGTTGCCGTTCGCGTCGCGCAGGGTCACGGTATCGCCGTTGCCCAGCCCGAAGACGAAGTCCGTCGGCTGGTCGAACACGAGGTACCCCCCGGAGCGAGCACGGTGCCCGCGGCGAGGGGCGTCGCCTCCGCCGCGTGACCCACGGGGTCGTCGTCCATGACGGTCCAGCCCGACAGGTCGACGGGCGTGCTGCCCGTGTTGAGCACCTCGACCCAGTCGGTGGTGTCCCCGTTCGACTTGATCTCGTTGATCACCACGTCGGGGACCACGCAGGAGTTCGGTTCGCCCTGGGTCGCGTACGCGAGGGCGAACACGCCGGCCCCATCCGGGCACCGCGCGAAGGTGGCCGCGGCGGCGTCGCCGTCGATCGCGGCGTGGCCCGTCCACGGCAGAGTGTCGTCGATCATCGCGCCCGCAGCGTCGAACAGGCGGATGCGGTCGGCGCTGCCGATGCCGATCGGCTCGCGGAACGGCGCCTCGACGCCGCCGACCAGGCCGACGGACGCCTCGTCCACGACGAGGAATCCGCCGGCGGCGATCGACGTGCCAGGGAGGAACTGCCAGCGGTGATCGTCGGAGTTGTCGCGGATCTCGTAGCCCGAGATGTCGAGCGCCTCGTCGCCCGGGTTGTAGAACTCCACCCAGTCGGCCGGCTGCGAGTCCACCTCGTTGATCACGAGGGATCCGCCGACCGGCTCCGTCGACGGGAACACGTTCTCGGCGCCCTTGGTGGCCTCGGCCGTGACCGCCCACTCGACGGCGCCGTCGACATCGCGCACGCCCCGGGTCGTCACGGCGTGGCCGGTCCACGAGGTCTCGTCCACGAGCGCGCCGAGCGGGTCGAACAGGCGCACCTGGTCGTCCTTGCCGAGGCCGAAGTCGAACTGCCCGGCGCCCGACCCGGAATCCCGCTGGTCGATCACGAGATAGGCACCGGCCGCGACCACCGCGTCCTGCGGGAACGTGTAGGAGTTCCCGTCGCTGTTGTCCTTGACGACGAAGCCACTGAGATCGACTTCGGTCTCGGCCGTGTTGAAGAATTCGATCCAGTCGCCGGGGATTCCCCCGTCGGACTCGACCTCGTTGATGCGGATGCCGGTTTCGGCGCCCGAGGCGGACAGGGGGACGGCGAGCAGGGCGGCGGCGCCGAGCGCGCCGACCGTGATGATCGCCGCCGCAGAACGCAGGCGGGACATGGGTCTCCTGAAGGGATGCAGACGGGTGTCACCCCACACCACCGAATCCGCCTTGCCGCGCAGCATCCCTCGGGTGCACGGAGGGTGAACGCGGGGTTGCCATTGCGTCCGCGGGGACGGCCGCGCCCCGCGCCGCGTCAGGCGATGCGCGTACCGGGCGGCAGCGTCTTCGCGGGCGTGCGCGTGCGCGCCCACGCTCCCGCGAACAGCCCGCCGGCCAGCACGACCTGCACCCCGAGCCCCACGAACCAGCTGGGCACCGTCGAGTCGATGATCTGCTTCGGGGTCGGATACTGCGTGAACTCGGACTCGGAGTCGCACGGATTCCACCGCTGCTGCGGCGACTGCTGCGCGCTCCGCACGGCGTACTTGATCTGCCCGAACATGTCGATCGGGTACCCCTGGACCGTGTAGTCGGTCGGTGTCGCGTCGGCCAGCACGACGAACGGGTTGGCCGCGAGAGCACCCCACACGAGGTCGAAGCGGGGAACCTCGTAGGTGGCCGTCCCCGTGACCGTCTCGCACTGCGGCTGTCCCGACTCGTCGTAGGCGTACAGCTCCTCCTCCATCTGGGTCCGCACCGCCATCCCGCCGAGGCCGAACGCGATGACCGTTCCGAGCACCAGTCCCGCCACGACGAGGTACGTCGTCGCGACCGAGAACAGCGGGCGGGCGATGAGGCCGCTGAGCGCGACGCCGATCGTCGCGACGATGATGATCTCGGCGATGAGGACGAGCAGGGACACGAGCAGGGTGAGCGGGCTCGCGCCGCCGCCGAGCAGTCCGACGCCGAGGAACGGCACGGCCACGATGAGGAAGGCCCCGCCCGTCCCGACGGCGGCGAGCAGCTTGCCGAGCATGATGTCGCCGGTGGATGCCGCGGTGACCTGCACCGCGGCGAGTGTCGCTGCGTCGCGGTCTCCGTTGATGGCGTTGCCGCTCAGGGTCGGCGAGACGAGCACGACCAGGAGCAGCACCATGTTGACGACGATCGAGTACACGCCTGCACCGACGAAGTCGCCCCACGAGTACACGGCGAAGGCGAGGACGGTGACGCCGATCATGATGACGGCGAAGACGCCCAGCAGCACGTACCAGCCGACGCTGCGCAGCCGCTGGGTCAGCTCGAGGCGGGCGATGATGCCGATGTTCGTGAGGCTCATGCTCCGACCTCCCGGTCCTCGGTGCCGCGAGCGGTGGGCATCCCTGGCGCGTCGCTCGACGGGGACGCGGTCGGGGCGGGCGGGCGTGTCGTCCCCTGATGCAGCTGCAGGAACGTGTGCTCGAGGACACTCTGCGCCGGGGCGTACTCCGCGACCCGCAATCCCGCCGCGACGAGCGCGTGCAGGGCCGACGCCGCCTGATCCTCGTCGGCGAATGCGGTGAGCACGGCTCCCCGGTCGACCCCGACGGACTCGACGGGGATGCCGAGCGCGGACGCGACCTGCCAGGCATGCGACGACTGTCTCGCCGCATCGGACCCGACCAGGCGGATCCGCCACGCGCGTGCGGTGGCCTCGGCCGGGGCGGCGTCGACGACCGTACCCGCGACGAGGAACACCGCGTCGTCCACCACCTCCTCCAGCTCCGACAGGATGTGGCTGGAGATCAGCACGGTGCGGCCGTCGGCCGCAAGCCGCCGGAGCAGCAGGCGCAACTGGATGCGGGCTTCGGGGTCGAGACCCGAGGCCGGCTCGTCGAGCAGGAGCACCTGCGGATCGTGCACGAGAGCTCTGGCGAGGCCGAGCTTCTGCTTCTGGCCTCGCGACAGCACCTTCGCGGGGGAATCGGCGAGGCCGACGAGGTCGACGATCCCGAGCAGCTCCTGCGCTCTCGCGGCCGCGTCGGCGGCCGTCATCCCGTACAGGCGACCGGTCGTCGTGATCGTCTCGCGCGCCGTGAGCGAGGGCCAGGCGCCCAGCGAATCCGGCATCCATCCGAGCAGGCGACGGGCGGCGAGCGGATCGACCGAGGGATCGACCCCCGCGATCCGGATCGTGCCCGCGTCGGGGGCGAGCAGCGAGGCGAGCATGAGCAGCAGCGTCGTCTTGCCTGCACCGTTCGGCCCGACCAGGCCCGTGACCCGCCCTGGCGCCGCTTCGAGGCTCGCGCCGCGGACGGCATGGACGGACCCGAAGGATCGGCTGACGTTGTCGACGACGATTCCGGTCATCGGGCCAGTGTGCCATCGGAAGTGCGCCTCGGCGGGGACGGCCGCCCCCGCGTGTTCGGGTCGCCGGTGAACTTCGGCGACCTCTGTCATGTTCTGCGGCCATCCGGCGGGGCAATGGCCGCAGAGCCTGCCGCTGCCCGCGGAAACGGCGCCGTCGTCCAGGTCCGCGGCACGCGCTGAGCCCCCTCAGTCGCGGAAGAAGGCGACCCCCAGGTCGGGGTGGTCCACGAAGACGCCGTCGACACCGCTGCGGGCGATGACGCCCCACTCGGCCTCGTAGTCGCCGAAGGCGTCCTTTCCGCCCTGACCCCGGAACTCGGCAGCCAGGAAGCGGTTTTCGGGACGGCACGTCCAGGTGAAGACCCTCAGGCCCCTGGCGTGCGCGTCGGCGACGATCGTGTTGCCCCGCGCCAGCAGCATCTTCTTGTCGACGCTGATTCCGTCGACGGATCCGACCAGCTCGTCGAGCCCCTTCGGCTCGAGGGTCGCCTTGTACGTCCGCGCGCGGGTGCCGAGCGCGGCGAACTGGTCGTAGGGGCGTCCGCCCGCCTCGATCAGGTACACGTACGAGGCGGGGATGCCGAGGTCTCGCAGCTCGCCCAGCACAGTGGACTCGAACGACTCGACGATGAGCGGCAGCGCGCCCTCGCCCCAGCCTGCCGACCGCAGCTCCGCGGCGATGAGCGGCGCGAGCGGCATCCCGATGCTCGCGAAGTAGGTGGCGTGCTTCACCTCGAGCACCACGCCGATCTCGCGGCCGTGCTCGATCGAGCCCTCGCGCACGATGTCGAGCACGTCGACGAGCCGCAGGATCGCCTGCGCGCCGTCGAAGCTCGCGCTCGAGAGGCGCACGTCGGGGAGGCGTTCACGGCTGCGCAGCGTCGACAGCTCGTCCCACGTGAAGTCCTCGGTGAACCAACCGGTCAGCGCCTCGCCGTCGACCCGCTTGGTCATCTTGCGGTCGGCGAACTCCGGATGCTGCGCCACGTCCGTCGTGCCGGAGATCTCGTTCTCGTGGCGGACGACGAGCACGCCGTCCTTCGTGGCCACGACGTCGGGCTCGACCGCGTCCACCCCCATCGCGAGCGCGAGCTCGTACGAGGACCGCGTGTGCTCCGGTCGGTAGCCGGGGGCACCGCGATGCCCGATGACGAGGGGGGATTTCCTGGGCACGCTCTCAGCGTAGAACACGCGCGCGACACGCCAGGGCGGGTATCGTGGAGGAAAGCGACCTACAACCCCTTTGGAGTGAGGCCCACCATGAGCAATTTCGCTTTCAACAACCCGGCGTTCCAGCAGCAGGATCCGCGGAACGTCGCGACCTACCCCGGGGCTCCGCAGGGCGCTCAGGGTGCGCAGGCCGCCTCGTTCCAGCACGGGACGATGGATGCCGCCGCGAACGCGCAGCTGGAGGGCATGTACGCCGCTCCGCCGGCCGGCGCCATCGAGACCGACCGCATGTCTGTCGAGGACACGGTGTGGAAGACCGCCGGTCTCTTCGCGATCCTCCTCGTCACGGCGGCCGTCGGCTGGTTCGTGACTCTCGGCGGCGTCAGCGCACCGGTGCAGAACCCGTACGACCAGTTCCAGCCGAACATGCTGCCGTGGATCGTCGGCGCCCTCGGCGGCTTCGTTCTCGCCATGGTGATCTCGTTCACCTCGCGCAAGAAGGTCCGTCCTGCGCTGATCTTCGCGTACGCGGCCTTCGAGGGTCTCTTCATCGGAGGCATCTCGGCGTTCTTCGAGGTCCTGTACCCGGGAATCGTGTTCCAGGCCACGCTCGCCACGGTCTCGGTCGTCGGCGTGACCCTCGCGCTCTTCGCGAGCGGCAAGATCCGCGCGACGAAGAAGGCCACGAAGATCTTCATGATCGCGCTGGTCGGCTACCTCGTCTTCTCGCTCATCAACGTCATCCTGACCTGGACCGGCGTGCTCGGTGAAGGCGCAGCGTTCGGTCTGCTGAGCAAGGTCGAGATCCTCGGCATCCCGCTCGGTGTCATCATCGGCGTCCTCGTCGTGATCATGGCCGCGTACTCGCTGGTGCTCGACTTCGACCAGATCCAGCAGGGCGTGCGCAACGGCGCTCCCCGCAAGTACGGCTGGCTCGGCGCCTTCGGCATCATGGTCACGGTCGTCTGGCTCTACGTCGAGATCCTGCGCATCATCGCGATCGTCCGCGGCAACAACTGACCGCTGCGCTCCACGAAAGGCCCGCTTCCCCAGGGAGGCGGGCCTTTTGCCATATCCGAACCGGAGAGCGCAAGGGGTTGCAGGGATTTCCCAGCAAAGGCACGCTGGTTAACACGAAGCCCCGGCACCCCGGGGCTCCTGATTTATAGGAGCTGACCATGAGTTTTCTCGGCTTTCTTCTTCTCGGCCTCATCGCCGGAGCCATCGCCAAGCTGATCCTTCCGGGTAAGCAGGGTGGCGGCTGGTTCGTGACCCTTCTGCTCGGCGTCGTCGGAGCTCTGCTCGGCGGCTGGCTCGGTTCCGTGATCCTGAACCGCCCGCTCACGGAGTTCTGGGACCTCGGCACGTGGCTCCTCGCCATCGGCGGATCCATCATCGTTCTGCTGATCTACGGCCTCATCGCCGGACGCGGCAGCAAGTCGCGCGCCTGACACCCGCCGCGCACGCGGTGGCGCAGAGAACCCCTTCGGATCGCTCCGAGGGGGTTCTCTCGTGTTCAGGCCCCTGTCGCCTTGGCCTCGAGCAGCGCTCGTTCCCGGTCGTTGCCGGCGAGAGAGGCCGCGGTCGCGAACTCGCTGCGCGCCTCATCGACCCGTCCGAGCCGCAGCAGCAGCTCGGCACGTGTCGCCGGCAGCAGGTGGTAACCGCGCAGGGCTCCGGATGCCGCGAGCTCGTCGATGATGCGGAGGGCCGATGCCGGCCCCGTGGCCATCGCGACGGCCGCCGCCCGGTTGAGCTCGACGACGGGCGACGGCGCTATGCGCCCGAGCGCCTCGTAGAGCACCACGATGCGCTCCCAATCGGTCTCCTCGACCGAGGGCGCGACCGCGTGGCACTCCGCGATCGCGGCCTGCAGCCCGTACGCGCCGCGTCCGGTTCCCCGAGCGTCAGCCGTCGCCAGCGCGGCTCTGCCCCGCGCGATGCGGCCGCGGTCCCAGCGACGGCGATCCTGATCGGCCAGAAGCACGGGGTCGCCGTTCCTGTCGACGCGCGCAGGGAAGCGCGCTGCGGTGAGCTCCATGAGCGCCAGCAGGCTGTGCACCTCGCGCTCCGCGGGCATCAGGGCGGCGAGCACGCGGGTCAGCCGGATGGCCTCGGCGCTGAGCTCCGGACGCATCCAGTCCGCGCCGCTCGACGCCGAGTGCCCCTCGTTGAAGACGAGGTACAGCACGCCGAGGATCGCTCCGAGACGCGCGGCATGCTCTTCCCGAGGCGGCACCTCGAACGGCACGCCGGCTGCCGCGAGGGTCTTCTTCGCCCGCACGATGCGCTGCTGCACGGTGGCTGTCGGCACGAGGAACGCGCGGGCGATCTCCTCGCTCGACAGGCCGCCGACGACGCGCAGGGTGAGGGCCACCTGCGCCTCCCGCGACAGTACGGGGTGGCACGAGATGAAGATCAGCCGCAGCACGTCGTCGTCGACGGCATCCGGGTCCCACGGCGGGGCGTCCGCCGCCTCCGCCTGCTCGCGCTCGAGGTCGTGCGCGATGACCGCGATCCGGTCGTCGAGTCGTTCACGGCGCCGCCAGCCGTCGACCGCCTTGCGCTTCGCGACCGCCGTGAGCCAGGCCGCACCGTTGCGCGGCACCCCTTCACGCGGCCACTGCTGCAGCGCATCCACCACGGCCTCCTGGGCGAGGTCCTCGGCGAGACCGAAGTCGCCGACCAGACGGGTGAGCGTGGCGACGATCTTCACCGACTCGATGCGCCACACCGCGGCGACGGCGCGCTCTGCCGCGTCTCTGTCGTGGGCCGAGCGCGCCGTCTCGCTGTCGTCGGGGACGGTCATGTCACTGCTCGGCGCGCTGCGCCTGCTCCTGCCGCCAGCCCTCTTCCTTCTCGATCCACTCGTTGTCGGCCGGGAAGTCGGAGGCGTCGGTCACGCGACGCACCTCGAGGAACGAACCCTTGCCGAGAGGCGCGCGGCGAGCCCACTCGGCGGCCTCCTCTCGACTCGACACCTCGAGGATCCAGAAGCCGTTGAACAGCTCCTTGGTCTCGCCGTAGGGGCCGTCGGTCACGAGCGGCGTCTCGGTGCTGAAGTCGACGACGAAGCCCTCGGCGGCATCCGTCAGCCCCTCGCCCGCCGCGAGCACGCCCGCCTTCATCATGGACTCGTTGTAGGCGCCCATGGCCGCGATGACCTGCTCGAACGGCATCTCCTTGTACGCCTCGACGGCCTCGTCGGTCGCGCGCATGATCAGCATGTACTTCATGATGTTCTCCTGTTCGGTGGGGCCGGGATTCGACCCTCTCACTGAAGACGTCGAACGGGAACGACGCGGATCGACATCGCTCCGGGATTTTCTCGAACTTTCTCCGCGGCCGTCAGATCAGGGCGTCGACAGCCGTGCGGATGGCATCGGCGGAGGCCCGCAGCAGCCCGAGTTCGCGCTCGTCCATCGGCGTCTCGCCGAGCGGTATCGCCCCCTCTGCGCCCACGACGGACGGCACCGACAGGGCGACGCCCTCGATGCCGTACTCGCCGCCCAGCACGGTCGCGACAGGCAGCACGGCCCGTTCGTCGCGCAGCACCGCCTCGGCGATGCGCGCGCAGCTCACACCGATCGCGAGGTTCGTCGCGCCCTTGCCCTGGATGACCGTGTACGCCGCGTCGCGCACCTCGACGGCGATCCGGTCGAGCTCCTCGGCGGTGAACGGCTCATCGGCCGGCCAGTCGAGAATCGGCACCGAGCCGATGGTCGCGTTCGACCAGAGCGGGAACTCCGTGTCGCCGTGCTCGCCCACGATGTCGGCGTGCACGCTCGACGTGCTCACCTGCGCGCGGTGCGCGAGCCGCCACCGCAGCCGTGAGGTGTCGAGCACCGTGCCCGATCCGAACACGCGGTGCGGCGGGAGACCGGTGACCCGCTGCGCGACGACCGTCATGACGTCGGCAGGGTTCGTGACGATCAGGAACACCGCAGACGGCGCGCGCTCGACGAGCTGCGGCAGCAGGCGCTGGAGGAGGCGGGCGTTCGTGCTCGCGAGCTCCATCCGCGTCTGCCCCGGCTGCTGCTTCGCGCCGGCCGTCACCACGACCACGTCGCTGCCGTCCACCACCGAGAGATCCGACCCTCCGCTCACGGCCGCGGAGGTGAACTGCGTGCCGTGCGCGAGGTCGAGCACCTCGGCATCCACTTTCGCCGTGGCGATGTCGTACAGCGCGACCTCCGCCGCGCTCCCCCGGATCAGCGCCGCGTACGCCACGCTCACCCCCACGCTTCCCGCACCGATCACCGTGAGCTTCGTCCGCGCTGTCGTCATACGGCCATCCTGCCCGAAGACACGAGAACGGGCACGGACCGCATGGCCCGTGCCCGTTCGTCGTCGACGGTGGAGGAGCGTCCTACTCACTCCCACTCGCCCGCTGGCGCGGTCGAGTGCCACCAGCGCTCATCAGACGAGCGGGAGCTCCTTCGTCACTCCCACTCGATGGTCCCCGGCGGCTTCGACGTCACGTCGAGCACGACGCGGTTGACGTCGCGGACGCTGTTCGTGATCCGGTTCGAGATCTTCGACAGCACGTCGTAGGGCAGACGCGTCCAGTCCGCGGTCATGGCGTCCTCGCTGGAGACGGGACGCAGCACGATCGGGTGCCCGTAGGTGCGGCCGTCGCCCTGCACTCCCACGGAGCGCACATCGGCGAGCAGCACGACGGGGCACTGCCAGATGTCCTGGTCGAGCCCGGCCTTCGTGAGCTCCTCACGGGCGATCGCGTCCGCTTCGCGCAGGATCTCGAGGCGGTCCTTCGTGACCTCGCCGATGATGCGGATGCCGAGACCGGGCCCGGGGAAGGGCTGGCGTCCGACGATCGCCTCGGGGATGCCGAGCTCGCGGCCGATCGCGCGCACCTCGTCCTTGAACAGGGCACGCAGCGGCTCGATGAGCTCGAAGTCGAGGTCGTCGGGCAGACCGCCCACGTTGTGGTGCGACTTGATGTTCGCGGTGCCGGCGCCGCCGCCCGACTCGACCACGTCGGGGTACAGCGTGCCCTGCACGAGGAACTTCACCGGGGCGCCGCCCGAGGCCTTGGCCTCGGCGACCAGGTCGAGCTGCACCTTCTCGAACGCGCGGATGAACTCGCGGCCGATGGTCTTGCGCTTCTCCTCGGGGTCGGTCACACCCTCGAGGTGGCCGAGGAATGTGTCGGCCGCGTCGACCGTGATGAGCCGCACGCCGGTGGACTCGACGTAGTCCTTCTCGACCTGCTCCCGCTCGCCCTTGCGCAGCAGACCGTGGTCGACGAACACCGCAGTGAGCTGGTCGCCGATCGCCTTGTGCACGAGGGCCGTGGAGACCGCCGAGTCGACGCCGCCCGACAGGGCGGAGATGACGCGCGCGTCGCCGACCTGCTCGCGGATGCGCTCGACCTGCTCGGCGATGACGTTGTCGGGGTTCCAGTCGGACGCCAGCCCCGCTCCCTTGTGCAGGAAGTTCTCGAGCACGCGCTGGCCGTGGTCGGAGTGCTTGACCTCGGGGTGCCACTGCACGCCGTAGAAGCGGCGCTGCTCGTCGGCGAACGCCGCGACCTTCGTCGCCTCGGTGGTGGCGAGCACCTCGAAGCCCTCGGGGGCCGTGGCGACCTGGTCGCCGTGACTCATCCACACGTTCTGCTCGTTCGGCTGACCGCCGAGCAGCGTGCCGCCGTCACCCGAGATGAGGGCATCCGTGGCGCCGTACTCGCGGAGGCCGGTGTGCGCGACCTCGCCCCCGAGCGTCTGGGCCATGTACTGGAAGCCGTAGCAGATGCCGAGCGTCGGGACGCCGAGCTCGAACACCGCGGGGTCGAGGCGCGGAGCACCCTCCTCGTACACCGACGACGGGCCGCCCGACAGGATGATCGCGACGGGGTTCTTCTCGGCGATCTCGGCGGCGGTCGCGGTGTGCGGCACGATCTCGCTGTAGACACCGGCCTCGCGGACGCGGCGGGCGATCAGCTGCGCGTACTGCGCGCCGAAGTCGACGACGAGCGCTGGGCGCTGCTGGGTCTCGGTCTGTTCGGTCACCGGGCACCTTCCGTGGCAGGGGCGGAGGCCTCGGCGGCCTCCCGAGTGGCGAGGTAGGCCTTGACGTCGCGGGCGACGACGGCCTCCATGAAGAACGAGAGCAGCGGGATGACGCCGCCGAGCGCGAGGAGGATGAACCGCAGGAACGGCCACCGCATCAGGCTCCACATGCGGAAGCATGCGAAGAGGTAGACGACGTAGAACCAACCGTGAGCGACGAGGATGCCGAGCGAGAGGTTGAATCCGTCACCGGTCGACTCGAGGCCCTCAGGACCCTCGACGACCTGAGCGAACCACAGCGGCCCGCCGGAACCGCCCGCGAAGAGCTCGAGGTGGATCGGCGTGTACTTCAGCACCATCTCGGCGACCAGCAGGAGCAGCATGACTCCCGTGATGATCGATGCGATCTGGTAGAACTTCAGCGCACCACGGATCGCCGGAAAGCTGGCGACTTTCGGTTCGGGCATGGCTCCAGTCTAGTCGGCGGCGATCGGCGTCCGATCCGGGCTCAGGGCGCGGGCGGGCGCGCCACGAGCAGCTCTCCGCGACCCTGCACTCTCAGCGCTCCCGCGACGTGCGGCACCACCAGGGTGCTCCCCGCGCCGAGCTCGTCCGAGCCGACGGTGAGCGCACCGCTCGCCACCACCGCGATCGAGAACCCCTGGTCGATCACCGCCTCGCCGTCGACCGGCATCCGCTCGAGTCGGAAGTAGCGATCGGCGTCGGAGGGGAACACGGATCCGGATGCCGGGGCGGCGCCCACGAGCGTGCGCACCTCGTGCGGGGATCGCGCCCCGCGGTTCACCGCGGCGAGCGCGACCTCGAAACCCAGTCCGAGGTGTCCGAGGGCGGGGCCGTCGATCGCGAACCCCTGCCATTCGAGCAGGATCGACAGATCCTCCGGCTGCTGGAGCTCGAGCAGCAGCACGCCCTCCCCGATCGCGTGCAGCTCGCCCGGCGGCACCCAGACGACGTCGCCCGGCACCACGTCGACCGCGTGCAGGAGTGCGAGCAGGGCGTCCACGTCCTGCCTCTCCACGAGGTCGGCCAGCTCGGCGGACCCGACGTCGCGCCGCAGCCCGACGTGCACCGTGCCGCCCTGCAGGATGTACCAGCCCTCGGCCTTGCCGTGCACGCGACCCAGGTGCGAGGCGGCGAAGTCGTCGTGCGGATGCGCGTGCACGGGCAGCCGCTGCCCGGCGTCGAGCAGCTTCACGAGCAGGCGGGTGTCGGCCTCCCAGCGACGGACGTGCTCCTCGCCGAGCCAGCCGACCGGGTCGGCCTCGACGGCATCCCGCAGCAGTCGCCCGTCCGGCAGACGCGTGAGCCCGACCTCACTCTCACCGTTGACGGTGGTGGTCGATCCGATCCAGTCCTCCGGCTCGCGCGGGGCGCTGCCGCTCTCGCCCCGGAACGCGCTGATGCGCGCTCCCCCGAGATAGAAGCGCTCGGCGGGGCGGTTCGACGGGAGGACCATCGGTCGGGGGATCATGCTCTCTTCTGCTCCTGCGTCTGCTCGTGCTCGTGCTCGTGCTCGTGCTCGTGGTCGTGCTGCTGCTTCTGATCGGCGACGACCCCCGCCAGGAAGCCGCCGACGAACGTGTCGCCGAGTCCGATGGTGGTGGGGGTCGCGACATCGAGGTCGAAGGCGGCCACACCGACGGCCCCCGCAAGACGCTGTTCGACCGAGGCGACGACCGCTGCGCCGCCGCTGTGCTGCGGCATCCCGCGCGTCTCGTCGACGTCTCGCGCGGTCAGCGCGTCGCCGACCCGGTACCTCGTCGCGGCCACGACGACCGCGCTCACGAGGGCGGACCGATGACGGTGCGCCGCCTCCCCGACCGCGATGGCCCAGTACCTGGTGTGCACGACCAAGGCCGCCGCGGGGACGATCTCCCGCACGTCGGCGAGCGCCCGCGCGACATCGTCGGCGTCGAGCAGGTCGACGCCGCGTCCCAGATACTCCTGCAGCTCGTCCTCGTTCATGCCGTACACGTCGATGAGCGGCAGCAGCCGCGATCGGACGGTGGCGGCGAACTCACGCGTGTAGAAACCTGCGTCCTCGTAGTAGACGAGCGCCTCCGCCGGCAGCGATGCCATCGCCGTCCTCACCTCGTCGAGCCGCTGTTCGAGCAGGCCGTGGTCCTGCATCGTGTTGAATCCCGAGACGAGGAAGACGCGCGCCCGCGCGAGCTCGTCCGCCAGCGCCGGAGCGATCGCCATCGTGCGGTTCGGCGGATCGTTCGCGAAGATGAGACGGTTCGACGCCGGAGCGACGAGGACGGCGTCGTCGAGCTGCACGCGGGTTCCCGCCGGGTACTGCACGATCAGATGCGGATCCAGGGTGTCCTCCGCCGCGGACGACACGTACGTGATCGCGGGCGGGAGAAGACGGCGCACCGTGTCGTCGATGCTCACCAGATGCTGGATGCTGGGGATGCCGAGCGCGTCCAGCACGAGGCCGGCCCGCACCCCCGTGCCGCCCAGGGTCACGGCGAAGGCGAAGTGGGCGGCGAAGCGCTCGACGATCTCGGACGACGCGACGAACCGCTCAGCCCCCGCGCCCGAAGCGACGAACGCCAGGACCGTGACGAGCAGCGAGCGCTCGTCGACGATCGGCGCCGAGGTGGTGAGCTCGCCGCGTCGCACGCCGTGCTCGCGCGCGAGACGCTCGATCACCTCGGCATCCCACGCGAGCTCGTAGTCGACGGTGCCGCCGAGCCCCAGCACGAGCGTGCCGCCCGCGTCTCCGGCGGACCCGTCGCCCATGAGCAAAGCCGTTTCGTCCACGACGCCGATCCTCCCCCGTCCGCCGCTCAGTACAGCGACGCCTTGCCGTCGGCGCCGAAGAGCTCGATCTTCTCGGCGGCCGTCGCCTTCATGGCCTTGAGCGCCTCCGGCTGGATCGCGTTGGGCTCGCGCAGACGACGGTCGGTGCCGAGCACCTCGCGCATGCGGTCGTGGTACGAGACCTTGATGTCGCTCGAGATGTTGATCTTGTTGACGCCGAGCTCCACCGCGCGCCGCAGCTCGGCATCCGGGTTCGACGATCCGCCGTGCAGCACGAGCGGGATCTTCACGGCCGCCTTGATCTGCTCGAGCAGGTCGTGGCGCAGTTCCGGGTTCTTATCGCTCGGGTACAGGCCGTGCGAGGTGCCGATCGCGATCGCGAGGCTGTCGACGCCGGTCTCCTCGACGAAGCGCACCGCGTCATCCGGGTTGGTGTAGATGATCTCCGCCGCCCCCGACTCGCCGTAGCTGTCGTTCGCGCCGATGGTGCCCAGCTCGCCCTCGACCTGGATGCCGGCGGCGTGCGCGGCCTCGGCGACCTTACGCGTGATCGCCACGTTCCGATCGAACGGCTCGAGCGAGGCGTCGATCATCACCGACGTGAAGCCGGCGTGGATCGCCCGGATGATCTGCTCGTAGCTGCCGCCGTGGTCCCAGTGGATCGCCACCGGCACGCTCGACCGGTGGGCGCGGGAGTGCATCGCGGGGATCAGGTCGGTCGTGATGTGCGACACCTCGTCGGGGTGGATCGCGATGATGACCGGAGCGGCCTTCTCCTCGCTGATGTCCATGACGCCGGTGAACATCGCCCAGTCGCTGATGTTGAAGGCGGGGATGGCGAAGTCGTGCGCGTTCGCGACGTCGAGGATGGATTTGCCGGTGTAGAGCACTTGTGTTTCTCCTGTTTCGTGATGGTCGTGGACAATCGAGCGGGGATCAGCTCTTGACGGACCCGGCCGTGAGTCCGCTGATGAAGTACCGCTGGAAGAAGAGGAAGAGGATCAGCACCGGGATCGACCCGAGCACGCTCATCGCCATGATCTGGTTCCAGTCGTAGGAGTGCTGCCCCATCAGGAGCTGGATGCCGATCGGCACCGTGCGCATGTCGATCGACCGCGTGAGCGTGAGCGCGAAGAGGTACTCGTTCCACGCGATCATGAACGTGTAGATGCCGACCGAGACGATGCCGGGAACCGAGATCGGGACGAGGATGCGCCACAGCGCCGTCATGGATCCGGCGCCGTCGACGCGGACCGCCTCGTCGAGCTCCTTCGGGAGCGTGTTGAAGTACCCGGTCATCATGATGATCGCGTACGGCAGCGTGAACACCATGTAGGTGAGGATCAGGCCCGCGTACGAGTTGTACAGCCCGAGCGCCACCATGAGTCCGAAGTACGGGATGAGGAGCGTGATCGGAGGAACGGCCTGCACGCTGACGATGACCACGTTGAGGATGCGCTTGCCGCGGAACTCGAAGCGGCTGAAGGCATATGCCGCCTGGATCGCCACGAGCAGCGTGAGGATCGTGACGGAGCCGGCGACGACGTAGCTGTTCAGGAAGAACCGCATGGTCTCGGGGTTCGTGAAGATCGCGACGTACGCGTCGAACGAGAACGTGTCGGTGATGAGCCTGGGCGGGAGCTCGAAGATCTGCGTGTTCGACTTGAACGAGCTCGACAGCATCCACAGCACCGGACCGGCGGCGAACACCGCTCCGAGGATCAGCGCGACGATCAGACCGGACTTCGCGAGAAGGTGGGACCTGGTGCGCCGGCGCACGGTGTCGGCGGTGAGAGCCATGATCAGTCCCTCGCTTTCTGGTGACGGACGTAGAAGACGGCGAGCACCATCGACATCAGCAGCACGAGCACCGCGGAGGTGGCGGCGAGCGAGAAGTCGTACTTGGCGAACGCGAGCTTGTAGGTGAAGGTGCTGAGCACCTCGGTGACGTCGATCGGACCGCCGCCCGTCGTCATCCAGATCAGGGCGAACTGCTGCGAGGTCCAGATCAGGTCGAGCAGCACGAGGCTGATGATGATCGGACGCAGCTGCGGGATCGTGACGTTCCAGAAGCGCTGCACGGCATTGGCGCCGTCGACGCGGGCCGCCTCGTGCAGGTCGGCCGGCACGCCCTGGAGCCCCGCCAGCAGGCTGACCATGAAGAACGGATACCCGGCCCAGATGTTGATGAAGATGATGGTGCCGAGCGCGAGCTGCGGGGAGGCCAGCCACTCGATGTCGGTGTTGAGCAGGAAGTTCACGACGCCGTTGGGCGCGAGGAGCATGCGCCAGAGGACCGCGATGACCGCGACCGTGAACAGCCACGGAAGCACGTACAGCGCCCGGAAGATCGAGCGGGAGAACCGGCCGAGCAGCGGGCTGTTGAGCATCATCGCGAAGGCGAGGCCCAGCACGAGGTGCGCGGCGACGCTCGTCACCGTGAAGAGGATCGTGTTGCCCGTGGCCTTCCAGAACCCGGGGTCGGAGAGGATCTCCACGTAGTTCGCGATGCCGACGAACTCCGGCGACTTGTTCAGGATCACGTTGTCCTGGAACGAGTAGCCGATGACCATCACGATCGGGACGATCATGAGGACGAACAGCAGGATGATCGTCGGCGAGAGGAAGCCGTACGACTCGGTGGTCTTGCGCAGCTGCCGCCTGCGCCGCGACGGGGCGACGCCGGTGACGATCACCTCGGTGTCGTCGGACAGTTTCAGGCTCATGGGAACCGGTGCTCCTTGGTTGGTCGGGTGCCGCACCGCCGCAGCGGTGCGGCACCCCGTTCATGCGGGAGTCGGGAGGAGGGTCAGAACTCCTTCAGCCACGACTCCTGCGCCTTCTTCAAGGCGTCGTCGATCGACTGCTGGCCGTCGAAGGCCGACTGCAGCTGCTCGCCGAGCTGACGCATCAGGTCCTCCGCGACAGGCAGACCCGTGAACTCGTTGGCCGGGTAGCCGGCCTGGTAGATCTCGAACGCCTTCGCGAAGAGCTCGTCGTCGTTCACGAAGTCCGGCACCGACTCGGAGTTGCCGGGGAACGCCTTCGCCATGGTCGACAGCTCGGAGTTCGTGTCTTCGTTCATGAGGAACTCCACGAGCTTGAACGCGGCATCCTTGTGCTCGGAGTTCTCGGCGACGCCGATGCCCCAGGATGCGTAGGGGATGCCGCGCTCGCCGTCGTAGCCGTCCTCCGCGGGAATCGCGGAGATCGAGAACTTCAGGTCGGGGTTCGACTCGCGGATCAGGTTGATGTGGGCGAGGGAGTCGATCATCATGCCGACGCGGCCGTTGGTGAACTCCTCGACCTTGTCCTGCTCCTTCATGGTGAACGAGCCGGACGCGATGACCCCGTCGTCCCACAGGCCGCCGATGTAGTCGATCGCCGAGGTGACGTCGTCGTTCGTGAGATCGGGCTGGCCGTCCTTCAGCATGGAGCCGCCGGAGGCCCACACCCACGACATGACGTCGTTCTGCACGCCGTTGGGCGCCTCGAGCGAGAGCGGGAGCACCCACCCGGAGACGTCGCCGCCGAGAGCGGTGACCTTGGCCGCGGCATCCGCGAACTCCGTGCGCGTCGTGGGCGGCGCCGTGACACCGGCGTCGGCGAGGAGGGTGTCGTTCGTGAACATCGGGTAGACGAAGTTGACGACGGGGATCATGTACGTGCTGCCGTCGACCTGGATCTGGCTGGCCAGTTCGCTGTCGTCGTAGTCGTTCTCCTTCATGAGCTCCGTCAGATCGGCGATCACGCCCTGGGACGCGAAGTCGTTGACCCATGCGCCGTCGAGACCGACCACGTCCGGCATGGTGCCGGATGCCGCACCGGCGAAGAGCTGCTCCTTGGTGGAGGCGTACGGTCCACTGACCAGATCGACCGTGATGCCGGGGTTCTCGTCTTCGAACCTGTCGATGAGTGCTCGGAACTCGCCGTCGGGCAGCTCGGGCTCCCACCACTGGGCGAACTCGATCGTGACGTCGCCCCCGTCGGAGCCCTCGTCTCCGCCGCCCGTCGAGCATCCCGCAACGGCGAGAACGGTCACGGCTGCTGTCGCTGCGCCGGCGAGCTTCAGGGTGCGTCGCCCACGTCCTGCTGTGATCATCACTTCTCCTCTTCGAGATCGTGCCGCATCACGCGCGTCAATGCTTGTTCATGCGGTTTTGAGCAATGTTATGCCGTGCTTTGCTGTTGCGCAAGAGTTTCCATCGAGGTTGTACCTGCTTGTTCTTCCCTCACGTCCCGTGATAGCCCGAAATACAGGCGAAGTCGCGTGTGCGGCTTTCTGCCGAAATCTGCCGCTATTTCTGCCGAATGTGCTAGAGATGGGGGCATGGAAGCACGCGCATCCTCGAAACGACGCCTCCCCGCCGGCCGCAAGGCCGACCTCGCCGCCTACGTCGAGCACGAAGGCGAGGTCACGGTGGGCGGGCTCGCCGAGCACTTCGGCGTCTCGATCGACACGATCAGACGAGACCTGGATCAGCTCGACCGCGAGGGCGTCGTGATCCGCACCCATGGCGGCGCCGTGAGCACGGAGGGCCAGCTGAAGGACCGTGCGCTCGACGTGCGTCTGCGGATGCAGACGGAGGAGAAGGAGAAGATCGCACGGCTGGCAGCCGGGCTGATCGACGACGGCGCGGTGGTCATGCTCAACGCCGGCACGACGACCCTCGCGGTCGCCCGGGCGCTGCGGAACCACCGCGACCTGACGATCGCGACGAACAACCTCCGCATCCCGGCGGAGATCTCCCCCTCCGCGTTCCGCGACCTCTACGTCTTCGGCGGCGCAGTGCGGGCGATCACGCAGGCGACCACCGGACCCGTGGCGTTCACGATGACGCCGGGCGGGCCGGAGGTCGACATCCGCTGCGATCTCGCCCTCATCGCCGTCGGCGCGGTCGACGAGGAGGGGTTCTCGACCTCGAACATGGGCGATGCGACGATGATGGCCGAGATGATCCAGCGGGCCGAACGTACCGCGATCCTCGCCGACTCCTCGAAGTTCGGGCGGCGACTCTTCGCCCAGGTCACCACGCTCGACCGCGTCGACTACGTCGTGACCGACGCGCAGCCCGCCCCGGCGTTCGCCACCGCGCTCGCCCAGGCCGAGGTCGAGCTCCTCACCCCCTGATAACGCGGATAGACGACGGAGGCCGCCGGGATCGCTCCCGACGGCCCCCGCCTGCGTCATGCGCGCGCTGTGATCAGAACCACCCGGTGATGAGGTCCCAGATCCAGTCGATGATGCCGCCGATGATGCCGCCGATGCCGCCGGCACGGTTCACGGTGACGGTGGCCGTCGCTGCGTCCCCGTCGGCCTGCGAGACCACGACCGTGTACTTGCCCGGCTGCGTGTTCTTCGGCACCGTCACGGCGGTCGAGAAGGTCCCGTCGGCGGTGACCTGCACGGTGCCGACCTGGACCGGCTTGCCCTTCTTCGGCTCGAGCACGACCGTCAGGGTCTCCCCCGGCTCGAAGTCCGCACCGGTGATGCGCAGCTTCTTGCCCGCGGCGACCTTCGAATCGGTCGTGATCGTGCCGGCGAACTCCTCGGGCTCCTCACCCGAGATCGTGAACGGCACCTGCACGGTCGTGCCGGTCGACGGAACCGTCACGGTGAGCGGCTGCTCGCCGAACACACCGGACGGGACCGTGAACGTGAGCGACGCGCGTCCGGCCTCGTCGGTCGTGTCGACGATCGTCGGATCGATCGCTCCCGCGGCGACCTGGGCGCCGCCGAGCGACAGGGTCACCTCGCCGGGGGCCGCCTCGCCGCCGCTGAACGCCAGAGAGGAGAGCGCGACGGTGACCTGGTCGCCGGCGGTGTAGCCGTCGGCATCCGGAGCACTCACCGTGACACCGACCGCGCGCTGCGCGAGGTCGGGCGTCGCGGTCTTGTTCGCGTCGAACCAGTCGACCATCGACTGCAGGTCGACCTTGCCGGTGTCACGCTTGCCCGTGCCCTCGCGGAAGGTGAAGAAGTTGTCTCCCCCCGCGGCGAGGAACGAGTTCGCGGCGACCGTGTAGCTCGCCGACGGGTCGATCGGCGTGCCGTTCAGCGTGATCGAGGTGATGCGCGATCCCTGCGCCGCGGTCGGGTCGTACGTGTAGACGAGCCCCTCCGAGACGCCCAGCTTGAGGAACGGACGCGCTGCTCCCGCCGGCTGCCACTGCTCCTCGAGCACGCCCTTGAGCTGCGTGCCGGTGAGCGTCAGCGTGACCAGCGTGTTGGCGAACGGCTGCACCGTCGCCGCCTCACGGTACGTGACGTTGCCAGCCGGATCGTTCGCGTTGGACGACGCGTACGTGAGGTTGGCGCGGATCCCGCCCGGGTTCATGAGCGCGATGTCCGCGCCCGTCGACCACTTCTGCACGTCGGCGACGAAGTTGCCGATCGTCGACTCGCCACCGCGGTTCTCCGACCCGTTCGCCTGACGCGCCCGATTGAAGTCGGCGGTGATGTCGCCCACCTTGACGGCGCCGAGCACGTCGGCGTCGGCCTTCGCCTTGGCGACGATCTCGGCGACCTCCGGAACGGCCGGGTACAGCGGCTGCCCGTTGGCGGTGAGCGGCTTGATCTCGTTGGTGATCGAGAGCAGCTCCTTCGTCTTCGGGTCGACCTGGATGTTCATCAGTCCAAGGTTCTCGCCGTACTGACCGGCCGAGATCACGGGGCGACCGTCGATCACGTGGTTGTAGGCGAGGTGGGTGTGCGCCGACACGATCGCGTCCACGTCGCCGTCGACGCCGTAGACGATCTCGCCCAGCGGCGACTCCGGGGTGATGCTCGACAGCTCGACGCTGGCCGCGCCCTCGTGCACGAGCAGGATGACGACGTCCGCCTCACCGTTGGACTCGTCGCCGTCACGCAGGTCGTCGGCGACGGCGTTCACCGAGTCGACGATGCTGCGCACCTCGAGGTCGGCGATCCCTTCCGGCGAGACCAGCGAGTCGAGGTCTTCCGTGACGGCGCCGACGAATCCGACGCGCACGCCGTCGAGCTCCTTGACCCAGGCCGGCGCGAGAGCGGGCTCACCCGTCTCGGTGAGGAACACGTTCGACGAGATGTACTCCCAGTCCGCGCGGTCCTGCACGCGGTCGCGCAGGTCCTCCCAGCCCTGGTCGAACTCGTGGTTGCCCGCCGCGCTGACGTCGAGACCGGCCGCGTTGAGCGCATCGATCGTGGGGTTGTCGTCGTTGATGAAGGACGTGAACGTCGATGCGCCGATCAGGTCGCCGACTCCGGCGAAGATCGTGTTCGGGTTCGCCTCGCGGAACTGCTTGACGGCTCCCGCGACCACCGCGGCACCGGCGGCGGCGCCGTCGGCCTCGATGCGGCCGTGGAAGTCGTTCATCGTGACGACATCGATGCTCACCGGCGGGACCTCTGCGGAGACGCCGACGATGATCGGGTCGTGATCGCTCGACCGGAACGGGGTGCCGGCCTCGGTGGCGCCGAACGCGTAGCCGCGATCGCTCCACTCCGGCGAGTTGATGCTCCAGACACCCGCGCCCGTGATCGAGGCGGCCAGCGACGGCGACGCGAGCACGTGGTCGAGCGAGCCGAGCTCACCGTCGAACGAGTACGTGTGCTGCCCCGGCGCCTTCTCGGGTGCGACGTCGCTCCAGCCCGCGCCGGTGAAGACGTCGATCGGGTCTTCCTTGGCGTAGGCGTTGAAGTCGCCGATCAGCAGGATGTCGCTGCTGCCGGTCTTCTCCTCGATCGTCTCGGTGAAGCCCTTGAGAGAGTTCGCCTGGGCCACCCGGTCGGCGTTGAAGAAGCCCTGGCCGTCGGCCGGCTCCGCTCCGCCGCCCTCGGGGGCCGACTTCGACTTGAAGTGGTTCGCGACGACGGTCACGGTGCGACCGTCGACGTCGAACGCCTGGGCGATCGGCTCGCGGGCGTTGCCCCATACGGTCTCGTCGGTGACGGTGAGGCTGTCGCCGACGGTCGACACGTCATCCTTCTTGTAGATGATGGCGCTCGTGATGAAGTCGGTCGTCGCCGCGTCGTCCAGGGCCGCCGGGGTGCGGACGTAGTCCCACACGTCGTCGCCGAGGGCGTCGTTGAGTCCGTCGACGAGATCGGCGAGTGCGGAGTCGAGCGACCCGCCCAGCTTGATCGAGTTCTCGATCTCCATGAGCGAGACGATCTCGGCGTCGAGGCCGTTGATGGCCGCGACGATCTTCGACTTCTGGATCGCGAACTGCGCGGCGTTCGCCGCACCGCGCGCGTTCGAGTTCTGGCTCTTCAGCGTCGTGAAGTAGTTGAAGACGTTGAACGAGGCGACCTGCACGTCGCCGCCGACCGTCGGCGCCGACTCGACGCGCGGGTTGGTCGCCTCGAAGCCGACCTTGGCCGCCTCGGGCGAGGTGCTGTCGATCGGGACGACCGGCTGCAGACGCCAGTCGTCGAAGCCGTACGACAGCACGTAGCCGTTGTCGCGGAAGTCGACGGTGTCGCCGTTGCGCACCACGAGGTCCTTCGTGAAGTAGGGCTGGTCGTTCGGGTGGCCGTTGTTCGTGACCTGGATGGACCAGCCGTCGTCGAGCAGCAGGCGGTTCGCGCGGTTCGCCGCCGCGATGGCCGCGGCGTCGGCGCCTGGGCGTGCGAGCTCGGTGCTCTTCACGTTCAGGTCGGCGCCGGCGTTCAGCCACAGCGTGCCGAAGTTGTAGAGCTGGTGGCTCGACGCGACGCGGTAGGTGCCGGCGGGCGCGACGAGCATGCTCTCGTACTGCTCACGGTCGGCGCCGACCACGGTGTCGGGCAGCGGCGTGACGGCCGGTAGGCCGACGCCCGCCTGCACGACGGAGATGCCGGCGAGGGATGCCGGGTTGATCTGCGTCTGGCCGAAGTACTCGCTCACGGAGCCCGTGACCGAGACGAGGTCGCCGATCGCGAGCGTCGGGGCGAGAGCGTTCAGGAAGACGAAGACTCCGTCGGACGCCCCCGGCGTCGCGTCGGTCTCGCCGCCCGAGCCCTGCGTCTGGATGACGATGCCCTTGTAGCCGCCGGTGCGGTAGTCGGCCGTCACGACGCCCTCGACCGTCACGGTCTGGCCGTTCAGGGGCGACACGTCGGTCGTGCCCTGCACCTCGGCGATCGACACCTTCGCGGGGTCGGTGCCGGGGTCCTCCGGATCGGTGCCTGGATCGGTGCCACCGGAGTTCTGCGGGGTGATCGTGGCCGAGAGCGTGAAGTCCACGCTGTTGTCGTCGGTGTCGGCGCCGTTCGTGCGGTTCAGCGACTTCACGTCGGTGTTGCCGGCTGGCGCCGGGGCCGCGGCGGTCTCGAACGTGTTCGAGGTGCCGTAGCCGAGCACGTCGATCACGCCGTCGACACCGGTCACGGATCCCGGCGTGAGGGCGACGGCCGCCGTGCCCTTCACGAGCGCGAGGGTGCCGGCGCTTCCGCTCGGGTTGAGGGTGCCCGTCGCGTCGGGTGCGGGCAGTGCCGCGCCGTTCGCGCCGTTGCTGCCGCCCTGCACGAGGTAGTGCCCCCGGGCGGGGATGCTGCCGCTGAGCGGCGCGACGCCGTTGGCGTTGCCCGTGCCGGTGGCCGACCGGTACTGCAGCGAGAGCCCGTCGAGCGCGACCGGAGCGTCGGTCGGGTTGTAGAGCTCGACGAACTTGTTCGTGTACGCGGCCCCTGCGCTGCCGCCGGACAGGTACGCCTCGTTGATGACGACCCCCGTCCCCGCGACGTCGGCGGAGGCGGGCGTCGCGATGAGGGCGCTGGCGCCCAGAGCTGCGACGCAGGTGGCGGCGAGGACGCCGAGACGCCCCCGGCTTCTGCGATCGGACCCGGGAACCTCGCGGTTCGCGGCGTCGGAAGCGGACATCATCGGTGTTGTCTCCTCGGTTTCATCGGGCGACGGCTCTCGTGGAGCCATGACTGCGCACCCTCACAGCCGGCGCACATGATGCGAGCTTAGGAAGGCCCTCCGACATCATCAACGGAGTTTTCCCATTGGTCACCGAGCGCTAACCGAATGGGCGGAGGACACCCCTGACGAAGGTGGAATATCGGAGTGCCGGTCGCTCGGATGCGCGGTCGCGCCTGCGCGGATGCGCGGACCGTCAGTCGGTCTCGGATGCCGCGGAGTCCTCGAACTCCTCGACCTCGCGCTCCCACGCATCCTTCGCCAGGCGATACCAGAGGTAGAAGGCGAAGCCCGCGAAGATCGCCCACTCGGCGGCGTAGAACACGTTGAGCCAGTTGACCGGCGACTGCTCGGCCGGTGCGGGAGACGCGATGTCCGTGAGCCCGGCCGACGCCGTCGACGACGCCAGATAGGGCCGGTACATCTCGAGCCCCTCGACGTCGTGCCACACGCTCAGCAGGGCGGCCGGCGACATGCGGTCGATCCGATGGGGGTCGTCCTCCGGCGGCACAGACGGGCCCTCGTCGGAGATGATCCGCCCCGTGACCTCGACGACCGAGCCGTCGGCGTCCTCGTTCAGGGTGTCGACGGCATCCTCAGCGACATCGCGGTCGGCGCTCCAGCCGATCGCCACCGCGATCGACGTCCTGTCCGCGACGCGCAGCTGGCCGGTCACCCAGTAGCCCGAGACGTCGTCGTTGAACCGGCTCGACACGATCACGAAGTCGTCGGCGACCCAGGAGCCCGACGTCTCGACGCGCTGACCGACGAGCGGCTCCGCGAGGTACCCACCCGGCTCGACCACCTCGGCGAGCGGACGCACGTTCTCCGTCGCTCCCGCGGGCGGCGGATCCGTCTCGATCGCCCGCTCGAGCTGCCACTGGCCGAGCCACGCGAACACGCCGGCGACGATCAGGCACAGCACGAGCATCCCGATCCAGCGCCCGCGGAGCATGACCTCGCGGAGGGTGGGCGGGAACAGAGCGGGGGACGTCACGGTGATGCGCGGGACCTCAGGCCTCGTACGGGGCGAGCACGACCTCGACGCGCTGGAACTCCTTGAGGTCGGAGTACCCGGTGGTCGCCATCGACTTGCGCAGCGCGCCGATGAGGTTCGCGGTGCCGTCGGCGACCGGAGCAGGACCGTAGAGGATCTCCTCGAGCGTGCCGATGCCGCCGACCTCGACGCGGCGACCGCGCGGAAGCTGCGGGTGGTGCGCCTCGGGCCCCCAGTGGAAACCGTGGCCGGGCGCGTCGGTGGCTCGTGCGAGCGCGACGCCGAGCATGACGGCGTCCGCTCCCATGGCGAGCGCCTTCACGATGTCGCCCGACGTGCCGACGCCGCCGTCGGCGATCACGTGCACGTAGCGGCCGCCCGACTCGTCGAGGTAGTCGCGACGCGCGGCGGCGACATCGGAGACGGCCGTCGCCATCGGAGCGTGGATGCCGAGGGTCGCGCGCGTCGTCGACGCCGCTCCCCCGCCGAAGCCGACCAGCACGCCGGCGGCCCCCGTGCGCATGAGGTGCAGCGCGGCGGTGTACGTCGCCGCACCGCCGACGATGACGGGCACGTCGAGATCGTAGATGAACTTCTTCAGGTTCAGCGGCTCGTCGACGCTCGACACGTGCTCGGCCGACACGGTCGTGCCGCGGATGACGAACAGATCGACTCCGGCCGCGGCGACCGTGTCGTAGAACTGCTGGGTGCGCTGCGGTGTCAGCGAACCGGCGACGGTGACGCCGGCCTCGCGGATCTCGGCCAGGCGGCGGGTGATCAGCTCGGGCTTGATCGGCTCCGAGTAGAGCTGCTGCATGCGCACGGTCGCGGAGTCGCCCGCGAGTCCCGCGATCTCGGCGAGCAGCGGCTCGGGGTCCTCGTAGCGGGTCCAGAGCCCCTCGAGGTCGAGGACCCCGAGACCGCCCAGCTGTCCCAGCATGATGGCGGTGCGCGGGCTCACGACGGAGTCCATCGGCGCACCGAGCACGGGGATGTCGAAGCCGAACGCGTCGATCGTCCACGCGGTCGACACGTCCTCCGGGTTGCGTGTGCGCCGCGACGGCACCACCGCGATGTCGTCGAACGTGTATGCGCGGCGCGCGCGCTTGCCTCGGCCGAGCTCGATCTCCATGGTCACCCCACCACACTACCCGGCGCGCACGACGGCCGACGGCGGGGGGGGTGCCGGGGCCGTCACCGCGCTCGCACGACGCGGCGCTCGTCCCACACCGGCTCGTCGGCCTCGTACACCCGACCGTCGGATCCGAACACGAGGAACCGGTCGAACGATCTCGCGAACCACCGGTCGTGCGTCACGGCCAGCACCGTCCCCTCGAACCGGGTCAGGGCGTCTTCCAGCGCCTCGGCCGATTCCAGGTCGAGGTTGTCGGTGGGCTCGTCGAGCAGCAGCAGCGTCGCCCCCGAGAGCTCGAGCAGCAGCACCTGGAACCGTGCCTGCTGCCCGCCGGACAGCGACTCGAACGTCTGCTGCGCCTGCCGCACGAGGCCGTACCGGTCGAGCGCCGAGCTCGCGGCATCCCGCGGCATCCCCGCCCGTCGCTCGTCGCCGCGGTGCAGGATCTCCAGCAGGGTGCGCCCGACGAACTCGGGGTGGGCGTGCGTCTGCGCGAACAGGCCGGGCACGACGCGCGCGCCGAGGACCGCCGCTCCGGTGTGCGCGACCTCCGACAGCTGCTCGGCGGTCGAGGTGACGTGTCCGAGACTCGGGTCGGGGTCGCTGCCGCCGCGCGCGAGCAGCCGCAGGAAGTGCGACTTCCCCGAGCCGTTCGACCCGAGCACGGCGACCCGGTCGCCGTACCAGACCTCGACGTCGAAGGGCTGCATGAGCCCGGTCAGCTCGAGCCGGTCGGCGACGACCGCGCGCTTGCCCGTGCGCGAGCCGCGCAGCCGCATGTCGAAGTCCTGCGCGGGCGGGCGCTCCTGCGGCGGGCCCGCGTCCTCGAACCGGCGGAGACGCGTCTGCGCCGCCTGATACCGCGACGCGAAGCCGTCGTTCGCCGACGCTTTCACCTTCAGCGTCGCGACGAGAACGAGCAGCTTCTCGTGCTGCTCGTCCCATCGCCGCCGCAGCTCGTCGAGGCGATCCATCCGGTCGGTGCGCGCCTGGTGGTAGGTGGCGAACCCCCCGCCGTGCACCCACGCCGTCGCGCCGGCCCCACCCGGTTCGAGCGTGACCAGGCGGTCGACGGCTCGGGCGAGCAGCTCGCGGTCGTGCGACACGAGCAGCACGGTCTTCGGCGTCTGCCGCAGCTGTTCCTCCAGCCAGCGCTTGGTCGGCACGTCGAGGTAGTTGTCCGGCTCGTCGAGCAGCAGCACCTCGTCCGGGCCGCGCAGCAGCGCTTCCAGCGCGAGCCGCTTCTGCTCTCCGCCCGAGAGCGTGGTCAGCTCGCGGTAGCGCGCCCGGTCGTACGGCACGCCGAGAGCGGCCACCGTGCACTGATCCCAGACGGTCTCGTGCTCGTACCCGCCGGCGTCGGCGTACTCGGCGATCGCCGCCGCGTAGGCCATCTGCGTGTCGTGCTCGTCGCGCTCGATCAGCGCGTTCTCGGCCGCCTCGAGCGCCTGCGCTGCGTGCCGGATGCGGGCCGGCGCGACGCGCACGAGCAGGTCGTGCACGGTCTCCCCCGCCTCGCCGTGGCCCACGAACTGGTCCATGACGCCGAGGCCGCCGTCGATGGTCACCACTCCGGCATCCGCCGCCTGATCGCCTCGGATGATCCGCAGCAGCGTGGTCTTGCCCGCCCCGTTGGGCCCGATCAGCGCGCTCGTCGACCCGGAGCCGACGCGGAACGTCACCTCGTCGAGCAGCGGTCTTCCGTCGGGCAGGGTCAGCGAGACCCCTGCGATGTCGATGTATCCCACGGTGCGGGCCGTCCTTCCGCCCGCCTGGCGAGCCGACCAGAATATCAGGCGGCGACGACCCGATAGATCACACGGTGCTCGTGACCACCTGCACCGCCTCGGTGCGGGGCGAGGTCGGCAGGTACATCCGGAACTCCGTACCGACGCCCTCCTTGCTCGTGACGTCCATCGACCCGCCGTGGGCGAGCACGATAGCCCGGGTGATGGTGAGCCCCAGGCCCACACCGGGGACCGCGTTGCGCGTCGCCGTGGATGCGCGGAAGAACCGGGTGAACAGCATCCCCTGCTCGTCTTCGGGGATCCCGAGCCCTGTGTCGCGGACGGCGAGCTCGATGCCCCCCTCGCGCGGACGGACGGAGGCGGTGACCCGACCGCCCGACGGCGTGAACTTGATCGCGTTCGAGAGCAGGTTGTCGAGCGCCTGTCCGATGCGGCCGGGGTCGGCGACCACGCGGACCGGCGTCGAGGGGGTCTCCGCCACGAGCTCGACACCCTCGCGCTGGGCGTGCGGCCGCGAGGACGTCACCGCGGTGCGCACGATCTCGGTGAGGTCGATCTCGGAGCGATCCAACGGGAAGCGCCCGGACTCGACCTGAGCGGTGAAGAGCAGGTCGCCGACGAGCGTCAGCAGGCGCTGCGCGTTGCGTTCGATGATGCCGACGAACTCCTCCTGCTCCTCGGAGAGCGGCTGCCCGGGATCGTTGCGCAGCAGGTCGAGGAACCCGATGATCGCGCTCAACGGTGTCCGCAGCTCGTGCGAGATCATCCCGACGAACTCGTCCTTCATGCGCGCGACCTCGACGGCACGCGTCTCGTCGGTCATCACGAGCAGATACCCCTGGGTCTCGCCCGTGGCGTCCCGACGCGGGCTGACGGTGACGCGGGCGGGCACCACCGTGCCGCCCGCCGTCGTGACGTCGATGTCGCCCTCGATGCTGCGCTCGGCTTCGGCTCGCGCGAACAGTGCTTTGATGCCCGACGGGAGGTCGGCCCCCGCGGCCGCGCACGGGGCGTCACCGACCAGTTGGGTCAGCGCAGACACCGTGAAGAAGCGGTCGATCCGCACGTCGTCCTGCGCTTCCTGCACCGACAGGCCCAGCAGCCGCACCGCTCCGGGATTCCACTCGGTGATGCGTCCGGTCAAGTCGACCGCGACGACCGCCTGCACCGTGATCGACGCCCAGAGACTCTGGAACGAGTCGAGCAGCTGTCGGTACTCCCGCTCCTTCTCCTGCAGCCTCTCGAGCACCACCACGTTCTCGCTGAGGGCCGACGTGCGTTCGGCGACGAGCAGCTCCGCCTGCCGCACCCGGAGGCGCTGCTGGCGGGAGAGCTCGTTCACGACGGCGGCGAGCGCGGAGAAGACGAGCGGCCCGACGACGCCGCGCAGCCACTCGACCGAGCTGCCGGGCGGCTCCGTGATGTACGGCATGAGCAGGGCGAAGGAGGTCAGCGCACCCACCGCGAAGACGTAGCGGATGCCCGGGGCCGCGGCGATCCAGACCACCGGCAGCAGCACGAGGGAGGTGAACACAGAGGTCGGCCCGCCCGTGCCCGCACGGAACAGGCCGAGTCCGATGATGTCGATCATCGGGATGACGAGCACGATCCAGCCGTCGTAGACGCGGCGGACGCTGAGGATGCCGGCGTGCACGGTCGCGAACAGCACGAGCAGCAGCCCGGCGAGGGCGGCGTGGAAGTCGGAGAACGGAAGCTCGGGGTAGAGCCACGTGAACAGGGCGGCGAGCGCGGCCGCGATCGCCGTGGGCGCCTGCTTGATCAGGGGGCTCGGGTTGTCGAAGATGCCGTACCAGCTGTTCTCCGCGCGGCGGAGAGGCGTCGCGTTCACCGCGCGATCCCGCGGAGGATGCCGCGCAGATCGGCTCCGACGATCGGCTTCGGCAGCGCAGCATCCGCCTCCGGGTAGTCCGTCGCGTCGAGCACCGAGCTCACGATGAGGAAGCAGTCGGGGAACCGCGTGCGCACGAGTCGCGCGCACTCGGTGCCCGTGATGCCGGGAAGGAGCAGATCGACGACGGCGACGACGGGCGAGATGCCGTCGAACGCGCTGATCGCGCTCTCGGCATCCGCCGCGGCGAAGACGTCGAATCCCTCCCGGTCGAGGTGGCGGCGCAGGAGTTCCGTCTGGTCGGCGCTGTCCTCGACCACGAGCGCGAGCGGCCGCCCGCTCATCACAGGAGCAGCTCTCGCACGATCACGACGACCACGACGACGGCCAGCGAGAGGAGCGCCTGCCAGACGAGGCGTCGCTCGCGCCGGGCATCCGTCGCGATCTCCTGTTCCTCGTCCGCGCGCGGCAGTGCTTCGCTCATGACTCGACCCGTCCGACCTTCTCGGTCTTGATCCAGGCGGCGTCGGCGCGACGCCACTCCTTGATGTAGGAGTCCACGGTGATGGCGCACAGCAGGGAGCCGTACCCGCAGACGTAGAGCAGGAGGCCGGCGAAGAAGCGTCCGCCGGGAAGCTTCTCGACCACGCGGGCGAGCCAGATCCCGAGCATCGAGATCGGCCCCCACAGATAGAAGCCGATCGCCCAGAGGATGCGCGTCTCGTCGTTCAGCGGCAGTCCGAGGGCGGCGAGCCCGTCCTCGAAGAGGCGCGGGAACAGGGCGATCGCCATGAGGAGCAGGGCCCCGAGCCCGGGGAACATGAGCGCCTCGCGCCACGACTGGCGGCCGATCCGCGGATCGAGCTGCACGGCGAAGAGCATCGAGAACAGGTAGATGCACGCGGCGGAGATCCACATGAAGCGGAACACGAACTCCGCGATGTCGCTGTGCAGGAGCAGCAGGGCGAGCATCCCGGCCGCTGCGAGGATCATGAAGGCCGGCAGGAGCAGGATCGTGAACCAGGCGAGGCCGAACGCGAAGCTGCCGAGGTTGTGCTGATCGCTGGGACGGAACCAGAGCCTCTTGTAGATCGACGTGAGCTGCACGTTCCCTCGCGCCCACCGCAGGCGCTGCTTCCAGAGCGAGTCGATCGTGCGCGGTTCCTCCGCGAGCACGACGGCGTGCGGCTCGAACACCATGCGGCGTCCTTTGAGCTGCCCCTCGAACGTCGTCATGGTGTCTTCGGCGAGCGTGCCGGTGGGGATGCGCCCGCCGATGGCCTCGAGGTTCGCCCGAGAGTGCAGCTGCGCTCCCCCGGCGAGGCACGCGATCGCGCCCCCGACGTTCTGCGTGCGGCGTGCCGACAGCTGCCCGATGACGTACTCGATCGCGATGAACCGGGTGAGGTAGTTGCGGTCGCGACTGCCCTCGGCGATGTACGCGGTGACCGCGCCGACCTTCTCGTCGGCGAGGTGGCGGCTGAGCTTGCGCAGCGAGTCGCGTGCGAAGATCACGTCGGCGTCCATGATGAGCACGGCCTCGGTCCACTCGTCCGCGAGCACGACATCGAGCCCGTGGTTGAGCGTGTGCGCCTTGCCCTGCCCGCCCTGCTCGCGCCGCAGGTGCACCACACGTCCGGGGTGGGCCTCGATCTTGGCCGCCACGACCGCGGGGGTGTCGTCGGTCGAGGCGTCGTCGATCACGAAGACCCGGAGGCGGTCGGCGGGGTATTCGAGCTGCAGGAGCCTCTCGATCGCGGGGCCGAGCACGAGCGCCTCGTTCCACGCGGGGATCAGGACGGCGATGCGCGGATGGTGCGGGGCGGCCTTGCCGTAGTGGTTGCGGAACGCGTGCACGGGCAGCAGCAGGAACTGCAGCCCCGTGTTGATCACGGGCAGCGTCCCGACCAGGACGCACAGGATGAGCACGACGACCAGCGCGGTCTCGGCACCGGTGAGGGCGGGCATCAGAGGCTCCGACCGTCGAGGAGGGCGACGACGCGGTCGTAGCGACCGACGTCCGAGGCCTCGTGGCTGTCGGTCGATGCGACGACGACGGCTCCGGCATCCCGTAGCGCATCGAGCAGCGCGCCGCCCGGGCAGCCCCACTTCTCGTTGACCTCCACGAGCGTGTCCGTCTCGGCTGCGGTGCGGGCCCAGCTGGCGATCCGCTCGGGGCCGAGGTCGTCCTCGACCAGACCGATCTTCGGCAGGATCGAGAAGCAGTGCGCGAGCTGATTGCCCGGGTACCGCGTCATCGAGGCGTTCAGCGCGGTCACCAGCTGGTCGAGGACGTCGTCCGTCGCCCATCCGGCGGCGATCCGCTCGCGCACCGCGGTCGGTCCGAGCGGGCCGTCGTCTCCCGGGAACTGGTGGTCGGCGATGAGGATGCGGTCGATCCCTGGCGGGAGCACGGGGATGTCGAGCTCGCCCGAGACGTCGAGGATCTTCGCCTCCACGCCGGTGAGCACTGTGAGCCCGTCCGGCACCTGCAGCCCTCGCACGGCCGCGAGGTACTCGGGGACCCAGGCGGTGTCCCTGCGCACGTGGTCGACGAGCCGGAGCGTCGTGAGCCCCCGTTCGGCACCCGCCGCGACGTTCTCCTCGAGGGTCGACACGGCGTCGTCGGAGAACGTGGAGTGCACGTGGTGGTCGCCGCGCAGCAGGTCGTGGCTCACAGTTCGTCCTGATGACCGGCGTGCTCGGAGACGAGCACCTCGTCGGCCTCGACGATGATGTCTTCGAGGAAGCGCACCGAGGCGAGTTCGCGGAACGGCACGGATGCCGGGATGTCGACGCCGAGGAACAGATCGGCCACGAGCGAGGGGATGTCGACGCCCGCCGCGATCGTGAGCGGCAGGGCACCGGGGAACCGCGGGTTCACCTCGAGCAGCATCGCGCGCCCGGAACGGTCGCGCCGCAGCTGCACGTTCGCGACGCCGACGAGTCCGATCGCCGATGCGACGGCCGCGGCGGTCTGCTCCAGCTCCTCGTCGTGCACCGTGCGGCCGGCGATGGCGACACCCGAGTCCACGCGAGCGCGGGTGCGCGGTACAGCGGCCACCACGCGGCCCGAGGCATCGGCGATCACGTCGACCGAGTACTCCTCGCCGGGAAGGAACTCCTGCACGATCAGCCCCTCGTCGACCGGCAGCGCTTCGAGCGCCGCGCGGTCGGGGACGAGACGGATGCCGCGGCTCCCCGCCCCCTGACGAGGTTTGGCGAACACCGGGAACTCCCACTCTGCGGCCAGTGCCTCTGGCCCTGCGAGCAGCGTCCGAGGGCTGCGTCCGGTCGATGCGCACCGCTCCGCGAGGACGTACTTGTCGAGCGCGGCGTGCAGCGTGTCCTCCGAGGGCGCGGCGAGCACCGCCGGGGCGAGCTCGGCCCGGCGCCCGGCGAGCGCCACGAGCTCGACGTCCACCGTGGAGATCACGAGGTCGAGCCGATCGTCGCGCACCATCTGAGCGATCGCCGGGACGAAGTCGTCGGCCCGGCCCGGCGGCACGAGCCGTCGCTGCTCCCGTGGGACGAGATAGATGCCGCTGGCCCAGCCGTCCATGTCGGCGGCGAACACCGTGAGGTCGTCACGGCGGAGCAGCGAGCGGATCACGGCGACGCCGGCGGGACCGCCGGCGCCGGTGACGAGGATGCGGGCGGCCATCAGCCCTCCTGCCTGGTGAGCTCGTGGGCGCCGATGAACTCGGCGGTCTCGCGCACGACTTCGAGCGGCTCGACGGCCGCTCCCCCGCCGAAACGCGACCAGTACCGTGCCGTCGCGGTGACGAAGCCGGGGTCGAGGTAGTCGCGCGTCGCGGTCTGCGAGGCGAAGCACGCGAGCAGCTGCAGCTTCTCGCCGAGGTAGTCGTCGATGCGCACGAACCGTGTCGGGCGGAAGTCGATGGTGGCGGACGGGCTCTGGTAGCACGCGACCGTGCCGACCTTGCGGGTCGCGACGAGCGTCGCCTCGCTCACGGCACGGTGGTCCTGGTGACGGTCGTGCTCGGAGTGCGTGTAGACGATGGTCGGCTGGATCTCGTTGACCACTTCCTCGATCAGGCGCACGGTCGTCCCGCCGCCGGAGATCTCGGTGTCGATGAGGTCCTTGAGGAACAGACGGGCGCCGAGCCGATCGGCCGAGGCGAGCGACTCGTGCTGCCGACTGTCGGCGTCGCCTCCGCGCGAGCCGCGCGACAGCGTGAGGATCGTGACCGAGTCGCCGGCGCGGGAGTGCGCGGCGAGGATCCCGCCGACCCCGATCTCGACGTCGTCGGGGTGCGCGCCGATCGCGAGCACGACCTGCTTCGCACGGCTGGCGGTCCGTCGAGCGCGACCCTCCGCGGCGAGACGGGTGACAGCCTCCACGAGCCGCACGTTGTCGAGGGGCTTGGTGAGGAACTCGTCGGCCTGGGCGCGGAGCGCCGAGACGGCGTACTCGACCGAGACGTGGGCGGTCATCACGACGACGGGCACGACGGGGTCACGGCGACGCAGCTCCGCGACGAGTTCGAGGCCGTCGAGCCCCGGCATCTCGATGTCGGTGACGACCACGTCGGGTTCGAACTCGGCGATGCGCTCGACGGCGGTCAGCCCGTCGCCCGCGGTGAGCACGACGCATCCCGCCCGGCGTTCGAGGACGGTCTTGACCAGCAGGGCGACGTCGGGGTCGTCATCGACGACGAGGACGCGGGGTGCATCGTCAGACATATGCGGCTCTCCATGGGGATGTCCCCCTGCCGGCGGGGACCGGCGATGCGCCACCGGAGGCCTTCTCCACCGGAAGCCCGAGGGAAGTCGAGCGAGTACTTGTAAATAGTGGCATACGGCGGAGGTGGGAGCGCTACCGCGTCGCCGCGTCGAACTCCGCTCGCGGAGGGATCAGGATGCCGCTCGTGCAGCGCGCTTCTCCTGCTGGTAGACCCGGATCGCCTCGTACCGCTCCGCGGACCGCGCTCGGCGCTTGTCCGCCTCCTGTTCGCGGTTCTTGGGAGGGGCCGGAGTCACGAGACCGTCGATGAGCTCCCTCGTCGCGCGGGCGATCTCCTCGACCGCACGGTCGAACACCTCCCGGTTGGCCCGGGACGGGGCGTTCGACCCCGAGATCTTGCGCACGAACTGCAGCGCGGCGTCGTGGCACTCGTCGTCGGTGGCGGCCGGTTCGAGGTTGTTCAACGGGACGATGTTGCGGCACATACCGGCACGGTACGCCGCGCCGCGGACATGCGGAAGGGGCGGATGCCGCAGCATCCGCCCCTTCCGCTGAACCGTCGTAGGTGCGCCGCTCAGCGCTTGTAGTTCGGCGCCTCGACGACGATCTGCACGTCGTGCGGGTGCGACTCCTTGAGTCCGGCGGCGGTGATGCGCACGAAGCGTCCGCGCTGCTTGAGCTCCTCGATCGTGCGGGCGCCGACGTAGAACATCGACTGGCGCAGGCCGCCGACCAGCTGGTACGCCACGGCCGAGACCGGGCCGCGGTAGGGCACCTGGCCCTCGATGCCCTCGGGGATCAGCTTGTCGTCGCTCGGCACGTCGGCCTGGAAGTAGCGGTCCTTCGAATACGAGGTCTGCTTGCCGCGGGTCTGCATCGCGCCCAGCGACCCCATGCCGCGGTACTGCTTGAACTGCTTGCCCGACTGGAACACGATCTCACCCGGCGACTCGTCGGTGCCGGCCAGCAGAGAGCCGAGCATCACGGCGTCGGCGCCGGCGACGAGGGCCTTCGCGATGTCGCCCGAGTACTGCAGGCCGCCGTCGGCGATGACCGGGATTCCGGCGGGGCCGGCCGCCAGCGACGCCTCGTACACCGCAGTGACCTGCGGAACGCCGACGCCGGCGACGACGCGCGTGGTGCAGATCGAACCGGGGCCCACGCCGACCTTGACGGCATCCACGCCCGCGTCGACGAGCGCCTGAGCACCCTCGCGGGTCGCGACGTTGCCGCCGATCACGTCGATGTGGGCGAAGCTCTCGTCGGCCTTGAGGCGCTTCACGAGATCGATCACGCCCTGCGACTGGCCGTTGGCGGTGTCCACGACGAGCACGTCGACACCCGCGTCGCGCAGAGCTTCGGCGCGCTCCCACGCGTCGCCGAAGAATCCGATGGCCGCGCCGACGCGCAGACGACCCTGGTCGTCCTTGGTGGCGAGCGGGTACTTCTCACTCTTGTCGAAGTCCTTGATGGTGATGAGTCCGGCGAGCTTGCCGTCTTCGTCGATGAGGGGCAGCTTCTCGACGCGGTGCTTCGCGAACAGCGCGATGACCTCGCCCGCCGCGACGCCGACGCGGGCCGTCACGAGGCCCTCGGAGGTCATGACATCCTTCACGAACGTCGTCTGGCGCTCGAAGCCCGAGACGAAGCGCATGTCGCGGTTGGTGACGATGCCCACGAGACGGCCGTCCTCGTCGACCACGGGCAGGCCGGAGATGCGGTACTTGGCGCACAGCGCGTCGACCTCTTCGACCGTGGCGTCGGCGGTGGTCGTGATCGGGTCGGTGATCATGCCGGACTCGCTGCGCTTCACGCGGTCGACGTGCGCGGCCTGATCGGCGATCGAGAGGTTGCGGTGCAGGATGCCGATGCCGCCCTCGCGCGCCATCGCGATGGCCATGCGCGACTCGGTGACGGTGTCCATGGCGCTGGAGAGCAGCGGAGTGGCGACCGAGATCCGGCGCGTGATCCGCGACGAGGTGTCCGCCTCGCTGGGGATGACGTCGGTGTGCCCCGGGAGGAGCAGCACATCGTCGTAAGTGAGTCCGACGAATCCGAAGGGGTCGTGCTGATCCATGGATGCTCCTCCTGGGCGCTGACTGGCGAGAGTGGTACCAATTCTAAGCGTCGGACGGCTGGAGAAATTCCCGGTGCCGGCGGCGGCGCACGTGATCTCGCCCCCGCGCGGTGGCCATCGGGCGCGCACCTTCGTGATGAGATCGTGCTCACCGTGAGCAGATCGTGCCTTGGTTGAAACAGAGCCGACACATTACGCTCATACCGTCGTACATCAAGGCCGATGAACACCCTGTCTTGGTCTGTGTACTGGACTGGGAGGTTCTGTGAGTCCGACGATCTCGGCGAAGCGAAGCGGAACGCGATGGGTCATCCCCCTTCTCGCGTCGCTCCTCGCCCTTGCATTCCTGTGGCTGCAGCCACCCGCCTCGGCCTCCGCGGAGGAGACCGACGACGGTCAGGAGATCACCGATTTCTACTTCGCCGGCGTGATCACGTTCGATGACCAGCCCGTCGAGGGCGTGGTCATGACGATCGAGGGCAAGGGGTTCGAGGGCGAGACCGAGACCGACGCCGAGGGCAAGTGGCGCCTGTACGTCCCCGAGAAGGAGAAGTACACGCTCACGGTCGACGAGGACACGCTCCCCGACGGGGTGATCGTCGACGCGGCCCAGCTGCCGGAGGGCACGCAGCCCATCGCCGGCACGACCGCGTCGTTCGAAGTCGAGTTCGGCCTCACCGGCACGAAGATCACGAACCTCTTCCTCGGCGAGGGGCAGCGGGTCACCGTCACCTTCATCGACCAGCTCCTCTCCCGCCTCGTCGGCGGGCTCAACTTCGGCCTCCTGCTCGCACTCGCGTCAATGGGTGCGGCCCTGATCTACGGCACCACCCGCCTGTCGAACTTCGCGCACGCCGAGATGGTCACGTGGGGCGGCCTGGTCGCCCTGGTCACCACGAGCTTCTGGCACCTGCCGCTGTGGCTCGGCATCGCGGCGGCGGTGATCGGAGGAGGTCTCTTCGGCTGGGCGATGGATGCCGGGCTGTGGCGTCCGCTGCGACGACGCGGACTCGGCGTCGTGCAGCTCATGATCGTCAGCATCGGACTCTCGCTCGCCCTCCGCTACGTCTTCCAGTACTTCATCGGCGGCGGCACGCGGCAGCTGCCCGGTGCGAGCCCCACGCCGATCCAGTTCGGGCCGATCTCGCTGTCGTACATCGACATGATCGCCATGTCGGTGAGCATCGTGGTGATCCTCGGGGTCGCGTGGTTCCTCACCCGCACCCGCATCGGCAAGGCCACTCGCGCCATCTCAGACAACCCGCAGCTCGCCGCGGCATCCGGAATCGACGTCGACCGCGTGATCCGCATCGTGTGGATCCTCGCGGGCGTGCTCGCGGCGATCTCCGGCATCCTCTGGGCGTACTTCCGCCCCGGCGTGAAGTGGGACATGGGCATGCAGATGCTGCTGCTCATCTTCGCCGCCATCACACTCGGCGGTCTCGGCACCGCCTTCGGCGCCCTCGTCGGATCGCTCATCGTCGGGATCGCGGTCGAGGTCTCGACCCTGTGGATCCCGTCGGACCTCAAGTACGCCAGCGCGCTGGTCGTCCTCATCGTCATCCTCCTGGTGAGGCCGCAGGGTCTGCTCGGACGCAAGGAAAGGTTGGGTTGACGATGGACTTCGGAAGCATCTTCTCCAACACCGCTGTCTACCTGTTCAGCCCGGTCACGATCGCATACGCGCTCGCGGCGACCGGCCTCGCGGTGCACTTCGGCTACGCCGGTCTGCTGAACTTCGGCATGGCGGCGTTCATGGCGGTCGGCGGCTACGGCTACGCGATCTCCGTGCTCTCCTTCGGCCTCCCGTGGTGGGTCGGAATGCTCATCGGGCTCGGCGGCGGAGCGCTGTTCGCGGTGCTCCTCGGCATCCCGACGCTGCGACTGAGAGCCGACTACCTCGCCATCGCGACCATCGCGGCGGGTGAGATCGTGCGTCTGCTGTTCACGACGCAGCTGTTCGACGAGTTCACCAACTCGGCCGACGGCCTCGCCCAATACAACGGCGGGTTCCGCGACGCGAACCCCTTCCCCACCGGAACGTACGGCTTCGGACCGTGGACCTACACGGCGAACGACCTGTGGAACCGCGTGTTCGGCGTGATCGTGCTGGCTCTCGCCGTGCTCGTCGTCTGGGCGCTCATGCGCAGCCCATGGGGCCGCGTGCTCAAGGGCATCCGCGAGGACGAGGACGCCGTGCGGTCGCTCGGCAAGAACGTGTTCGCCTACAAGATGCAGGCCCTGGTGGTCGGCGGCATCATCGGCGCGGCGGGCGGCATCGTGTTCGTCCTCCCCTCCGCCGTGGTGCCGGGCAGCTACACGACCTCGCTCACCTTCTTCCTGTGGACGGTGCTCCTGCTCGGCGGTGCCGCGACGGTCTTCGGGCCGACGCTGGGCGCCATCCTGTTCTGGGTCGTGTTCGCCTTCCTCGCGAACCTGCTCCCGGCCATGGCCAAGGCGGACCTCCTGCCCATGTCCGACAGCCAGGCGTCGACGCTGGTGTTCATCTTCGTCGGCATCGCCCTCATGCTGCTCGTGATCTTCCGCCCGCAGGGCATCCTCGGAGACAAGAGGGAGATGACCTTTGTCAAATGAACTGACCCCCGACGCCGGCGCCGAATCGGCCCCCGCGACGGGAAGCGTCCGACGTCCGAAGACGACCGGCCTCACCAAGGGCCCGGCCGCCCCCGGCGTCGCCAAGGTCGACCCCATCCTCGTGGTGGATGCCGTGCAGCGCCGCTTCGGCGGCCTCACCGCGGTCGACGTCGATCACCTGGAGGTCCCGCGCGGAGCCATCACCGCGCTGATCGGCCCGAACGGCGCCGGCAAGACGACGCTGTTCAACCTGCTCTGCGGGTTCGACAAGCCCAACAGCGGATCGTGGTCGTTCGACGGCAAGAACCTGTCCGGCGTGCCGTCGTTCAAGGTCGCCCGCATGGGCCAGGTGCGCACGTTCCAGCTCACGAAGTCGCTGTCGCTGCTCACGGTGCTCGAGAACATGAAGCTCGGCGCCCCGGGCCAGCGCGGCGAGGGCTTCTGGTCGAGCCTCTTCCCGTTCCTGTGGCGCAAGCAGGACCAGGAGATCGAGCTCAAGGCGCGCGAGCTGCTCACGCGCTTCAAGCTCGACGCCAAGGAGAAGGACTTCGCGGCAGCGCTCTCGGGCGGTCAGCGCAAGCTCCTCGAGATGGCCAGGGCGCTCATGAGCGACCCGACGCTGGTGATGCTCGACGAGCCGATGGCCGGCGTGAACCCGGCGCTCACGCAGTCGCTGCTCGATCACATCCTCGACCTCAAGGAACAGGGCATGACCGTGCTGTTCGTCGAGCACGACATGCACATGGTGCGGCACATCGCCGACTGGGTGGTCGTGATGGCGGAGGGACGCGTCGTCGCCGAGGGGCCGCCCGAGGAGGTCATGGAGGATCCGGCTGTCGTCGACGCGTACCTCGGTGCGCATCAGGACGTCGATCTCGGCGCCGTGACCGGCCGCATCCCGGTACTGGCCGACACCGCCGCCGTGAAGCTGCGGGAACAGATCGAGGCGGAGGCCGATGCGGAACTGGCCGCCGAAGAGGCAGAGGAGGGACGCGCATGAGCGATGCGGCATCCGTGAACGGGAAGGCCCCGGCGCACGATGACGTGGTCGTCGAGCTGAAGGACGTGCACGCGGGCTACCTGCCCGGCGTGAACATCCTCAACGGCGCGAACCTCGTCGCCAGGCAGGGGGAGCTGATCGGCATCATCGGGCCGAACGGCGCCGGGAAGTCGACGCTGCTCAAGGCGATCTTCGGGCTCGTGAACGTGCGAGACGGCGACATCACCGTGAAGGGCGAGAGCATCGTCGGCCTCAAGGCCGACAAGCTCGTCAGACGCGGTGTGGCGTTCGTACCGCAGACGAACAACGTCTTCCCCTCGCTGTCGATCGAGGAGAACCTGCAGATGGGGCTCTACCAGAACCCCAAGGCCTACACCGAGCGGCTGGAGTTCGTCACGGGCATCTTCGCCGAACTCGGCAAGCGCCTCAAGCAGCGAGCCGGATCGCTGTCCGGCGGTGAGCGCCAGATGGTCGCGATGTCACGCGCGCTCATGATGGACCCGTCGGTGCTGCTGCTCGACGAGCCGTCGGCCGGCCTCTCCCCCGTACGTCAGGACGACGCGTTCATCCGCGTCTCCGACATCAACAAGGCAGGCGTCACGACCATCATGGTCGAGCAGAACGCCCGCCGCTGCCTGCAGATCTGCGACCGCGGCTACGTGCTCGACCAGGGCCGCGACGCGTACGAGGGCACCGGACGCGACCTGCTGAACGACCCGAAGGTGATCGGCCTGTACCTCGGCACCCTGGGCACGGACGCCGCCTGACGGCTCAGAGACGAGAGGGGCGGATGTTGCGGCATCCGCCCCTCTCTCGTGCGTGCGCGTCCCGTTCCCTGGTCGTCGAGCGAGCGAGCGGAGCGAAACGCCGCCCCACCCCACGACACGCATGACGAAGGCCCCGGATGCTTCATCCGGGGCCTTCGCGCGATCAGTCAGCGGGCGCTGGCGTGATCAGTTGGTGCGCTCGATGGTGTTCTCGGCGTTGTACTTGTAGATGCCGATCGTGGCGCCCTGCGGGTCGCCGTTCTCGTCGAACGTGACCTCGCCGGAGTAGCCGTCGTAGTCGGCCGTGCCGCCGTCGTTGATGATCTTGGCGCAGTCCGCGAACGTGGTGCACTTCTCACCGTCGCCAGAGCCGCCCGAGATCTCCTGCATCTTGGCCGCGATGTCCGCGCCCTCGGTGGAACCGGCCGCGAGCGAGGCGAGAGCCACGAGCACGACGGCGTCGTAGGCCTCTGCCGCGTAGGTGAAGTCCTTCACCTCGGAGTTGCCCTCACCGGTCCAGTACGTCTGGAGGCGGTCGGTGAAGTCGTCCTCGAGTGCGGGACCGGCCTTGGTGCCCTGAGCGCCCTCGAGCGAGACCGGGATCTCGTCGCCGTAGTCGGAGAGGTTGCCGTCGACCATGTAGAACTTGTCGGCGGAGATTCCGGCGTTCACCAGCAGCGGCGCGATCGTCTTGAACTGGTCGAACGACACGATCGCGACGGCGTCGGGGTTCTGGGCCTTGATCGTCTCGACCTGCGCGTCGAACTGCGCGTCGCCGACGTTGAAGGACGCCTCGGCGACGACCTCGCCACCTGTGCCCTCGAACGTCTCCTTGATCGCGGCGTCGAGGCCGGTGCCGTACGCGTCGTTCTGGTAGATGATGCCCAGCGACTTCGCACCGTCCTCGGCGATCAGGTTGCCGAGGACCTCACCCTGGAGCAGGTCACTCGGGGCGGTGCGGAAGTAGAGGCCGTCGTCGTCCCACGTGGTGAAGTCGGGCGACGTGTTCGAGGCCGAGATCTGCAGGATGCCGGCGCTGACGTTTCCGTCGAGGATGAGCTTCGAGACGCCCGAGGCCGCGGCGCCGACGATCGCGGAGACACCCGCGCTCTGGAGCTTGGTGATCGAGGTCTCGTACGCCTTGGTGTCGGTGTCGCCCTCGTCCTCGGCGGTGAGGTCGATCGTGATGCCGGCGTCTGCGTCGTTGATCTCCTTCACGGCCAGGCCGACGCCCGACTCCATGGGCGGACCGAGGAACGCGAGCGATCCGGTCTGCGGCAGCAGCGAGCCGAGCTTGAGGGTGAGGTCCTGTGCCGGCTTGTCGCCGCCGCCCGAGGACTCCTCCGACGGCGAGCTGCTGCAGCCCGAGATGACCAGCGCCGAGGCGCTGACGAGCGCGACCCCTGCGATGATCTTGGCGCTGCGCGAGCGCGTGAATACGGTCATGATGCTCCCTTGCGTGACTGGCCGTGGACTGTGGACCACGGTCGGATGATCTACACATTAGGTGCAGAACGCTTCCGGGAGGGGTCGGTAGTGTTTCGGTGCGTTAACGATCCGCTCGCGCGCTTCCGCGGCGGACAGCGGGGCCGGTCTGGCGGTCTCGGACCGGCCCGACGGCCGTGCGGCGTCCGCGCCGTGCGGCCAGCAGCAGGTCGATCACGAACACCGTGATCGCGACCCAGACGAGCACGAATCCGATCCAGCGTTCGATGGGCATCGGCTCGCCCAGCACGACGGCGCCGATGAGGAACTGCATCACCGGGGTGATGAACTGGATCATGCCGATCACCGCGAGGTCGATGCGCCGAGCTCCCGCGGCGAACAGCAACAGCGGCACGGCGGTCGCGACTCCGGCGAACGCGAGAAGGACGGCGTGCCAGGCTCCGTTCTGGCCGAAGGAGAGCCCCTCCGGCGTCGTCGCGACGACGACGAGCTGCACGACGGCGATCGGGATCAGCCAGAAAGACTCGAGGGTGAGGCCGCTCACGGCATCCACGGCCGGCCCGATCTTCTTCTTGATGAGGCCGTACAGCCCGAAGGAGGCGGTGAGCGAGAGCGCGATCCAGGGGAAGTGGCCGTACAAGACGATGATCGCGACGACCGCGACCGCCGCGATGCCGATCGCGGTCCACTGCAGGCGTCGGATGCGCTCCTTCAGCACGAACACCCCGAGCAGGACCGTCGTGATCGGGTTGATGAAGTAGCCGAGGCTCGTCTCGATGACATTGTCAGACAGCGTGCCGATGAGGAACACCTGCCAGTTGACGTAGATCAGGAGTCCGGCGAGCGCCGTCCAGCCGAGCAGTCGAGGCTGACGCAGGATCACTCCGAACGCCTGCCACCCGCGCGTCACCGTCAGCAGGATCACGCAGAAGACGAGCGACAGCAGTACCCGCCAGGCGACGACCTCCCACGGACCGGTCGGTGCCAGCAGCAGGAAGTACAGCGGCAGCACTCCCCAGAGGAGATACGCGCCGCCTGCGAACGCGATCCCCGCCGTCTGGCTGGATCGCGGGGCGGTGGTCGTCGAGGTCACCGCACAACCCTAGTCCCGGCCGAGCGGGCCGCCTGCTCGGTGCTCGACCGCCCTACGAGAATGGCAGGATTCGGACGCGCTGTGGCCGAATGCAGGAAGAGCCCGGATGCATGATGCATCCGGGCCCTTCCGAGAGACGCTGTCTCAGCGGACGACGACCGCGAGGACGTCGCGAGCCGACAGGACGAGGAACTCGTCTGCGCCGAACTTCACCTCGGTGCCGCCGTACTTGCTGTAGAGCACGCGGTCGCCGACGGCGACGTCGAGCGGAACGCGGTTGCCGTTGTCGTCGATGCGGCCGGGGCCGACCGCCACGACCTCGCCCTCCTGGGGCTTCTCCTTGGCGGTGTCGGGGATGACCAGGCCACTCGCGGTGGTCTGCTCGGCCTCGACCTGCTTGATGACGATGCGGTCCTCGAGCGGCTTGATGGAAACCGACACGGTCTACCTCTTCTTTCTTGACGCTGACACGAAAGACTTGTTCGCACTCTCAACCCGAGAGTGCTAACTGCAAGTGTAGGCGGTCGGCTGGCACTCATGCAATGCGAGTGCCAGCGACGGCCGCCTGCCCGTGTCGGTCGCCCGCCTAAGCTGAGGGCGTGGAGATGTCGGAGTTGCGTGCACTGCTCACCCCGGAAGGGCTCGGGCTCCTCGACGATCTGGGCGACGTCGACCAGGCGGCCGACGTCGCGCGGACGGTCTCGCGCCTGCGGGCGGCCGGCCACTCCCCCGATCTCGTCTCGGCCGTCGTCGGCCAGGCGCGGCTGCGCGCCAAGGCGCACGCCAAGTTCGGCGACTTCGCCGACCGGATGCTGTTCACGCGCGCCGGGCTGGAGCAGGCGACGCGCCTCGGCGTCGCCGCGCGGCACGCGCAGCGACTGCGTCGCGCGGCGATGACGTCCGTGGCCGACCTCGGCTGCGGCATCGGCGGCGACGCGCTCGCGTTCGCCGGCGCGGGCCTCGACGTCCAGGCCGTGGACGCCGACGAGGTCACCGCCGCGATCGCCGCCTACAATCTCGCCCCCTTCGGCGAGTCCGCGCGCGTGCAGCACGGAACAGCGGAGGCGAACCTGCCGCAGGCGGCCGACGGACTCGCCGTCTGGATGGATCCCGCCCGGCGCACCTCCGGCCACAGCGAGACCAGGCGGGTGACCGCCGACGACTACTCGCCCTCGCTCGACTGGGCGTTCGCGGTCGCGGCCGAGCGCCCCACCGGCATCAAGCTCGGCCCCGGCCACGACCGCGACGCGCTGCCCGCCGACGCCGAGGCGCAGTGGGTCAGCGCCGACGGCAGCGTGGTGGAGCTCGTGCTCTGGACCGGCGCCCTCGCTCGCGAGAGCGTGCGCCGCGCCGCGCTCGTCATCCGCGGCGAGCGCTCGCGCGAGCTGACCGCCGGAGCGGATGCCGAGGACGCCCCCGAACGCGAGCTCGGCGCGTTCCTGCACGAGCCGGACGGCGCCGTCATCCGCGCCCGCCTGATCGGCGACGTCGCGCGGAGCCTCGAGGCCGGGATGCTCGATCAGCGCATCGCCTACCTGACCTCCGACGCCGCCCTGACCAGCCCGTTCGTGCAGTCGTTCCGGGTGCGCGAGACGATGCCCGCGAATCCCAAGGCGATCAGCGCCGTCCTCCGCGCGCACGGCATCGGCACCGTCGAGATCAAGAAGCGCGGCATGGACGTCGACCCGGCCGCCTTCCGCAAGAAGCTCACGCTGCGCGGAGACGCCTCGGCGACGCTGATCCTCACGCGCATCGGCGACCACCGCCGCGCGATCCTCGCCGACCGCGTACCCCTTGCGGAGTAGTCAGCCGTCCCCCTCCGCGGGGATCTCGACGAGGATCGGATCCCCGTACTCGCCGCCGAGCTCGATCGACACGCCCTCCGCGTCGGCGGGCACCCCCTGCTCGATGGTCAGATACGGATTCATCCAGTTCGTGAACCGCACGTGCAGCGACCACGTCTCGGTGGTGCCGTCGGCGGCCGTCTCGACGCTCAGCACCCGGATGTCGGCGGCGCTGTCCTGCGACGCCTGACACGCGCCGGCCTCATCAGCGGCGTCGACGATCATGCAGCGCAGCATCCCGCCGCTCTGCGTGCCGTCGGCGGGCTTCTCGGCGATCCAGACCGGCCGGTCGTGGAAGTACCCCACGACCGACAGGCCGGGGAGGTACCCCTGGTCGACGAGCTCTTCCGCACGCTCGCGGTCCTGGCCGTCGAACTGGTCGAGCATCGAGTCCTGCGGCCGCCACCGCTGCACCCACGCCAGCGGCTCGCCCGTGGTGGCACGGGCGAGCACCGCCGACACCGACGCGCCGTACGCGTCCGCGGGATCGTCGGGATCGTCGACGGGTACCGACAGCGACACGCTCAGCGCCATGTCGTCGACGCCGTCGGTCGGCCGGCACTGCTCCGCAGAGGCCTCTCCGACGTCGAGGACCACGCACGTCTCGTCGGCGCCGTCGCGGGTCGCGTACCAGACGACCGCATCGTCGTCCTCGGTGACGAGGCGTACGGAGCCGTCGTCGTACTTCCCCTCGGCCTGCAGCTCGAGGCGTCGCTCCTGCTGTCCCGCGGTGAGCGCCGACTCCGCACCCCTGGCACCGAACAGGGCCCACCCTGCGGCCACCCCGATGAGAAGCAGTGCAGCGGATGCCGCGACCGCCGCCTTCGCATGGGAGCGCACAGCCGCGCCGAGACCCGAGAGCACGGGGGCATCCGTTCCGCGCGACTCCTCGGGGCGGTTCGAGGAGGGACTGGGGATGTCGCCCGCGGAGTCCCGGGTGTCGCGCGCGGCAGATGTCGTCTCGGGGGCGCGCGTGCCGGAGCCGGGCGTCTCGGATTCGCCGGTGTCTGAGGCGCTCGGTTCCGAGGCGCGCGTGCCGGAGCCGGCGGTCTCGGGGTCGGGCGTCGTCTGAGAGCGAGGACTCTCGGGTGCGAGCGCGGCTTTCCGCAGCGACTCCAGCTCGGCCAGTCGCCGCGCATCGGCATCCGTCAGCCCGCCTCCGCGGCGGTAGGCCCGCGCGAGAAGGGCTCGCCGCTCCGACTCGTCATCCGGACGCATCGTCGGCGCCTTTCGAGATCGTGAGGTACTGGCGGCCCATGCCGAGGTGGTACTCGTATCTGGTCGTGGATCCGTCGTCCGCGACGCGGTCCAGCACCAGCGCGAGTCCCTCCGGTGCGCTCCAGAGCCCGTCCACGCACGCCTGAAGCGGATCGGGCTGCGACCCGTCGTAGATCAGGCAGGCGCGCTGGGTGTTCTTCTCCGTGGCGAACCAGACGGGAACCTCGCCGTCGTACCCGACCACCGTGAGGGAGCGCTCATCGAATCCGGAGTCGCCGAGCCGCACGGCGATCTCCGCCTCGACCGGCGACGCGAACTGCACACCGCTGGACTGCGAGGAGGTGATGTAGTTGTAGGAGATGACGGCGGGGTCGCCGCCGGCGGCGAGGTACATCTGCGCGTCCACGACGTTCTGCAGCTCGCCCTCTCCGGGCGACGTGATCGACGCGTACAGCCCCTGTGCGCGCACCTGTTCCTCCGTCGAGCACACCGGCGCGGAGCTCTGCCCGTCGGCGAGCACGAGACAGAAGTTCTCGCCGCCCTTCTGCGTGGCGAACCAGATCACCACGCCCTCCTCCTCACGAAGAGCGCGCAGCGACCCGGGGTCGTAGACGCCGGTCGCCACGAGTTCGCTCTGCCACTGCTGCTGCTCCGCCGTGAGGGCGATCGGCTCGGGGCCCCCGTCGGCGAACACGAGCCAGCCGATGAGCACCCCGAGGCAGACGAGCGCCGCGACCGAGGCCGCGACGACCGGCCAGCGACGGCGCAGCGCGCTCCGGACGGTGTCGGGGCGCGTCGGACGGTCGGATGCCGGTGCGACGGCGTCGCGCGGCGGCGCCGTCCCGTCGGGCTCGGTGCGGAGATCGTCGGGCGGCGTGGTGCGCAGCGGCACCGCGTCGATGAGGGGCTCAGGGCCGACGTCCCGTTCGCTCGCTGCCTCCGCCTCGGGCTGAGCCACCGGGGCCCGCGTGTCCTCGAGATGTCGAAGGCGGTCGGCGTCGGCATCGGTGAGCCCGCCGCCGCGACCGTAGGCGCGTGCCTGCAGGGCGCGCAGCTCCTCGATCTCGTCGGCGTGCAGCATCCGCTATCCGAGCCGCTCGAACTGCATGCCCGCCCAGACCAGCCACGCGAGGCTGTAGACCGTGGCGGCGAGGCCCAGCACGAGCGCCCACCGGGCGATCGCGCGGCTCTCGACGGGACGACGCAGCGACATGATCGCGGCGATCACCGCGACCACGGCGATCGGGATGCCCCACCCCACGAAGAACGACGCCCCCAGCGCGACGATCGCCGCCGTGAGCGCCCACGGCGCGAGGCGGGTGTCGTCGGCAGGTGCGGTGCCCGTCGACGGCTGCCAGTCGTCGTGTCGGGGGTCATCGGCGATCGGACCCGTCGCGACCACAGGTTCCACGGTCACCGGTCCGGTGGGCAGCTTCGCGTAGCCGTCGCGGCGCGCTCCCGGCAGCCGGGCCGAACCCGCCGGACGCTCGACCTCGCCACTCGGCCCCTCGACCGTCGTGCGCGGGACGGGCCGTTCACCCGACGTCCCGTCCGAGGGCCCGCTGCGGGGCGGCAGGGAGGCGTCGGTCATGACGGCACCGGCACGCGCTCGGCCACCTGGATCTCGGTGACGGGCAGTGTCGAGTCCGCACCGAAGGCGAGCGTCGACGGACGACGACCCGACGAGATCAGCTCCGCGGCGAGCGCTGCGATCATGGCTCCGTTGTCGGTGCACAGCGACAGCGGGGGGATGCGCACCGTCACGCCTGCGGCCTCGGCGCGCGCCAGCGCGACCTCGCGCAGCCGTCGGTTGGCGATCACGCCGCCGCCGAGCAGCAGTCGCGGGACCCCGAGGTCGGCGCAGGCCGCGAGGGCCTTCGTGACGAGCACGTCGACGACTGCTTCCCGGAAGCTCGCCGCGACATCCGCGACGGGAACCGCGGTGCCCTCGGCCTCGCACCGTTCGACCCACCGCGCGACCGCGGTCTTCAGCCCGGAGAACGAGAAGTCGTAGCGGTGCTTCGCCATGTCGGACGCCCGCGAGAGCCCGCGCGGGAAGCGGATCGCGTCGGGGTCGCCGTCCACGGCCGCCCGGTCGATCTCCGGACCGCCGGGGTACGGGAGCGACAGGAGTCGGGCGACCTTGTCGAACGCCTCCCCCGCGGCGTCGTCCATGGTCTCGCCCAGCATCTCGACATCGGTCGTGAGGTCGCGCACGTGCAGGAGCGAGGTGTGCCCGCCCGAGACGAGCAGCGCGACGGTCGGGTACTCGAGCGGCTCGGACTCCGGGGTGAGGATGTCGGCGGCGATGTGCCCGACGAGGTGGTTCACGGCGTACAGCGGCTTGTCGAGCGACACCGCCAGCCCCTTGGCCGCGCCGACCCCGACCATCAGCGCACCCGCGAGCCCCGGACCGCTCGTCACAGCGACGGCGTCGAGGTCGTGCAGCGAGACCCCGGCCTCGGCGAGGGCCGCATCGATCGACGGCTGCAGCGCCTCGAGGTGCGCCCGCGCGGCGACCTCCGGCACGACGCCGCCGTAGCGGGCGTGCTCGTCCATGCTCGACGCGATCGTGTTCGACAGCAGCGACCGACCGCGGACGATCCCGATCCCGGTCTCATCGCAGCTGGTCTCGATGCCCAGCACCAGGGGCTCGGTCATGCGGTGGCCTCCTCTGCGGCATCCGTCGCCGCGCCTCGCGCGTGCTGCAGCACGAGACGCATCACGATCGCGTCCACGTCGTCCGGCTGGTAGTAGCGGGGACGCCGGCCGATCTCCTCGAACCCCTCGGAGCGGTAGAGACCCTCGGCACGGGGGTTGTCGGCGCGGACTTCGAGGAACACCTCGCGAGCTCCCCGTCCGGCCGCCGCGTCGAGCAGAGCCCGCAGCAGTGCCCGACCTCGGCCGGCGCCCCGGTGCTCGGCGTCGAACGCGATGGTCTGGATGTCGGCGTCGGCCGAGCCGCGCAGCGCCCGCACCCCGCCGTACCCGATCACCGAGCCCTCATGCTCGTCGACCAGATAGCGTCCGTTCGGACTCGACAGCTCGAGCGCCATGGCCTCCGAGCTCCACGCGTCGGTCGGGAACGAGCGGTGCTCTATCGCCATGATGGCGTCCAGGTCGTCGGCCGTCGCCGCGCGCAGGGTCACAGCCCGACCTTCTTCGGCGCGCCGGGCATCGTGACATCGGGATGGCGCATGTACAGCGGCTCGTCCCCCGCGAGAGCGCGTCCGGCGCGCAGAGCCCGCGCCCCGACCACGGCGAGGTCGGCGGCCGACAGCGTCGCGACCTCGATCGCGCGTAGCCCGTCGAGCACGGAGTCGAGTTCGACGCGCCGCACCAGAACGGTGTCGGCGACGATGTGCGGGATGCGGTCGGCATCCGTCCCGTCGAAGACCGTCACGGCCACCTCGCGGCGCCGCGCGTCGGTCACGATCGCGAAGGGGCCGGTCACGGCATCCGTCTCGATCGATCGCAGGGCGGGGGCGAAGTGACTCGGGATGGGTACGACCGGGATGCCGCGGCCGAGCGCGAACGTGCGCGCGGCGGCGATGCCGATGCGGAGACCCGTGAAGGGCCCTGGCCCCATGCCCGCGACGACGTGGGTGACCCGAGCGGCGCCCGCGTCGTCGATCGCGCGGTGCAGCAGGTCGCCGATGACCTCGGCGTGGCCGAGCGGATCGGCGGTCGCCGCCTCGCAGCGGACGCCGTCGTCGCCGACGATGGCGACGGTGGTGCCCAGGGAGGTGTCGACGGCGAGGATCACCCCTCCAGGGTAGTCGCCCCTCCGTCGACGGTCCCTGAGCGCGACGCACGGGTGATCGTCACGTGTCGCGGGGCGTCGGCATCGAGCTCCGACGGATCGAGATCGTCTTCGCCGTCAGCGCCGACCGGCCGCTGGAGCTCGATGTCCCACCAGACGTCCGCGAGTTCCTCGGCCATTCCCCGACCCCACTCGATGACGACGACGGAGCGGGCGAGGTCCAGGTCGAGGTCCTCCAGCTCCGCGGCCGAGCCGAGCCGGTAGGCGTCGACGTGCACGAGCGGCGTGCGACCGGCGAGGGACGGATGCGTGCGCGCGATGACGAAGGTCGGGCTCTGCACCGGCCCTCGCACCCCGAGACCCTCGGCGAGCCCCCGGGTGAACGTCGTCTTGCCCGCGCCCAGTGGGCCGGTGAGGATCAGCAGGTCACCGGCCTCGAGCTTCTCGCCGATGCGGTGGCCGAGCTGCTCCATCTCGTCGGAGGTCTCGATGTCATGGCGTCCGAGGAGCGCCCGATCGATGCTCACGACGACCTCCGCGCCACGCGCGCGCCGATGCGGGTGACGATCTCGTAGTTGATGGTGGATGCCGCGTTCGCCCACTCCGCAGCCGACGGCACCCCCAGGGTCGGATCGCCGAACAGCACGACCTCGTCGCCGATCGACACCGCCGCGTCGCCGACGTCGACGACGAACTGGTCCATCGCGATGCGGCCGACGTTCGTGTAGCGGCGTCCGTTGATCGACACCGGTAGGCGACCCGATGCGTGCCGCGGCACCCCGTCGGCGTACCCGAGGGGAACGAGCACGAGGGTCGTGTCGTGCGGGGCCCTGTGATCGTAGCCGTAGGAGACTCCGGCTCCCGCCGGTACCCGTCGGACGGCCGCGACCGCGCCGCGCAGCGTCATCGCGGGGCGGAGGCCGAGCTCCGCCGACGACCGGTCCTCGAAGGGCGAGAGCCCGTAGATGCCGACCCCGACGCGCACGGCATCGAGTCGCATCTCGGGCAGGTCGATGGCCGCCGCCGTCGCGGCGATGTGACGGATCTCGGGATGGATGCCGAACGACGCGGCGAGGGCGACGCCCTCCTCGAAGCGCGCGAGTGCTTCCCGGTCGTCCTGCGGGGAGGTGTTGGAGAGGTGGCTGAACAGCCCGACGATGCGCAGTCGCCCGATGCGCTCGAGCCGCGCGGCCTCGGCGAGCACGCGGCGCCAGTCGGCCGGGGCGATACCGTTGCGCGAGAGGCCCGTCTCGAACTTCAGGTGCACGCCGACCGGACGGTCGACGCTCGCCGCCGAGGCTGCGGCCTCGAGCTGGTCGAACGAGGAGATGCCGAGTTCGATGCCATGCTCGGCCGCGTGCTCGAACCGCTCCCCCGGCGCGTGCAGCCACGCCATGATGGGGGCCGTGATGCCCTGGCGCCGCAGTTCCAGCGCCTCGGGGATCTCGGCCACGCCGAGACGCGTCGCCCCGCCGGCGAGGGCGGCGACGGCGGCGGCCGCCGCACCGTGCCCGTAGGCGTTGGCCTTGACGACCGCGATGACGTGCACCCCCGTGAGGCGGCGGAAGTGCCGGACGTTGTCGCTGATGGCATCCAGGTCGATCCTGGCCTCGCGGAACGGTGCGCTCACAGGGGGTCTCCTTCCGCGACGACGAACGCCGCGGCGAGTCCCGCGTCGTGGCTGAGGGTCAGGTGCAGACGGCTGATGCCGCGCTCGGCGACGACCTCGGCCGTGGTACCGGAGAGCACGAAGTGAGGGCGCCCGGATTCCTCCGAGGCGATCTCGATCTCGATCCAGTGCACCCCGTCCGACCCGCCCAGCGTCTTGATCAGCGCCTCCTTCGCGGCGTAGCGCGCGGCCAGCGATGGCAGGCGCAGAGGGCGCTCGGCGGGGGCGAACAGCCGCTCGCGCAGCCGCGGAGTGCGCTCGAGAGTGCGCTCGAACCGCGGGATGTCGACGAGGTCGATGCCGGTCCCGATGATCACCTGTTCAGCCTAGTCGCGAGCCGCCGCGGCGCCGCCCGCCTGGCCGACGTTCTCCGTGCGGCCGGCCGGCCGGACGGGCAGGTCCAGCCGGCCGGATCAGAGGTCGTCAGCCGGTCGCGCGCTGCGGGCTACTCGACCGTGACGGACTTCGCGAGGTTGCGGGGCTGGTCGACGTCGAGCCCCTTCGCGGTGGCGAGAGCCATCGCGAAGATCTGCAGCGGCACGACGGCGAGCAGCGGCTCGAACATCGGACCGGCGAGCGGGATGCGGATGACCTCGTCGGCGAACGGCAGCACGGCGGCGTCGCCCTCTTCGGCCACCACGATGACCCGGGCACCGCGAGCGCGGATCTCCTGGATGTTCGACACGACCTTGGAGTGCACCAGGGCGGAGTGCCGCGGCGACGGCACGAGCACGAACACGGGCTGCCCCGGCTCGATCAGCGCGATCGGCCCGTGCTTGAGCTCGCCGGCGGCGAAGCCCTCGGCGTGGATGTAGGAGATCTCCTTGAGCTTGAGCGCACCCTCGAGCGCGATCGGGTAGCCGACGTGGCGACCGAGGAACAGCACCGAGCGGGTGTCGGCCATCCAGCCGGCCAGCTGCGAGACGTGGTCGTTCTCGGTCTCGAGCACCTTTGTGATCTTCTCCGGCAGGGCGGCGAGCTCCGCGACGTCGACCGACGCATCGGTGACCGAACCGCGGACACGACCCATGTGCAGCCCGAGCAGCAGCAGAGCGGTGATCTGCGCGGAGAACGCCTTGGTCGAGGCGACGGCCACCTCGGGACCGGCGTGCGTGTAGACCACCGCGTCCGACTCCCGAGGGATCGTCGCGCCCTGGGTGTTGCAGACCGACAGCGTGCGGGCGCCCCGCTCGCGCGCGTACTTCACGGCCATGAGCGTGTCCATGGTCTCGCCCGACTGGCTGATCGACACGACGAGCGTGTCGTCGCCGATCACCGGGTCGCGGTACCGGAACTCGTGCGCGAGCTCCACGTCGACCGGCACGCGCGCCCACTGCTCGATCGCGTACTTGCCGACAAGTGCGGCGTACGAGGCGGTGCCGCATGCGGTGATGATCACGCGGCTGACGCTCGTGAACAGGTCGTCGAGTCCGTCGAGCTCCGGGATGACCACCTGATCGCCCTGGATACGGCCGCGGATGGTGTTCGCGACGGCCTCGGGCTGCTCGGCGACCTCCTTGGCCATGAAGCTCGACCATCCGCCCTTCTCGGCGGCTGCGGCATCCCACGATACGTCGAAGGGCTCCGCCTCGACCGGCGTTCCGGCGAAGTCGGTGACGGTCACGGCATCCGGCGTGATCGAGACGATCTGGTCCTGGCCGATCGCGAGTGCCCTGCGGGTGTGCTCGACGAACGCGGCGACGTCGGAGCCGAGGAAGTTCTCGCCCTCGCCGAGGCCGATCACGAGCGGCGAGTTGCGCCGAGCGCCGACGACGAGTCCGGGGTGGTCCTGGTGCATCGCGAGGAGGGTGAACGCGCCCTCGAGGCGGTTCACCACGGCGCGGAAGGCGAGCTGCAGGTCGCCGCCGTTGCCGCGGTACTCGCGGCCGAGCAGGGCCGCGGCCACCTCGGTGTCTGTCTCGCTGCGGAACGACACCCCGTCGGCCGCGAGCTCGTCGCGTAGGGTCGCGAAGTTCTCGATGATCCCGTTGTGGATGAGGGCGAGGCGGTCGTCGTCCGCGAGGTGCGGGTGGGCGTTGACGTCGGTCGGGCCGCCGTGGGTCGCCCAGCGGGTGTGACCGATGCCGGTGCTGCCGTCGGGCAGGGCGGCGTCGGCGAGCGAGTCGCGCAGCGCCGACAGCTTGCCGGCCTTCTTGCGCATGCCCAGCGAACCGCCCTCATCGATGACGGCGACGCCGGCCGAGTCGTAGCCGCGGTACTCGAGGCGGGCGAGGCCGGCGAGAAGGATGTCCTGGCTGGGCCGCGGGCCCACGTATCCGACGATTCCACACATGAGGTACAGAGTAAGCGCCCCATTTTGCGAAGGTTCCGAACGAACCCGCGCCCCGCGGACGCCGACGCCGACGGCGACGCCGACGATCAGAGCTTGCGAAGGAGCACGCTCTCGACGCTGTGGTCCGCACCCTTGTTCAGCACGAGGCGCGCTCGGTGCTTGGTCGGCATGACGTTCTCGACGAGGTTCGGCATGTTGATCTCGTTCCAGTAGCCCAGAGCCGTCGTGATCGCCTCGTCATCGGTGAGGTGCGCGAAGACGTTGAAGTACGACGAGGGGTTCAAGAACGCTCCCTGGCGCAGGGCGAGGAAGCGGTCCACGTACCACTTCTCGATGTGCGAGGTGTCGGCGTCCACGAAGATCGAGAAGTCGAACAGGTCGCTCACGGCGACGTCGTTCGGGGCGGGCGGCGGCTGCAGCACGTTGAGCCCCTCCACGATGACGACGTCCGGGCGGCGCACGACGACGTGGGCGTCCGGCACGATGTCGTATCGCATGTGCGAGTAGAACGGCGCACGGACCTCCGCAGCGCCGCTCTTCACCTCGGTGAGGAACTCGATGAGCGAGCGGCGATCGTACGACTCCGGGAAGCCCTTGCGCTCCATGAGACCGCGCCGCTCGAGCTCGGCGTTGGGATAGAGGAAGCCGTCCGTGGTCACGAGTTCGACCCGCGGCGTCCCCGGCCATCGGCTCATGAGCTCGCGCAGCAGGCGCGCGATCGTCGATTTGCCCACCGCGACCGATCCCGCGACGCCGACGACGAACGGCGTGGTCGAGTCGTCCTCCTGCAGGAAGTCGCTCGTCGCGGCGCCCAGGCGCTTGGTGGCCGTGGCGTAGAGGCTGAGCAGGCGGCTCAGCGGCAGGTACACCTCGCTGACCTCGGTGAGGTCGAGACGGTCGCCGATGCCGCGGAGCTCGACGACTTCGGTCTCGGTGAGCGGCTGATCGAGGCCTGCGGCGAGTCTGGCCCACTCCTGGCGCCCGATCTCGCGGTACGGAGACAGCGGAAGCGCGGGGTCGACGGTGGTCACCGCACCATCGTATCGGGGCGCGGGTAGTCTCTTCCCGTGCGCCTGGGAGTCCTCGACATCGGATCCAACACCGTCCACATGCTGGCGGCCGACGTGCGCGCGGGCGGACGCCCGCTCGCGACGACCAGCGACCGGACGGCGCTGCGCCTCATGCGCTATCTCACCGACGACGGAGCGATCTCCGACGACGGTGTCCGAGCGCTCGTGGACGCGGTGCGCCGCGCCCGCCGCGTCGCCGAGGAGGAGCGCGTCGACGAACTGCTCGCGACCGCCACGAGCGCGGTGCGGGACGCGACGAACGGCGCCGAGGTGATCGCCCGCATCGAGGACGCGCTGGATCAGCCGCTGCAGGTCCTCGACGGCGAGACCGAGGCCGAGCTGACCTTCCTCGCCGTACGTCGCTGGTTCGGGTGGTCGGCCGGCCAGATCCTGCTGCTCGACATCGGCGGCGGGTCGCTCGAGATCGCCGCGGGCGGGGAGGAACTGCCGGATGCCGCGGCATCCGTCCCGCTGGGGGCGGGCCGCATGACCGTGCAGTTCCTGCCGAGCGATCCGCCGGGCGAGGACGATGTCGAACGTCTGCGCACGCATGCCGCAGCGACGGTGGATGCCGTGCTCCCCCGGTTCGCGGCGCTGCCCCGCCCCGACCACGTGGTCGGATCATCGAAGGCGATCCGCTCGCTCGCGAAGCTCGTCGGCTACCCGGTCCCCGGGTGGTCGGGGTCGGAGCGGATGCTGCTCCCCCGCGCCGCGCTCGGCTCGTGGATCCCCCGGCTCGCGCGCCTTCCCGCGTCCGCCCGCCAGGAACTGCCGGGCATCACCGCGGATCGCACCTTCCAGATCGTCGCGGCGGCCGTGGCGCTGCACGCGGCGATGTCGGCGCTCGACGTCGACGAGCTCGAGGTGTCGCCGTGGGCGCTCCGCGAAGGCGTGCTGCTGCGATACATCGAGCAGCTGGGCCAGGGCCGGCCCTGACCCAACTGCTCTGACCTGAGGTCAGAGTGCGAGGCGTTCGCGCACCACGTCAGCGAGACGATCGGCGTAGGACTGCGCCGATTCGGCGTCGGCTGCTTCGACCATGACGCGCACGAGAGGCTCGGTGCCCGACTTGCGCAGCAGGACGCGTCCGGTGTCGCCGAGCTCGGCCTCGACCTCGCGGATCGCCGCCTGCACGACGTCGTCGGATCCCACGGCGTCCTTGTCGACGTCGCGCACGTTGATGAGCACCTGCGGGTACACGGTCATGACGCTCGCCAGCTCCGCAATGGACTTGTTCTGGCGGGCCATCTCGGCCACGAGGTGCAGACCGGTGAGCAGCCCGTCGCCCGTCGTCGCGAACGCGCTCATGATGACGTGCCCGGACTGTTCGCCGCCGAGCGCGTAGCCGCCCTCGTTCATGTCCTCGAGCACATAGCGGTCACCCACCGCCGTCTGGCGGACGGTGATGCCGTGCTCGCGCATGGCGAGGTGCAGACCGAGGTTGCTCATGACCGTCGCGACGAGGGTGTCGTCGGTCAGGTGACCGCGCTCCTTCATCGACACGGCGAGGATCGCCATGATCTGATCGCCGTCGACGACGTTGCCCTGCGCGTCGACGGCGAGGCAGCGATCGGCGTCTCCGTCGTGCGCGATGCCGATGTCGGCTCCGAGCCGGACGACGGCCTCTGCCAGGTTGTCGAGGTGGGTCGAACCGACGCCGTCGTTGATGTTCCAGCCGTCGGGGTCGGCGCCGATGACGGTGACCTCGGCTCCGGCGTCGCGGAACGTCTCCGGCGAGACGCCGGAGGCCGCGCCGTGGGCGCAGTCGAGCACGACCTTGATCCCGTTCAGGCGGTTCGGCAGCGACCCGAGCAGGTGCACGACGTAACGGTCCTCGGCGTCGGAGAATCGGATGATCCGGCCGACGCCGGCGCCGGTCGGGCGCAGCATCTCGCCGGCCATCGCCGCCTCGATGCGCTGCTCGACCTCGTCGGGCAGCTTGCGTCCGCCGCGGGCGAAGATCTTGATGCCGTTGTCGGGCGCGGCGTTGTGCGACGCCGAGATCATCACACCGAAATCGGCGTCACGATCGGCGACGAGGAACGCGAGCGCGGGGGTCGGGATGACTCCGGCCTCGAGCACGTCGACACCGGAGGACGCGAGACCCGCGGACACCGCAGCCTCGAGGAAGTGACCGGAGACCCGAGGGTCGCGGGCGACCACCGCCGTGAGTCGCTTGCCTTCGGCTTTGCGAGCCTCCGCAGTACGGCCCTGGCCCAGGACGACAGCAGTCGCCTGGGCCAGGGTGAGCGCCAGGTCGGCGGTGAGGATGCCGTTGGCAAGTCCTCGCACGCCGTCCGTGCCAAAGATCGGCATCGGAGCAGTGGACCTTAACGCTTGGAGTACTGAGGCGCCTTACGGGCCTTCTTGAGTCCGGCCTTCTTGCGCTCCTTGACGCGAGCGTCGCGCGACAGGAAGCCGGCCTTCTTCAGGGTCGGACGGTTGTTCTCGACGTCGATGCCGTTGAGGGCACGAGCGATGCCGAGACGCAGCGCGCCGGCCTGCCCCGAGGGGCCACCACCGGAGATGCGCGCGATGACGTCGTAGCCGCCCGCGAGGTTGAGGACCGTGAACGGGTCGTTGATCAGCTGCTGGTGCAGCTTGTTCGGGAAGTAGTCCTCGAGCGTACGACCGTTGACCGTGATCGTTCCCGAACCGGGGACGAGGCGCACGCGGGCGATGGCCTGCTTGCGACGGCCGACAGCGGCACCCGGGACGCTGAGCACGGGGCGGGGGGCCGCCTCGACAGCGTCGCTCTCGGGGGTCGAGGTCGAGAAGTTCTGGAGGTTTTCGGTGGAGTCCTGGATGTCAGCCACGAGTATGTCCTTAGTCTGTACGGCGCTTACTGGGCGACCTGGTCGAGGGTGTACGGCTGGGGCTGCTGCGCGGCGTGCGGGTGCTCGCCACCCGTGTACACCTTGAGCTTCGACAGCTGCTGACGGCCGAGGCTGTTCTTGGGGAGCATGCCACGGATGGCCTTCTCCACAGCGCGGACCGGGTTCTTCTCGAGCAGCTCGGCGTAGTTGACGGCCTTGAGACCACCCGGGTAGCCCGAGTGACGGTAGGCGATCTTCTTCTGGAGCTTCTGACCGGTGAGCGCGACCTTGTCGGCGTTCACGATGATGACGAAGTCACCCGAGTCGATGTGGTTGGCGAAGGTCGGCTTGTGCTTGCCGCGCAGGAGCGCTGCGGCGTGCGAGGCCAGGCGGCCGAGAACGACGTCGGTGGCGTCGATGACGACCCAGTCGCGCTGGACTTCGCCAGCCTTGGGAGTGAAAGTGCGCGTCACGATAGTGCTGCTTTCTTGTTCGAACGGAGAGGTTCGTGAATCCCACTCCGGGGTGGTTCGACCTGTCGCGCGATGCGCAGGAGGGGGAACACGCCAGTGGAGGGCTCACGTTCGCGGCACCCGGCAGTCGAGTACCAAAGAGACAGCTTACGTCATCCGGGCCGTTCCCCCAAACCGAGCATCAGGCGATGACGGTGCGCTCCCCCGGCACGAGCACGCGCAGACGGTCGTCGCGTCCCGCATGCGCGAACATCCCGACGAGCCGCTCGGTGGTCTCGGAGAAGTGGAACCACCCCTCGGTGTGGACGGGGACCACGAGCGCATCGCCGAGCACCTCGGACGCCTCGAGCGCGGTCCTGGCGTTGAGGGTGAGGTCGGCGTCGCCGAAGCGTCCGACGTTCGCGGCTCCGGCGAACAGGACGGCCACGTCGATCAGGGGAAAGCGCGACACGACCTCGCGCACGACGTCGACCGAGGCGTTGTCGCCCGACACGTACACGGTCGGCCAGCCCTCGGATTCGAGCACGAAACCCGTCACGGTGCCCGATTGCGCCTCGGCTCCCTCCGGGCCGTGCAGCGCGGGGACGGCGGTGACGGCGACGGATGCCACGTCACGGCGCTCCCAGGGTGCGAGGCCGGTGACGTGCGGGATGCGGTCAGCGGACTCCGGCGTCCCCAGCACGAGGTCGGCGGTCGCCAGCACGTCACGCCCGGCGCCGTCGAGGTTGTCGGGATGTTGGTCGTGCGAGAGCAGGACGACGTCGATGTCTCCGAGCGCGGAGGCGGGGACGGCCGGACCCGTGAGCTTGTAGAGCGTGGTGCCGCCCGGGTACTCCCCCGGCGCGTCGAACGTGGGGTCCGTGAGGATCGAGAGCCCGGCGTAGGAGAAGTGCAGGGTCGGGCCGCCCACGAGCAGCGCGGAGATCGTCATCCGACCAGTCTCCGGTATCCGCTCGTCGGGGTCCAGGCGCGCGCCGGCACAGCGGGCGGTCAGTCGAGACGCGCCGTGACGAGGATCGGGCGGTGGTCGCTCGATCCCTGCGGGAGCGTGGTCACGCGCTCGATCTCGAAGCCGGCGGAGGTCGCGAAGTCGTAGTGCCCGCGGAACACGCGGTACCGGGTGTAGGTGTGGTCGTCGCTCAGGCTGAGCGCGTAGCCCTGCTCGCGCACCGCGTGGCCGAGGTTCTCCTTGAACACCGGGTAGTTGTAGTCCCCCACCATGAGCTGCGGCAGGCCCTCGCCGAGGGTCGCGAGCTCGGTGAGCGCGGCGCGGATCTGGTGCCGCCGCAGCGAGTTCAAGGCGGTCAGCGGCGCGGCGTGGAACGACGCGGCGATGAACTCGCGGCCCGCGTCGATGTCGCGCAGACGAGCGCCGAGCACCCGTTCGTGCGCGGGCTTCGCGATGCGGTCGTGCAGCGACTTCTTCAGCTCGATCGTGCGGATGCCCTGCAGCCGGAACGCGCTCTCGCGGTAGAACATCGCGAGTCCGAGCCGGTTGCCCTGCGTGGCGTCGGCGAGAGCCAGATCGCCGATCCGCTCCGGCAGGTGCACGACGTCGCACTCCTGCAGGCACAGGATGTCGGGGTCGTGGGCCGCGGCGATCGCCGCGAGCTCACCGGCAGCGCGGTGCTTGCGCAGGTTGTACGAGATGACCTTCATGACCCCGGCAACGTTACCGTCCGCGGCTGTGCCCCGGCTCCGTTCACTCGTCGTATCCCCAGCGGATGCCCAGCACGCCAGGGCCGAACCCGTGCTTCGCGACGTGGACCGCCCCGTGCGCGACCGACCGCATCGCCGTCACGTACTCGTCGGACGTCTCGCAGTACTCCTCACACCAGGTCGGAGGGGCATCCGGATGGAACCGCACCCAGATCAGCGTCTCGCGCGCCGAGCGCGAGGTCGCGTGCCAGACGGACTGGCGCGGCGGATAGCCCGCAGGGAACCTCTCGGTGAACTCGAAGAGCGTCGTCGCGCCGGTCGTGATCGGTTCATCGAGCGCGATGACGACACCGGAGAGCAGACCGCCGGGATGCAGGTACTCGCGGTCCACGCGACCGCCGGTCACCCCGGAGATCTCCGACATCACGTCGGTCTCGACGGGCGCGACGTCGATCACCGGGATCTCGGCGATGACCCCCTTGGTCGCCTGCACGAGTGAGCGCATCGTGACGCTCTCGACCGCACCGTCCCGGCCGACGAACGCCGTCACCTGCGTGGACAGGTCGCGGAGCTCGTCCTGCGCGGGCGCGCGCAGCGCGGCCAGAGTCTCAGCGGTCTCTCGCAACTCGCGCGCCTCGTCGAACGGCAGGCGCGGCGGCGCAAGCGGTCCCAGCCGCGCAGACGGGCGGAGGAGGCTCGTCAGCTGCCCGCGGTTCATGCCGAGGTGGTCCTCCAGTGCCTCGACGACGCTCAGCGACTGCGCACCCTCGGGCTGGCGCGCTCCCGACCGCCAGTAGCTGAGAGTGGCCATCGACACCGGATTGCCGTCGTCGACGAGTCGGCGCTGGAGACGCGCGAGTGTGACGCCGCGTTCTGAGATCGCTGACCGAAGGGCAGCCGCGAAAGCGCCAGCCTGGTCGACGTTGCGTTCTGTCACAGTCCCCTCGCCGCCGTGTGAAGAAGCGTCTCGTAGCCTCAGTGTACGGCTCCGCAGAATCCACCCCTCGGCTGCGGCAGTCGCCGTCGCGGACCCGGATGGGACGTGCGCTTCCGCGACGGCATCCGCGTCGTGGTCGCCCCCTGGGGTAGCGGGCGACCACGAAGCGGCCACCGCTCACGTCAGTCGGCGGGGCCGCGTGCGGCCGCTGCCCTCGCGGTCCTCCGAGGGGTCGGTCGGGGCACGGCTTCACCGGGATGCAGCGCCTCGCGCACGGCTTGACGCTCCCGCCGGGAGCGCGGCGAATCGATCAGGCCCAGAACGATCCCCACGAGGATGAGGACGAGCGCCGTCACGAGCACCGGATCGACATCGATGACAGTCCACTCCGCCCAGGCGGCGCCGGTCGCGAAGATCACCCCGCCCGCGCCCAGCGTGCTGAGGCCCAGCTGCAGACGCACCAGCGCGCGATTGCCCGAGAGCAGGGGCGCGACGAACTCGGGGGCGACCGCCCTGACCTCGCCTGTCGCGACCCATCGCGTCAGCGCGACCTCCCGCGCCGCCTGGAGCACCACACCGCCTGTCCAGGCCACGATGCCGAGGGCCGCGCAGAGCGCGATGGCCGCACCGCTGCCGAGGCTCAGCACGTCGATGCCGTTCTCGATCGGCTCGTCCCAGTACACGGGGTCGCAGGTGCGACACTGCTGTCGCATGTAGACGGAGAGCATGAAGGCGCCGAGCGACACGAGCGTCGCGACCGTGAGGACGGCGGCGATCCGAGCGATGATACGGGAGGACGGCACGACGAGCCAGCGAGGGAGCACGGCCCGTGGCGCGGCCTCCCGGCGGCGCCGGTCGGCGTCTTCCGCCCGCGGCACCTGCGCCTTCCACCGCGCCTGCAGGGCGGCGACCCGCGGCGCATCGCGGCGCATGAGGCGTCCGCCGACGCCGACCACGAGCGAGGCGGCGAGCGCGAGCACCGCGACGACTCCCAGAGCGCCCCACATCAGGGGGTCCTCGCGGAACTCGTCCGTGAACGCCACCATCAGCGCGAACAGACCTCCGATGCCGACGATCGACCAGAAGACCGCGAGCCCCGTGCGTCGCAGGTACTGCCCCGGCGAGGTCACGAGCTCCGCGCGGATGCGCTGCGGGGGCACGGCCGACGGGTTCTCCTCCCCGAGCCTCTCGACGAGCCGCAGCGCAGCCGCGCGCTCGGCGACGAGCACGAAGGGCACGCTCACCGCGAGGACGGCGGCGATGAGCAGGATCACGCCCATGCAGGCGCGGAGGAGCGGGTCGAGATCGATCTGCGAGTACAGCGTCGACAGGGCCTCCTCTCCCACGATCCCGCACACGAGGAGGGCGAGGAACGCGTACAGGAGACCGACGATCAGCCCGACGCCGGTGTCGAGCAGCGCCCGCCAGAAGGCCCACCCCGGAGAGCGCACCTCGACGAAGACGGCATCCGACTCCCTCATCATTCCTCCCCGACCCGACGCCGCGCCCTGGTCTGCTCGGCGCGTGTCGACAGCAGCTCATCGGCGGGATACCCGACCTCGGTGAGCGTGAGACCACGGGCCGCGAGCACCTTGAACTCGCTCGTGCGGGTGAGCGCGTCGCGGAGCACGACGAGATCGTCGATCCCGAGCCGCCCCTCGCCGACCGCCGCGCACGCACCCACGAGGGCACGGACCATGCTGTGGCAGAAGGCATCAGCCTTGACCTCAGCGACGAGCACCCCCTCGTCGTCTCTCGACCAGCGGTAGTCGAGCAGGGTGCGGATGGTCGTGGCCTCCTCGCGCGGCTTGCAGTAGGCCGCGAAGTCGTGGAGTCCGATGAGGGTGCGGGCCGCGGCATCCATCGCCCGGCCATCCAGCGCGCCGCGATGCGTCGTCGTGTCGAGCCGGCGGAGCGGGTCGTATCCCGAGGCCTCATCGGCGAGCCGGTAGCGGTATCGGCGCCAGACGGCCGAGAAGCGCGCGTCGAAGCCCTCGGGGGCGAGCGACGAGCGCGTGACCGTCACATCGGGGTAGGCGCCGAGGACCCCGCGCAGGCGACCGGCGAGGGAACCGGCAGGATCGAGCGCGGCGCGGCCGTGGCGCGATTCGACACGGGACCACTGCTCGTCGTCGAGGTCGACGTGCGCCACCTGTCCGGCGGCGTGCACCCCGGCATCCGTCCTCCCCGCCACGACGAACTGCACGTCCGAGCCGACGATGCGGGCCAGCGCCGCCTCGAGCGTGCCCTGCACGGTGCGGAGGGCGGGCTGTTTCGCCCACCCGCGGAAGTGGGTGCCGTCGTAGGCGATGTCGAGCCGGATGCGCACCCGTCAAGCCTACGGCCGTCGGGTCAGATGCCCCCGTCGATCGAGCGGATGAGGTCACCGGGCTCGTCTGGCACCATCACCTCGGTGTCACGGTTCAGGCTCTCGCCGCGGAAGAACCGCTTCGACCGCGGGAACAGGTACCAGAGGAACATCAGCACGAGTCCGAACGCCAGCGAGCCGATGCCGATCACGAACGTGCCGCCGATGCCGAAGAGGACCGTGTAGCCGTAGTCGACGTCCCACATGTCGATCGCCGACTGCACGAACGCGTAGGTGAGCATGAGTCCGCCGAGGAGCGGGAAGAGTCCCTTGAAGAAGAACTCGCGCGCGGAGTTCCGGAGCTCCTTCCGGAAGTACCAGACGCACGCGAACCCGGTGATCGCGTAGTAGAAGGCGATCGCGAGCCCGAGCGACAGGATCGAGTCCTGCAGGATGTTGTCGCTGATCAGCGTCATGCCGACGTAGTAGACCGAGGCGACGACACCCATCACGATGGTCGAGAACGAGGGCGTCTTGTACGTGGGGTGCACGTCCTTGAACTTCGCGGGAAGGGCGCGGTACACGCCCATCGCCAGAGTGCCGCGGGCGGTCGGCAGGATCGTCGTCTGCGTGGACGAGATCGCGGAGATGATCACCGAGACCACCAGCACCCAGCCGAACGGGCCGAGCAGGCCGTCCTTGATCGCGAGGAAGAAGTCGTCGGCGTTCGCCTCGTTGCCGAGGCCCGTGCCGTCCTCCCCCAGGCCCGCGTACATCATCGCGGCGATCGTGACGGCGACGTACGTGAACAGCAGGATGATCGTGGTCAGCAGGGCGGCGCGGCCGGGAATGCGCTTCGGGTCCTTCGTCTCCTCGTTCAGCGCCAGGCAGGTGTCCCATCCCCAGTAGATGAAGAGCGCGAGCAGGATCGCCTCGATGAACCCGGAGTAGTCCGTGAAGGCGAAGGGGTTCAACCAGGCGATGTCGAACGGCGTCGGATTCGGAGCGGTACCGGCGAAGAACTGCCAGAGCGCCGCGACGATGAAGATCGCGAGGGCGAGGTACTGGATCGCCAGCAGGATGTTCTGGATGCGCTCGCCGATCTCGACGCCTCGCCAGCTCACCCACGTCATGGACGCGATGAAGAACACGGCCACGAGGATGATGCGCCAGTCGTTGTTCTCGAGGTCGAAGCCGATCAGCGACCAGAAGTAGACAGAGGCGATCTGGGCGAGGTTGGCGAGCACGACCATGCCGGCGACCGCCACGCCCCAGCCGCCCATCCAGCCCACCCAGGGGCCGAACGCCTTGGTGCCCCACGTGAAGGTGGTGCCACAGTCGGGCACCGCGTTGTTCAGCTCGCGATACGCGAAGGCGATGAGCAGCATCGGGATGAACGCGATGATGAACGCGATCGGGGCCTGGGCGCCGACGGCGAGCACGACGAATCCGAGGGTCGCGACGAGCGAGTACACGGGGGCGGTGGAGGCCAGACCGATGACGGTCGATCCCCAGAGCCCCAGCGAGCCGCTGGCGAGCCCCTTGCCGTCGGGGCGTTCGAGGTGGATGGGCGTCGTTGCTGACATGTTCAGAAGATACGGCTTCAACGCATATCGCGTCAATCGTTTTCTTGCACCGAGGGATTTCGCGGCAGAGGCGGCGTGGAAACGACGGAATCCGTCGCGTCAGTCGCGGTCGAGCATTCCGTCCGCGTGGTCGGCGACCCACGCGACCAGGGGCAGCATGCGCTGCATGAGATCGCGTCCGAGCGGAGTGAGGCTGTACTCGACGTGGGGCGGCACCGTGGGGAACGATTCGCGATGCACGAGCCCGTCGTCGGCGAGAGTGCGCAGGGTCGACGCGAGCATCTTCTCGCTGATGCCGCCGACCTCGCGGCGCAGCTCTCCCCAGCGTCGGGTGCCGTCGGACAGGCTCGACAGCACGAGCACGCCCCACTTGCTCATGACGTGGTCGAGGATCACGCGCGTGCTGCATCCCGGTTCGAAGACCTGTGGGATGGACTCGCGGATCTGCGCATAACTCACCGTCATGTAGGTACCTTACTTCAAAGTGGGTACCCCCGATCCGGAATGTTCGAGGATGGGCGACGGGTTGAGCGAGATGTCAGCAACGAAAGGACACCCCATGACCATCCTCGTCACCGGCGCCACCGGCCAGCTCGGCCGCCTCGTCGTTCAGAGCCTGCTCGAGCGCGGCGCCGACCCGCAGTCGATCGTCGCGGGCGCACGCGACACCGCGAAGGCCGCCGACCTGGGCGTGCGCGTCGCCCAGCTCGACTACACGGACCCCCGCTCGATCGCCGCAGCACTCGACGGCGTCGACTCGGTGCTCCTCATCTCGGGCTCTGAGGTCGGCCAGCGCGTCCCGCAGCACCGGGCGGTCATCGACGCCGCGAAGGATGCCGGTGTGTCGAAGTTCGTCTACACGAGCGCTCCGAAGGCGACGACGAGCGACCTCGTCCTCGCACCCGAGCACAAGGCGACGGAGGAGGCGATCGCCGAAGCCGGCCTCCCGGCCGTGATCCTCCGCAACAACTGGTACACCGAGAACTACGCGGCCGATCTCGCACGCGCGGCCGACACGGGCGTCGTCGCCGCCGGCGCCGGCGACGGGCGCGTCGCGTCGGCGAGCCGCAAAGACTTCGCGGATGCCGCAGCGGCCGTGCTCCTCGAAGACGGTCACATCGGCCAGATCTACGAGCTCGGCGGAGACGTCGCGTGGACCTACGACGATCTCGCCGCGGCCATCGCGGAGATCTCCGGTCGCGAGGTCGAGTACCGACGCCTCACCCGGGACGAGCAGGCGGAGGCGCTGCGCGCGGCCGGCCTCGATGAGGGGACCGTCGGCTTCGTCGTCGCGCTGGACGCCGGCATCGCCGGGGGCGCCCTCGCCGACACCGACGGGACGCTGGCCCGGCTGATCGGCCGCCCGACGACGCCGCTCGTCGACGGTCTCCGCGCGACCGTCTGAGCGGGAGGGAGGGCGCCGGACGAGCCGGCGCCCTCCCCTCCGTCACAGCACCCGGGGTCTCAGGCGAGGTTCTCCCGCGAGTGCACGTAGGCGACCGTGAGGGCGATGGACGAGAGCGAGACCCCTTCCGCCTCCAGCACCTCGCCGACAGCGGCTCGCACTGCGTGCAGGGTCTCGTGCGCACCGGGCAGGAAGTCGATGCCGAGGGTGGCCTCGACACGCACGCCCGGCCCCTCGGAGGACACCGCGACGACCGGTTCGGCGCCGTCTCGCAGTCCCAACGCGGCAGCGCCCGCGCCGACGATGTTCGACACGAGGGATCCGGAACGGTAGAGGTCGCGGACGCCGGGGGTCGCGCGCACCGCGGCGTCGATGCGCTCCGCCAGCATCGGGGTGACGTCGGTCATGACCGCCCCTCCGTCCAGTTCTCGACCCTCTGGATGTCCCGGACGGTCACATCGATCGACGCCACATGCAGGTCGGTGTGTCTCCGCACGCGATCGGCGACCTCCGTCCGCAGCTGCGACACCGCCTCGGGGATGGGCTCGCCGTAGAGCATGCTCACCTCGATGCCGATGACCACGGGCGTGCCGACGGTCGTCACGTCGCCGTCGAGCGCTGTGCGCCCCACCAGGACGCCGGGGACCGCATTCTCCGCCGAGCGGATGAGCCCGCGCACGGCGCCCTCGGTGATGCCGAAGTCGACGCCGGGCTCCTGCCCGTCGAGAGGGACGCGGCGGCCGGCCCGAGCATCCAGAGCGATGCCGCTCAGGATGCGGTCGACCCAGCTGTCCTCGACCGGCGGCATCGCCGCAGCGTCCGCGTCGATGAGCTGCCCGCCGAGCCCCTGCAGCCGCGCGAGCGCGTCGAGGGCGAGCTGACAGCCGGGCGATCCCTCGATGGAGGGGTCGCGCGGAGTCCTGCCCGCCTCGAGATAATCGGCGAGCTCGTCGAGCGTGTGCCCGTCGAGGTCGCCCGGTTCGAGTCCGAGCCGGCGCACCTCGGGCGCTCCCTGATCGTCGCTCATCGCCACTCCTCCATTCGAACGATCATGTACTTCCTCGCGCGCGAGAGAAGGCCGCGCGCCGTCGACACCGGGATGTCGAGCTCCTCGGCGATCTCGTCGTACGAGTAGCCGCCCATCTCACGGAGCACCCAGCACTCCCGCTGCCCGGCCGGCAGCTCCTGCAGCGCCGCCCCCAGTGCGGCGATGCCGGCCCGGGCCTCGACCACGTGGTCGGGCCCGGCGTGGAACGGCGCCGGCTGCTCGATCTCGTCGACGTCGACCGTCGGACGGAGTGCGCGGATGCGGTCGACCGCCTTCCGGCTCACGATCCGCATCAGCCAGCTCTTGACCTTCCCGGGGTCCTCGAGCTCGGAGAACCGCTGCCACGCCGTGACGAAGGTCTCCTGCACGATGTCGTCGACATCGGCCGAGGCGTTCAGCATCCGCTGCGTGTACGCGCGCATCATCGGCGTGTACCGCCGGACGAGTACGGCGAAGGCAGCGACATCCCCGTCGATCGCTCGACCTGCGACGATCCGATCGTCGGCGAGTTCGAGAGCTCCGCGAAAAGGGCCCGTCGCCATGTGTCCATCCCCTCGTTCGTTCCCCCAGTGGGGATTCGGAGCAGAATGCGCAACGGATCGGCCTTCACCCGATCGCCTGCGCTGCCCATCGTGAATCCCTTCCCGCCTTTCGGCGGAGTCCCTGCCTCAGCACCGCGAACGCGCTGAGGGTCGTCGTCCCCACGACAACCCTCAGCACGGGTCGCAGTGTCGCGACATCTGTAAGACGCACCCCACCCCCGAAACGTCACAAAGTTCTCGAGAGTTCTCGAAAGTTGCACTTTCAGGGAGATGGTGCATACTTGCACTCTATGGATGAGAGTGCAGAATCGACCCGCGAGCAGCGCAAGCGCGAAACCGCTCGCGCCCTCACCGACGCCGCCCGACGACTGACCGTCGAGCACGGATTCGCCGGGTTCACGGTCGAGCAGCTCTGCACCGAGGCGGGGGTCTCGCGCCGCACGTTCTTCAACTACTTCGAGAGCAAGGAGAACGCGGTGTTCGGCGTCACCGCGGTCGATCCGCGTCAGGAGGCTCTCGAGAGAGCGTTCGTCGGCGCCGACGGCGATCTGCTCGACGACTTCCTCCGCCTCACGGTGGATCGTTTCGCACTGCTGAACCCCCTGGACGACGCACCGGCGATGTTCGCGGTGATCGAGCAGGAGCCGCGCCTGCTCAAGGCCGCGTTCGAGCAGCTCGCCAAGAACGAGCGGCGCGACATGGACCTCATCCTCGAGCGCACCGGCGACTCGGAGGGCGCCGCGCTGCAGGCCGAGGTCATGGTCCACACCGTCGGAGCCCTCGTGCGTCTGAGCATGGATCAGCTGCTGCACCATCAGTCCACCGAGCCGTTCGGCGACCTCATCGCCCGCCGTCTCGACACCGCCCGCACCGTCTTCGCACAGAAAGCCGACTGATGTCCGCCACCGCCACCGCCACCAAGGACGCGCCGTTCCTGCTCACCAAGCGGCGCATCTGGATCATCTTCAGCGCCCTCATCGCGGGCATGCTGCTCGCCAGCCTCGACCAGACGATCGTGTCCACGGCGATGCCGACGATCGTCGGGCAGCTGGGCGGCGTCGACCACCAGGTCTGGATCACGACCGCGTACCTGCTCGCCACCACGATCGTGATGCCGATATACGGCAAGTTCGGCGACGTGCTCGGGCGACGCAACCTCTTCCTCGTCGCCATCGCCCTCTTCACCCTCGCGTCGGTGGGGTGCGCGTTCGCCACGGACTTCTGGATGTTCGTCGTGTTCCGCGCGCTGCAGGGTCTCGGCGGCGGCGGCTTGATGATCCTCTCGCAGGCGATCATCGCGGACATCGTGCCCGCCAACGAGCGCGGCAAGTACATGGGACCGCTCGGCGCGGTGTTCGGGCTGTCGGCCGTCGCCGGCCCTCTGCTCGGCGGGTTCTTCGTGGACCACCTCACCTGGCAGTGGGCGTTCTACATCAACATCCCTGTGGGCGTCGCGGCGTTCATCATCGCCGTCGTCGCGCTACAGCTGCCGAGCAAGAAGGCGGAGAAGCCGATCGACGTCTTCGGCGTCATCTTCCTGTCGATCGCCACCACCTGCCTGATCTTCTTCACCGATTTCGGCGGCGACGCCGAGTTCGGCTGGGACTCCGCCGCGACCTGGGCCTGGGGTGCCGGGCTCGTGGTCGCCGCCGCGGCGTTCATCGTCACCGAGTCGCGCGTGCAGGACCCGATCATCCCGCTGAGCCTGTTCCGCAACCCGATCTTCGTGAACGCGACGGCGATCGGCCTCGTGCTCGGCATCGGCATGTTCGCGGCGATCGGCTTCGTCCCCACCTTCCTGCAGATGTCGTCCGGCACGTCGGCGGCGGCATCCGGGCTGCTGATGATCCCGATGATGGTCGGGCTCATGGGCACGTCGATCTTCTCGGGGATCGCGATCTCCAAGACCGGGAAGTACAAGGTCTACCCGATCGTCGGGACGATCATCACGGGACTCGCGATGGTGGCGTTCACGACGCTCTCGGCGTCGACCCCGATCTGGCTGATCTGCGTGTTCCTGTTCTTCTTCGGCGCAGGACTCGGTCTCATCATGCAGGTCGTGGTGCTCGTCGTGCAGAACGCCGTGCCCGCCGGCGAGATCGGCACGGCGACGAGCACGAACAACTACTTCCGCGAGGTGGGGGCGTCCCTCGGCACCGCGGTCTTCGGAACGCTCTTCACGACGCGGCTCACCGAGAATCTGCTGGGCGTCTTCGGCGGAGCCGGCGCCTCGCCCGAGGAGGCCGCGCAGGCCGCGTCGACCATCGACCCCGCGACCCTCAGCGCCCTCCCCGACGAGGTGCGCGACGGCATCGTCACGGCGTATGCGGATGCTCTCGCGCCGGTCTTCTGGTACCTCGTGCCGTTCATCGCGGTGGCGCTCCTGCTCTCGCTCCTCCTGAAGCAGATCCCGCTCTCCGATCAGGCCGGGCTCGTCGCGCGCGGCGAGGCGATCAGCGGCGAGGAGGCGGAACGCCTCGAGGCCGAGCAGCGAGGACTCTCCGGGTCATCCACCCGCACCGACGGCGGGGATACCAGCGGCCGGTGAGGACGCAGAAGGGCCCGGGACTCCTCGGAGCCCCGGGCCCTTCTGTCATCCGGTCGCCTGTCAGGGCAAGTCGGCCACGTCGACCTCGTCGTCGTCGCCGGAGGTCTGCCCCTCCCCGGGCGTCGCCTCGTCGGGCTCCGGATCACGGTCGTTCGTCACGAAGTCGGCGTCCACGCCGGTCGCGTCGATCTCGGCCTCGTCACCTGGTGGCATCTGAGGGTCTGACATGATCACTCCGATCTCTGCTGCGGACAGGAACTCCAGTCTCGTCCCGACAGAGGATCCGGGCGACCCCTTGACAGCCGGTCAGAGGATGCCGGTGAGCACGCCGCCGTCCGCTCGCAGCGCTGCACCGTTGGTGGCGGATGCGACGGGGCTCGCGAGGTACGTCACGAGGTTCGCGATCTCGCCGGGATCGATGAAGCGCTTCAGCAGGGTGGTGCGGTTCTGACCGATGATCGCCTCGCGCATCTCGCTCTCGGACGAGCCGCTGGCCTGGGCGATCGCCTCGACCGAGGCGGCGACGCCCTCGGAGTAGGTCGGGCCGCCGAGCACCGTGTTGACGGTGACGGCGGTGCCGCGCGTGAGCTTCGCAAGGCCGTTGGCGAGCGCGAGCATCGCCGCCTTCGTCACCCCGTAGTGCACCATGTCGGCCGGCACGTTCACGCCGGACTCGCTGCTGATGAACACGATGCGTCCCCACCCCCGCCGCAGCATCCCGTCCAGCAGCGCGCGCGACAGGCGGACGCCGCTCATCAGGTTCACCTCCAGGTACCGAAACCACTCCTCGTCGTCGATGGCTGCGAACTCGGCGAGGCCGAACAGTCCGACGTTGTTGACGAGGATGTCGACATCTCCGAGATCGTCGATCAGACGCGCGACCGCCTCCGCATCGGCGAAGTCCGCCGCGAGCCCCGACACCGTCGCACCGGGACACTCGTCCCGGAGACGCTGCACGGCCCCGTCGAGTCGTCCTGCGTCGCGCCCGTTGAGCACCACCTCCGCTCCCTCCGCCGCGAGGGCTGTCGCGACGGCGAAGCCGATCCCCTGGCTCGATCCGCTGATGAACGCCCTCTTGCCCTGCAGTCGCAGATCCATCTCATTCCCTTCCGGACGCGTTCGCGCCGTGATGACGTGCTTGAGCAAGTGACGCTACGCGCCTTTACTTGCTCAAGCAAGTCATCAGCGCCTACGCTGTCACCATGACCGACCCGCAGAGATCCGCGCTGACTCCCGACGAACTCGCGATCTGGGCGCCACTGGCATCGATGCTGGAGCGTCTGCCAGCCGCGCTCGACGCGCAGCTGCAGCGCGACAGCGGGCTGACGCACTTCGAGCAGGGCATCCTGCAGGCGCTCGATCTGGCACCCGAGCGCACTCTGCGCCTGAGCACGATCGCCGCCTATGCGAGCTGCACCCTGTCACGGCTGTCCCGTGCGGTCTCCCGTCTCGAGAAGAAGGGATGGGTGCAGCGCCGGGTCGATCCGACAGACGGACGCTTCACGCTCGGAGTGCTCACGGATGCCGGTCATCGCGCGGTCGTCGCCTCCACGCCCGGCCACCAGGCGCTCGTGCGCGAGCTCGTCTTCGATGCGCTGACGGCCGCGCAGACGCGTCAGCTCGGCGAGATCAGCCGCCGCATCGCGACCGCCGTCGGCCCCGGCGAGCCGTGGAGCCCACCGCCTGCCGCCTGACGTCCGCGGCCTGCCCTCCGAGCGTTCATTCGTGCTCGGGCAGCACGGGCGTCGACCATCCGGGATCCCGTCCGACCTGGGTCGCCCGCGAGAGCGACGCCGACCCGAAGCGCTCGTGCACCGCGTCGACCACCGTGTCGAGCCGCTGCCCTCCCTCGTCGTCGAACGGGAGTTCCGCCGGTGCGTGGTCTGCACTGGCGAGCTGAGAGAGCGAGATGCCGATGAGCGTGATGCCCCGCTGCGAGATCTCCGCGTGCGCCGCGACGAGGAGTCCGCGGGCCAATGCCAGCAGCACCGACGTCCGGCCCGTCGGCGTGCGCAGAGTCCTCGACCGCGTCGCCTTCGCGAAATCGCCGTACCGCAGGCGGAGCACCACTGTGCGGCAGACGCGATCCCGCTCGCGCAGCCGCCTCGCGAGACCGTCGACGATCTGCGTCAGGATGACGTCGAGCTCCTCCTCCGACCGGGGACGTGAACCCAGGGCCCGCTGGGAGCCGATCGATGCCCGCCGGCGTGCCGTGTCGACCGGCCTCGGGTCGCGCAGCCGCGCCAGTGCATGCAGGTGCGCCCCGCTCGCCTTTCCGAGCAGCCGCTCGGCCGTCGCCTCCTCGAGCTCGGCGAGCTCGCCGACCGTGTGGATGCCGAGACCGTGGAGCTTCTCGGCGGTCGCTGCTCCGACACCCCAGAGTCGCTCGACCGGGAGCGGGAGGAGGAACGCATGCTCCCGCTCCGGTTCCACGATCAGCAGACCGTCGGGTTTGCTCACGGCACTCGCGACCTTGGCGAGGAACTTCGTGCGGGCGACCCCGACCGAGATCGCGAGGCCCACCTCGGCTCGCACGCGCTCGCGCAGACGCACCGCGACCTGCTCCGGGCTGCCTGCGAGGCGGCGGAGACCGCCCACCTCGAGGAACGCCTCGTCGATCGAGATGCCCTCGACGAGAGGAGTGGTGTCGCGGAAGATCGCGAAGACGTCGCGGCTCGCCCGGGAGTAGACGTCCATCCGAGGCGGCACGACGACGGCCTCCGGGCACAGCTCGCGAGCCTGACGCCCGCCCATCGCCGTCCGGACACCGCGGGCCTTGGCCTCGTAGCTCGCCGCCAGCACGACCCCGCCGCCGACGATCACCGGTCGCCCGCGGAGCGCGGGCGCGTCACGCTGCTCGACCGAGGCGTAGAACGCGTCCAGGTCGGCGTGCAGCACCGTCGCCTCATCGCGCATCACGCCTCCCTTCGGCATCCGATCGGGAGAATCGTCGCACCGACCCCCGACATCCGCGCGCCGAGGAGATGCAGACGTGGCCGCCCCGATCGAGATCGGGGCGGCCACGACGACGGTCCTGCCGCTACTGCCGGCGCAGACGGCGTCGCACGAGCAGCACCGCGCCGAGCCCGAGAGCCGCGAGGGCGACCCAGATGGTCACGAGCGGCAGCTCACCACCGGTCTGCGCGAGGCCGTCGGTCGCTGCGCCCTGAGCGGCGGTCACCGTCACGGCCGCTTGCACCTGCGAGCCGTCGGGGAGGATCACGACGAGCGTATGCGCGCCCGCCGAGACGGATGCCGGGATCCGCACGGTGGTCGCGAACCCACCCGCAGCCGAGACGGTCACCGCGCCCAGGCTCACGGGCGTCGAGTGGAGCTCCAGCCGCAGCTGGGCGCCCGCGGCGAAGCCGGTGCCCGAGACACGGAGCGACCCGCCTGCCGCGACCGTCTGCGAGCCGAGCACGACCGTCGGATTCTCCGTCTCGGGCTCGCTCGCGGCGATCGTCACCGCGGCGCTCGTCGCCTGCGCCGGCAGGTGACCGTCGAGCGAGCCGCCGACCCGGACGGAGAGCGCGCGCCCGGCCAGCGCGGCCGGGATCGTGAACTCCGCGGACGTGGCGCCGTCGACGGCCTCGCCGTCGACCAGCCACTGGTAGGTGAACGCAGTGCCCGTCGTCCACTCCCCCGGCTGCGCGGTGACCGTCGCTCCGACCGTCGCGGCTCCGGCGATCGACGGCGTGCCGACGACGAGGTCACCCGGCTCAGCGGCGGCCAGGCAAGCCTCGCCGCAGACCAGGAACTCGGCCTGCAGTCCCTTGTGGTCGCTGGTCCACAGCGTCTGCGGGGTGAAGATCTCCTCGTCCGAGACCGGCAGCGCACGCGCGCCACGCACGATGTCGCCCTTCGGTCCGACGATCCTCGTGCTCTCCAGCGTCAGACGCTCGTCCGGCGCGAAGAAGATGTAGTCGATCCGGTCGCGCTCGTCGGCCTCGGGAGCCCAGGCCAGTTGGGAGACGCTGACGTTCGGCGTGTCAGCGGGCCATGTGAACCCGGGGTGGGTGACGGGATCGGGATACTGCGCCCGGTACGCGTCGACGAGACCGCCGTCGCGCAGGATGCTGGTGGTCTGCCACGGCGCGACGACGCCGTTGTGGTCATAGAGGTTCGCGGTCGCCTCGGTCCAATCGAGCGCCGACGGCTCGTTCATGTCGGCGCCCATCATGGTGAGGCGTCCTGCCGCACGCTCGCTCGCCATGTCCGCGGTCAGTGCGCTCGCGGCGGCGGGGCGGCCGGAGGCCTCGTTGGCTGCGAGGATCTGCGGAACGTCGGTCACCGGAGCGCTGAGCTTGTTCCAGCCGCGCCACTCGGCCGGGAAGCCGGCGGCGAGCACGTCGCCCGCGTAGCCGCGGGGCAGGTACGTCGCGTAGTACCGGTACTCGAGGTGGCCGCCGTAGGCGGCGATCTGCGTGTCGCCGACCTGGACGATCGCCTTCATCCATCCGCCCTGAGTGCCGGGTACGGTCACGACGCCCGCGTCGACGATCGGGTAGCGCGAGATGACTCCGGCGCTGCCGCCCGTCGAGTGATAGTCGAATCCGAGATCGCGCGCGATGGCCGCGGCGCCGCTCTGGGCCTCCTCCACGAAGATCAGGTCGGCGCCGATCTCGGTGAGCATCGTCGCGTCGGTGGTCTTGCCCCACAGGTTGAGCTGCACGACCGACAGCGCGATCGGCTTCGTCGGGTCGACGGCGGGACCCTCGTAGGGCGCCTCGGCGACCGTGAATGCGACGGGCTCGCTCACCCGCGTGTAGCCGTCGTCGTAGAGGTACTCGACGCGGTAGTCGCCCGCCGGGAGCGGGTTGCCCGATCGGTCCTTCGCCGGCAGCTGCACCGAGCCGGACGTGCCGGGCGCGTACGCCCACGCCATGCCGCAGGCGTCGCACGGCTCCGGCTTGGATACCGGGTAGATCGCGACCCAGTTCTTCGCACTCGGTCGGTCGGTCGTGAAGGCGACGGAGAGCGTGCCGCCCGGCGCCACCTCGGTCGTCGAGAGGGTCATCTCGGATGCCGCAGCGGCCGCGGCCGGAGCAGCGCCCATCATCGGTGAGGCCATGAGCACGCCTGCGGCGAGGACTGCCGCGAGCAAGAGGATGCGCCGGCCTCGGCGCGATCCGGGGGCGGGAGACGAGGACATGTCTGCGATGTTCCTTCCAGAGACGCGATCGGCATCCCATCGGGAGCCGGCGGAAGGCTCGGATGACCTCCCTCGACGCGAGAGAACCGTCGCGAGGTGACCGACCGGTGAACGCGAGGGGACCGGACGAGGACATGCGCGCAGGTGGAGCCGAAGTCGAGCGCCCACGATGCGCACCTGTTCAGAACCGGAAGGGGATGGTGCGGCCGGCGCTGCGCGCAACGCCCCGGATACGCCAAAAGCCCCGGATCATCCGGGGCTTTCGATCTGTAGCAGGAGCGGGGCTTGAACCCGCGACCTCACGATTATGAGTCCGATTCTGTGCGCCAGCAGGTGCTCGTTTGCCGCCGTTCGCCGCATGATTCCGCGGAGAACATGCTTCTTGGTCGCAGTTGGTCGGCACCGGTTTCAGCGGACCCACCGGCACCACACCGGCACCAATTCGAGCGAGCGTCAGCCGCATCCCTTCACTGCAGACACCATCGCTCGCGCGCGGGCACAACTCACGCACTCTTCTTGTATGTGCTCTGAAACACTGCGTCCGACAGCCACCGTCGGAAGCCCTCGTTGTCGCTGAACTGCTTGAACAGCTCGGTGTCATCCCGAAGGACGGCCATCATCACTCGACCCAGCGCCCGGTCGTGCTCAACGCGGGCGTTGGCTGGGTCGTTGTTCTTCTGGGCATTCTGGTAGGCCTCGTCCTCCGCAACCTTGCGCGGGATCTCCTCGGTGATAAGCCGCTGCACCCGGTCGGCGTCTGTCCACTCGATGTTGCCGAACTGGTCATTGAAGGTCTGCAGGATGTTGGAAAGTCGTTCCAACTCTGGGTCCGTCACATGCCCACCACCGGCGGCCGGCACCGGGGCGAGCTCGCCCTCGTCGTCGGTGAGCGCGATCCTCATCGACTCTCGCTTCTCGACTCGGTAGGACTCCATGTCGATCGTCTCGAGGATGCCTGCGGACAGGTCGTCCTCACGCGGCGCCGGCAGCTTCGGGATCAGGTGGTCGAGGAAGATCGATAGCTTCTCCCACCCCGGGTTGCCGAACGGTAGCACCGTGGAGAGGAAGTTGTACGTACGGGTGAACGCCTTGGCCAGGCCCTTGAAGGTGACCTGGTCGTCTTCATCGGGCATCTCGATGTACTCGGCGACGCAAGCGTCGAGCAGCGGGTCGAGTTGGTCGCGTTCAACACCGGCGAGGTAGAGCTCGGCGAACTTGTCGACGGTCTCCGGCAGGTAGATGCCGTAGCTGTTCAGCTCGTTGACCAGGTCGTGGAGCTTGTTCGGGTCGGTCTCCTGGCTGAGCACCGTGGTCCGGTAGTACGGCGCGAACGCGCGCTCGATGTCCTCAGCGGTGTTCGCGAAGTCGAGCACGAACGCGTCGTGCTTCGCAGGGTGCGCGCGGTTGAGGCGTGAGAGCGTCTGCACCGCTTTGACGCTCGAGAGGGTCTTGTCGACGTACATGGTGTGCAGCAGCGGCTCGTCGTAGCCGGTCTGGAATTTGTCGGCACAGACGAGGATCCGGTATGGGTCCGCTCGGATCTGGTCGGCGATGTCCTTGCTGGGGAAGCCGTTGAGGCTGGCCTCGGTGACCTCGATGCCCTTGTACTCGTGCTCGCCGGAGAACGCGACGATCGCCTTATAGGGGCTCTTGCGCTCGGCGAGGTAGGCGCTGATGGCGTGGAAGTACTCGATGCAGCGCGGGATCGTGCTGGTCACGACCATCGCCCGGGCTTGGCCGCCGATCTTGTGCTTGGCGATGACCTGGCTGTGGAAGTGGTCGACCATGATCTCGGCCTTGAGACGGATGGCGTGCTCGTTGCCCTCGACGAAGGCGCGGAGCTTCTTCGAGGCGCGCTTGGTGTCGAACTCGGGGTCGTCCTCGATGGTCTTCATCAACTTGTAGTAGCTGGGGACCGGAGTGAAGTTCTCCAGGACGTCGATGATGAACCGCTCTTGCGTGGCCTGCTTCATCGTGTAGCTGTGGAAGGGCCGGTAGCCGGTGCCACCCTCGTGCGGGAACGGTTCTCCGAACATCTGCAGCGTCTTGTTCTTCGGAGTTGCCGTGAACGCGAAGTAGCTCGCGTTCGGCAGCATCTTCTTGGACTCGATGATCCGGTTGATCGTGTCCTCGACGGTCTCGTCGTCCTCTGCCGCTCCGCCGGCGGCGAGCGCCATCGAGACCGCCGCCGCGGCCTTGCCGCCCTGGCTGGAGTGGGCCTCGTCGATGACGATGGCGAAGGTGCGGTCGCGGTGATCCTTGCCGATGTCGTCGAGGATGTAGGGGAACTTCTGCACCGTGGTGATGATGATCTTGCGCCCGGCCTCGATGGCCTTGCGGAGGTCCCCGGAGCGGTCGGCGTGGACGACTGTGGAGCCGACCTGCATGAAGGACTTGATGGTCTCCTTCAGCTGACTGTCGAGGATGACCCGGTCCGTCACGACGATGACGGACCCGAAGGCGTTGGCCCCGTCGTGCTTGGCCTCTGTGAGCTGATGCGCCAGCCAGGCGATCGAGTTCGACTTGCCGCTCCCCGCCGAGTGTTGGATCAGATAGCGCCGGCCCGCACCATGCCGTTTGACATCAGCGAGGAGCTTCCGCACGACGTCGAGCTGGTGGTAGCGCGGGAAGATCTGGCTGGACGACTTCTTGCCCGTCCGCGGGTTCTTCGTCGTGACGATCTGGGCGTAGTTCTCGACAATGTTGGCAAGGCTGCGCGGGGCGAGAATCTGCCGCCAGAGGTAATCGGTCTTGAGGCCGTCAGGGTTGGGCGGGTTGCCGGCTCCGTCGTTCCAGCCCTTGTCGAACGGCAGGAACCACGACTGTTTGCCCTTGAGGTGGGTGCAGAACCGAACCTGCTGGTCGTCGAGAGCGAAGTGGGCGATGCAGCGCCCGAACTGGAACAGCAACTCCCGCGGATCGCGATCGCGCTTGTACTGCTCGACGGCGTCGTCGAAGGTCTGCTTGGTGATGTTGTTCTTCAGCTCGAACGTGAAAACCGGCAGACCGTTGACGAACGCGACGAGATCCAGCGACAGACCGGTGTCGGTCACGCTGTAGTGCACCTGGCGAGTGACGGTGAAGCCGTTCGCCGCGAACAGCTCGGCCGCCTTGGCGTTGCCCGGCGTCGGAGTCGGATAGAACAAGTCGACGTGGTGCTGGCGATGATCGACACCCTTGCGCAGCACATGGACTACGCCGTTGCGCGTGATCTCGCCCTGCAGCCGGGAGAGGAACTCGTGCCGAGTTGCCGTCGCCTCACGCAGCGACAGCGCCTCGGCCAGATCCGGCTGCGTTGCCTGGATGAACGCAGTGAGTTGGCGCAGATCGATCGCGTACGCCGGCTCGTAGTCGGACGTCGAGCCCTGCTCCCAGCCGCCCTCGACCATCTGGCGGACGATCAACGCCTCAAGGCTCTCCTCGTTCAATCGCATCGCTCAGACCTCGCTCATCTCCGCTACCTCGTCGATGTCCAGTTCGTCCATGTCACCGCTGAGGTCGACGGCCTCCATGCCTGCTGAGGGCTCCGGCAGCGACGCCGCCAGCTCACGAACGTCGACCTGCCCGGTGACGACGTCGGAAACTAGTCGGGTGCGGAATTCCTGGAGCAGCTCGATCTCTCGGTTCACCCGAACGACGGTCTGCTCCGTCTCGCGCGCGCGAGCCGACAACTCTCGGAGAACAATCGCTTGTTCTTCAAGTGGGGGAAGCGGCACTCGGTAAGACTTCAGATCAGCGAGCGTCAGAGCGCCTTTCGTCCCGCCGGAACCATCACTGAGCCGCCGGAGCTCGTCGTAACCGGCAGCCAGCGCGAACGCCAGGTACTCGGCGCTGGCACGTCGCGGATCCGGCGTAAGGAACGCGAGATGCTGATTGATCGTGGCCCCGATCCGCAACACCGTCGCCATTCCCCGTGTCTTTCCCTGGCCAGTGATGCCGATGAGGACGCTGCCGGCCGGCACCATCGGTAGATGACACTCGGCAAGTGCGCGCGACGTCACGAACTGGTCCGCAGAATCGACTACAGAGCGATTGACAACGGAGCTGTTTAGCCAAGGCACGTCGCCGTTCCAATACGCCGGCTCGGAGCGAGAAGGCGTCGAGCCGTTGCCGAGGCGACCTAGTCGCCCCAGCGGCCATGGCTGCCACCTTGAGGCACCCAGGCACTCTCGGACGACAGCCCTTTGGCGCTCGCCGAGGAGGGCAATCAGGCGGCGCTTGGCGGCGATGGCCTTGTCGATGCGGGCGTTGGCGTGGGCGAGGTACTTGACGATGGCTGCCTGCTCGTCGACCGGCGGGACCAGACACGGCATGCGTTTCACATCTGCCCAGCCGAGCTGCTGCCGCAGCCCACTGCCCATCCCGTAGATGCGCTTCGTCGAGTCGATGGCCGCGAGGTAGTGGTAGGCGTAGTCAGTGGTCCACGGGTGCTTGGAACGGAGGCCGATATACGCGGAGGTGATGATGCCGCGGTCACGCACCCGTCCGACACGGATGCTTCTCTGGTCGTTCTGAAGGTCCGTCGGGCGGATGACGATGTCCCCCGGCTCGAGGATCTGATAGCCCTCGTAGGAGTCAGGGACGAGGCCACGCTGCTTCTCGACCGGCTTTACAATCACGCGCCCGTAGCTGAGGGACAGCACCTGAGATTCAGCGAGCCCCGTGTTGCGTGCCTTGTTCTCGGCGATGACCGCGATTCCAGGCACGGCCTGCCAGTGCGCTGGAACTGCCGTCGACCAGAACTCAACTGGTCGGGTCGCCTTGTACTTCGGAAGACCGGTGAACATCACGCCTCATCCTGCGCAACAGCAAGCAGGTCATCGGGGTTCCAGACCTGCTTGGCGAGCGCGCGGTAGAGGTTCCCGCGCTCGACCACGTCAGCTGCCTTGAACTCGTCGTACGCCTTGAACGGGAGCCCGCTCGACTTGGTGAAGGCGAGGAATCCGGGGTTCTTCTCGTAACTCAGCGAGTTGAGGCTGGCAGCGAGGAGGTTCTGGCTGAAGTAGTGCGGAAGCTTCTTGTCGTACGGGTCGTCGTTGTAGCTGGCGTTGAACTGCTTGGGCAGCAGGAGCAGGTCGCCGATCCGGTTGCGGTGGCGTGCGAAGTCGGCCTCGTGGCTGAACTCGTCGGTGTGACGCTCGGGGTGGTCGGCCCAGATGTGCTCGACCTCGTGCTTCACTCCGGTGCCGTTGGTGAGCTCAATGTAGTTCGACGCCTGGCCCGAGGCGACGGTGATGTAGTCGGTGATCCGAGCCAGGATCTTGTGGAGCTGACCGCGGTTCTGCTGGTGGACGTAGAGATCGTCGTTGCTGTCGAACGTCTCGGGAATGCTGCTGAGATGTTTGTGCAGGGCCTTGGCGAGGTCGGGCACCTCGAGGCCGCGGATGTCGCGCATGACGTTGAACATGGCGTACTGCATGGTCGAGTAGTCGGTGGCCCGGAAGTTCCAAATCCGCCAAGCCAGCAGGATGTCGGCGAAGCGCCCGACGAGCTCGAATTTGCGCTCGATCGTCGCCTGGTCGTCGGTGACGCGGAGGGGCGCGAGGAGCAGTTGGTCCTGGAGCGTGAACCGGTGATCCGCGTTGTAGCGGATGAACCGCAACGGGCTGGCCGGGTCGAAGGCGCCTTGCGTAGCATCGATGATTCGCTCGTACTGGCGGCTGTAGAAGTCGAAGTCGACCGTCACGAAGTCGTAGTAGGCCTGGCGGCTGGTCAGGCCGACGCGCTCGTGGTCGCCGCGCAACCATCGGTGGAACTCTGTGCCGATGCGGTCCCAGTCTTCGGGGCGGGCATCCTTCTTGCGCTCGCGGATCTTGGTGGAGTACTGGCTTCGCAGCCAGGTCTTGAGGAAGTCGGAGCTCGCTTCATCCGCCTTCTCCTCGAGCTCTCGCAGCCGCTTGCGCCACAGCTCATTCGCCTTGGTGCGGGGGGCGCCGTCGTCGATGTTGGCGAGCAGGTAGCCCTTGAGCATGTCGGCCGGAGTGAGCTTGAGCCCACGGTCGTTCATGGTCTCGAAGATCGCGTACGCGTCGTCATCGGCGTACGCGGTGATCTGGACGAGCTGGACGCGATCCTTGAGCCAGTCGATGAAGAACGGCAGCGCCGCCTCGCGAAGCTCGGCGGGGAAGAGCCCGTCCAGCTCCTCGTAGCGTGCGACGAGGGTATGGACGGACTCGGGGTCGTCGGGCTTGGGGTCGTAGTTGCCATCCTCGAAGAGAGCGCTCATGCAGTCGTTGCGGTCGGCGACGTCGAGGTTGAAGGACTTTTCGCCGAACTTCTCGGAGAAGATCAGCGGGTCGACGTCGACCTTGTCGGGTCGGTCCTGCTGCAGCCGGCGCAGGAACGTCAGCAGCAGGGTCAGGCTGGTCAGGCGTTGCTGGCCGTCGACCACGAACGGCTCGCTGCCCTTCTGCGAGATGATGATCGAGCCGAGGTAGTAACCCGGGTACTTGGCGACGTCCTTGCGCGCATGGTCCGGCTCGTAGAGGTCGAGGAACTTCGTGGTGAGGTCGGCGACGAGCTCCGCCATCTGCTTCGACTCCCACTTGTATTCACGCTGGTAGTAGTCGATGGAGTACTTCTGGTTCGCCAGGACCCCGGCCACGGTCTTGGCGACACCGTCGATGCTGCGCTCTACGTCGCTCACTGCGCTCCTCCCGCGATCTCGGAGATGAGGTCATCGGTCTCGGCTTCGAGAGCACGGATGTCGGCCTGGATCTCGGCGAGCGTCCGCATCGGCGCCGGCTTGTAGAAGTGACGTGTGAAGGAGATCTCGTAGCCGATCTTGGTCTTCGTCTCGTCGATCCAGGCGTCGGGTGCGTAGGGAAGCACCTCGCGGCGGAAGAAGGCCTCGATGCCGTCGGCGTACTCACCCGCCGGCTCGTTCAGAGGCACCTGCTCGGAGTCACGAAGCTCGGTGTCGGGTTCGTACTGGACGACGCGCGTCTTGCCGTCGATCACGGCCTCGAACAGGCCGTGGAGGGGATCTGGCTGGGCGGAGTACGGCAGGACCTTCTTGATGATGGCCGGCGCGTTCTTGTCGCGCTTTCCCTCCTCCTTCAACTTCTTGATCTCCGCGGCCTTGTACACACGGCCTTCGTCGGCGCCCACGACCCGCAGCGGCCGCTCGACCACGATCTTGGAATAGCCGAAGTCGCGATTGTCGAAGATCTTGGAGTGGTCCGGGTCGTCGGCCTGGTCGAAGGCAAGGAACGTCTTAAGCACGCGGTCGCTGTCGGCGGGACTGAGTTCGACGGCCTTCTCGCCGAGGTTCTTGCGCAACGGGGTGAACCACTCGGTGGCATCGATGAGCTGCACCTTGCCCTTGCGACGCTCCTCCTTGCGGTTGCTCAGCACCCACACGTACGTCGCGATGCCGGTGTTGTAGAACATCTTGAGCGGCAACGCGACGATCGCCTCGAGCCAGTCGTTCTCGATGACCCAGCGCCGGATGTTGCTCTCGCCTTGGCCAGCGTCACCGGTGAAGAGCGACGAGCCGTTATGGACTTCCGCGATGCGACTCCCGAGGGCGGTGTTGTGCTTCATCTTTGAGATGAGGTTGGCGAGGAACATCATCTGGCCGTCGCTGCTACGTGTCACGAGCGAGTACTCGGGGTCGCCGGCGTGCTCGACCACGAACCGCGGGTCTCGGATGTTCTTGGCGCCGCCCATGCGTTCCTGGTCGGTCTTCCAGCTCTTGCCGTAGGGCGGGTTGGAGAGCATGAAGTCGAACTCGCGGCTCGCGAAGGCATCGTTCGAGAGGGTTGACCATTCCGGCCCGCCGACGATGTTGTCAGCTGCCTCACCTTCTCCCTTGAGGATCAGGTCGGCCTTGGCGATGGCGTAGGTCTCGGCGTTGATCTCTTGACCGAACAGGTGGGTCTTGACTTTGTGGCCTCGTTGTGAGGTCAGCTGCTGGAGCGTCTCCTCCGCGACGGTCAGCATGCCGCCGGTGCCCATGGCGCCGTCGTAGAGCAGGTAGCTGCCGGACTGGATCTGGTCGGCGATCGGCTCGAACATCAGCCGCGTCATCAGCCGAACTGCGTCGCGAGGAGTCCAGTGCTCTCCGGCTTCTTCGTTGTTCTCCTCGTTGAAGCGGCGGACCAGTTCCTCGAAGACGGTGCCCATGCCGTGGTTGTCCAGCCCGCGGGGGGAGAGGTCGAGGCTGGGGTCGAGGAACTTCTCGATCAGGGTCCCGAGAGCGTCAGCCTTGGTCAGCCTCGGGATCTGGTGGCGGAACTCGAAGTTGTCGAGGATCTCCTGCACGTTCGGTGAGAAGCCGTCGAGGTAGGCCTCGAAGTCGAGCTTTAGCCGCGCGGCGCTACTGATCGAGCGCAGGTCCCGCAGCGTGAAGCCGGAAGTGTTGTAGAAGTCCTGGCCGGCGGCCTGGCGCAGCGCGGCGTCCTTGTTGACGATCCCCGCCGCGGTGAGCGCCTTGTTGGTCTCGACGATGTTGTCCCGGGTCGGCTCGAGCACGCTGTCGAGGCGGCGGAGCACAGTGAACGGGAGGATGACATCGCGATACTTGCCGCGCACGTAGAGATCGCGCAAGACATCGTCAGCAATAGCCCAAATGAGGGAAACGATACGGGCGTAGCTAGATTGATTCACTTCTCACCGGGCGATCTTGGAACGAGGACTTGGACGACCTGGCGCGGGTGCGGCCGCCCGCGAGGAGCGCGCGGACCGCAGCGCAGCGAGGACCGCACGCACCGCAGTGGGTTGCCGCACCCGCCGGCCGGAGGCCGGCCTTGAACGAGTAAAGAAAGTTCTCACAGCTCGCCGGTCACGTGTTGGATCGCTCGGCTGGTCGCGCGGGCCTTCTCCGTAGACGCGAGCCACGGGCGGAACTTCGGATCCGACTCCGCAGCAGCCATGGCACGGTCGAGAGCCTCGGTGATCCCGCGAAGATCTTCGAAGCCGAGCGCGCGAATCCCGTACCTCAGCGCATCGAGGTCGGGCTCCGGCGACAACAGCGCCTCGAGTGCGGCGACCGTCTTCGGGGTGTACCGCTTCGCGAACGACTGCGTGATGGCGCCCTGCGCGGCCGCGAGCTCGCCGATCGGCGGCTTCGGCTGGTGGAACTTGTGTGTGTACGCGTTGAACAAGCTCCGGTAGTCACGCGTTGCCCGATCGGCGGCCTCCGAGGCGGCAGACATCTCGAGGAACGACGCGTCGTGGTTGCGCGGCTCCGCTCCCCCGACCTTGGCCGTGTCCATCGCCTCAACCGCTGCGGCGGCTCGCTCCTGGAGCCGCTGCAGCACGCGGCGCACCGGCTCGGGCACGACCCCCCAGGCAGAGGGGAACGTCTGCTCCGCGCCCGATGCTCCGTCCATCCGTTCAGCTTACTCAGCACGACGATCTACTGGCCAGCGAGACATCTGGAAGGCATGTGAGAAAAAGGTTGACAATGTGAGCAGTACGCGTCATGCTGAATGAGTGAGCAAATAGCTCACCAATTGAGAGGAACTAGTCATGGCACTTCAGGCAGGGATCCCGGTCAGCTTCGAGGCGTACTTCCCGCGCGGGGCGTACATGGTGGGGGAGGTCGAGGCGGTCGTGAAGTGGTCGGACGACGGCCAGCGGCAGGGGCAGGACCTCGACAAGAACTCGGGCCACCCGCTCTGGCAGGTGCGCGTGATCGACGCCGACCCCGAGGCTCGCAAGGGCCAGAACGAGGTCACGGTCAAGATCGCGAGCGTCACGGAGCCGACGGCACCGCCGGAGGCCAACGGTCTCCCGTTCCGTCCGGTGTTCTTCGACGGGCTCACGGTCACGCCGTACGTCAAGGAGACCGGCGGGCGTCCGCGCGTCGCGTTCTCGCTCCGTGCGCGCGACATGAAGCCCGCGGGCAAGCCGCGCGGGGGTGAGTGATGACCTGGACTTGGCATCTTGAGCGCGAGTACTGGGCGAGCGAAATCCCACTGCTCCTTCGTCGCGGGTGGTGGTTCTTCGTGCTGCTCGTCATCCTGGCGAGCTTCGGCTCGATCCCGGGCACGGGGCATGTCATCGACTGGCTGCTACTCGGGGTGCTGGCACTGATCGTCGTCCGGCGCGTGCGAGCTGCTCGCGACCTCAGCTCACTCCCTCTTCGTAAGTGGCAGCGCCGCGTGGAGAAGTGGATGATCGCGGCTTGGCCCGCCCTCGCCAAGAACCTCGGGCTCGCGGTCAAGGATCTCCGGGGAACGCTCGTTCTTGCCGGCGTAGGACATGCCGCCTGGAACGGACAGGCATGCATGTTGCCAGTAGCGTTGCCCGCCGGTCTGGCCCGTGAGGATCTTGTCGCGGCGACGCCTCGGATCGCTCAGGCGTTCAACGCCGTGCGGGTGACCGTCGTCGGCCACCAGCTTGGAGCGCTTGCGCTCCGCATCGATTACGTCGACTCACTGGCGCAGCCGTTCAGCTTCCCGCTCGGCATCCCGTGGGACGGCGCGACGGTGCCGATGGGGATCGCCGACGGCGGGGCAGAGTGGCGACTCCCGCTCGGTCCGCACACGCTCGTGGCGGGCTCCTCGGGCAGCGGTAAGGCCTCCTTGGTCTGGGGCCTGCTGCTGGGGCTCGCTGAGCCGATCCACTCCGGCCTCGTTGAGGTGTGGGGCATCGACCGCAAGGGCGGCATGGAGCTGGCCATGGGTCGCGACCTGCTCACGCGGTTCGCCGCGGACGCGGCGCATTCGGTGCAGCTGCTCGAGGAAGCCATCGTGGCGATGCAGGAGCGTGCGCGATCACTCGCCGGCATCACCCGGCAGCAGCGCGCGACCGTCGAGAGCCCGACCGTGATCGTCCTGATCGACGAGCTGGCCGCGCTCACGGCATACGAGACGGATCGGGAGCTGCTGCGGCGGGCGAACGCGGCGATCGCCACGCTGGCCTCGCAGGGGCGGGCTGTCGGCTTCATCGTGTTCGCGTGCCTGCAGGACCCCCGCAAGGAGACGCTGCTTCCGCCCCCTCTACGAAGATGCCGGTTGGACTGTGCTCCCGGAAATCCTCGACGGGATCCGCCACGGCACGCGCCTTCTCGCGTGCCACTACCCCTACGCGGGCGACACCACTGGCGCAGAGCGACACAGTTCGCACCGCCCCGGCAACACCGGGATTCCGCTCATCCACGGCCACACGCACGAGCACGAATTCGGCCCGCATGGCTCGCACGAGTTTCACGTCGGCGTGGACGCATTCGGCTTCGCTCCGGTCGAGTTCGAACTGATCGACGCATGGCTCGAGGACCTCCGCCGCGAGGAGGAAGCGATCGCGGAACTCATCCGACGGCGCTCTGCCGTAGGCGACAGCACACCGCTCGATGAGCTGGCTCACAAGCTTGGCGTCCACCTCGACCAGGGTTGAGCGTCCCGCCTTCCACCATGGCGTCGCGCCTTGTCGGCTGGCGCAGGATGGAAAGCACGTCCAGGTGCATCGCTGAGGACGAAGTAGCCAAGCCCCGGGCTCGACCCGGCACAAAACCGGCACAACCTCCCGCTGACACGGACCCGAACGTCCCCGGATACGACAAAACCCCCGGAAAACCGGGGGTTTAGATCTGTAGCAGGAGCGGGGCTTGAACCCGCGACCTCACGATTATGAGTCGTGCGCTCTCACCAACTGAGCTACCCTGCCGCACGGCATCCGCACTGCAGATGCGAATACTGCGAGCCCCGAGTCAGGATTGAACTGACGACCCCTTCCTTACCATGGAAGTGCTCTGCCACTGAGCTATCGGGGCGTGCTGCCCCTCGCGGGGCAACCACACGAGAATACCATCACTGTGGCGTCCTCATGAAATCGAGGCGGGTCAGTACGAGTACCGACCCGCGTTCTCACGGAGCCACGGGAGCGGATCGATCGTGGAGCCGTTGATGATGATCTCGAAGTGCAGGTGGGCGCCGTAGGAGCGGCCGGTGTTGCCGGTGTGGCCGACGACGTCGCCGACCTTCACGGTCTGGCCGGGCTTGACCTGCAGCGAGCCGTACTGCATGTGCGAGTAGTGGCTCGTGACGACCTGACCGTCGATGACGTGGTCGATGTAGACAGTCACGCCGTAGGCGCCGCCCTGCTCGGTCGCGATGCGCACCACGCCGTCTGCGACGGCCTGGATCGGAGCACCCTCACCCGGCACGAAGTCGATGCCCTCGTGCAGTCGGCCCCAGCGCATGCCGTATCCGGAGCTCATGCCCACGCCGACCTTGAACGGCCACTGGATCGCAGCCTCGGGGTCGTTCGTGAAGACCTCGTTGGAGTAGTTGATGCCCTCTTCCGAGGCGACCTCGATCAGGGACATCGTGGAGAAGCTGTCGGAGCGGGCCAGCGTGTCGTTCTGCACATCGGAGGACGTGACGAACGCCTGGATCTCGTCGCTCTTGCCACCGGTGGCGCCAGCGCCCGATGCGGCGACGAGCGACGTGGCCGACAGCGGCTGGCCACCCTGCACGGCCGCGACAGCCTCTGCCGGAAGAGTCAGGCCGACGGCCAGGAGCCCAGCGAGGCTCATCACGCCGACGGTCGCACCGACGGCGAGGAACTTGCGAACGGGCGGACGGCGGCGAGCCACGTGGGTGGTAACCGGCGCCTCGTCGGCCGGAGCCGTCTCAGGCTCTGCTGCAACCGGCCCCTCGGCGGATGCCGTGGGAGTCGGGCCGGTCGCGACGGTGCGGAAGACACGGGACGCGGTCGTGAACGGGTCGGCGTCGGCGTCAACGTCAGCCGCGTCGGGAGCCTGCTCTGCGGCAGCCTGCTCTGCGATGACCTCGTCGGCGGGCGCCTGCTCTGCGGGCGCCTGCTCTGCGACGACGGGGGCGTCCTCGACCTCGCCGGTCTCGGCAGGGGCGGACGCGTCGGTCTCGGCGACCTCGAGGTCGCCGGACTCGGACGCCGCGGTCGCGGCGGCGACGGCGGTCGCGGCGACGAACACCTCGGCGGTCGTCAGTCGTTCACGGGCGGCGCGGCGGGACAGCGGTGCGGCGGAGACGGAGGAGGTGTCTTCGGAGTCGGCTGCCTGTACCTCTGCCGCGGTGGCCACGACGGGCTCGGTGCGGAGTCGGCTGGACCGGCGCGTGGGCGCAGAGGCAGCCTGGGGGTTCTCGAAGGGCAAAGCGAATTCTCTCGGGTTAGACGTCACGCAGGGGGGCGTTCGGGCTCTCATCGTTCGGGGCGACGAAAGTAACGATCGGATAAACCCTAGCCCGATGAGGCTGGGAATGCCATGAATCGCTCACGTTTCTTCTCCGATGATCTCATGAATGCGGTCGTGAACCGCAGTTCCCCCCGCGACGAGCAGGGGTCTCGGCGTGTCGGCGCCGGTGCGTGACACGCGACCGCCGGCCTCGGCGACGAGCAGTGCGCCCGCCGCGAGATCCCAAGGCTTGAGGCCGCGCTCGAAGTACCCGTCGAGACGCCCGGCCGCGACGTAGGAGAGGTCGAGCGCCGCGGACCCGGAGCGGCGCAGGTCGCGCGCCATGGTCATGACGCGCCGCACCGTCGCGAGGTCGCCGTCATGGGTCGAGGGGTCGTATCCGAAGCCTGTGCCGAGCAGCGCCCCCGCCGGGGTCGACTCGTTGACCGACAGCCGCTGGTCGCCGAGCCGCGCCCCGTCGCCGCGAGCCGCGGTGAAGAGCTCGTCGGCGGCGGGCGAGTAGACGGCCCCGGCGAGCGCCTCCCAAGAGTCCGGAAGGGTACTGCCCTGCACAGCGGCGATGCTCACCGCGTACATCGGGATGCCGTAGGCGTAGTTCACGGTTCCGTCGATGGGGTCCACGACCCAGGTGACGCCCGTCTCCCCCGGCGTCGGCTCCGTCTCCTCGCCGAGGAATCCGTCGCCGGGTCGCGCCGAGCGCAGCCGATCCCGGATGAGCGCCTCGACCTCGCGGTCGGCTTCGGTGACGATGTCGGCGATCGACGACTTCGTCGCCGCGAGACGAACACCCTCCGCACGGCGACGGCGAGCCAGGTCTCCCGCTTCCCGCGCGATCTCGGCCGCGAGGTCGCGCAGTTCGAGATCGACGCTCACTGCGGCGGCATCGGCGGAGCAGGCGGGTACGCACCGGGTGCGTCGGGCGCGGGCGGAACCGGCGGCACCCCGGGGGCCTGGGCGGTCGGCGCAGGCGGAACAGGCGAGGGCGGAGCAGGCGCGGGCGGCGGAGGCGTGGGCGAGTGCGTCGGTGCACCGGCCTCCGGCGCGGGCGGGTAGCTCGCGACCGGGAAGGGCTGCGGAGCCGCGACCGCGAGCGGAGCCTGCGGGGGCGGAGGCATCACCGACGGGTGCCCCGTGTAGTAGGCGTTCCAATCAGGCGAGCCGTCGGGCAGGACAGGAAGCGGCGTCACACCATCGGCGTAGGTCGGCCAGGCGGGCGCCGAGGTGAGCGGCTGCGGCGCACGCGCCTTCTTCGGTGCGAACAGCGCGTTGAGCAGCGGGATCAGCGTGGTGCCGACCGCCGCGAGGATCGTCAGCGCGACGACGATGCGCCAGTACAGCTCGCCGTAGTCGAACGTGTGCGGGAACGTGAGGAAGAACATCAGCATCCCGACGAGCGCCCCGAGGAACACCAGAGTCGCGATGTAGATGATGCGCGTGAAGGTCGTGCGGTGGCGCTGCGCCGCCGGCGTGAAGAGGCGGACGTGCAGCAGCGCGAGCTGCAGGATGCCGACCACCAGCAGCAGCTGGAAGAAGCGCTCCGCTCCGGTGAAGTAGGCGTCGTCTTCGGGGAGCCAGATCTTGACCGCCCCGACCAGGAGCGCGACGATCCAGGTCACCATGCTGGCCAGCGCGAGCCAGTCAGGGCGGTTCGGCGCGAGGCTCGCCTCGAGGATCGCGATGCCCGCGAACCCGGCGAGCAGCAGGATCGTGAGGAACGCGCGGCCGATCAGTCCGTCCTGGTCCCCGACCAGCACCCAGATGACGCACACGAGCGCGGCGGCGATCAGAGCGCCGATCGCGATCCAGATCGCTCCCCGGATGAGGAGGGACAGGTTCTTCTTCTCGGCCAGCGGCTGCGGCGGCTGGGCGATCTCCGGCTGGGACATCGCGTTCCTCTCGTTGTGCGGCGTTGCGTTCATCCTTGCACGTGGCCCGTCCGATCCGCGGCGGCGGAGCAGGGCGCGTGAGGAATCGCGCGGAACGCGGTTCCGTGCAGAAGAGGTCAGCGTGCGGAGCGCGACGACGCCGCGGCGAAAGCGGCGATGCGCGCCTGTGCATCGGGCGTGGCCATCGCGGCGCCGATCGACCGCGCCTCCTCGCTGAGCTGCTCGGCGAAGGTGCGCTCCGGCTGCGACCGGACCAGACGCTTGGCCTGCCCGTACGCCTCCGCTGCTCCGGCCAGCCAGAAGCGCGCGATCTCCTCGGCACGGGAGCGCACGAGCTCGGCTTCGCCCGCGGCATCCTCTGCCCGCACCACCTCGGCGGCGAGCCCCCAGTCGGCGGCCTCCTCGGCCGTGAGCAGGCGGTCCTGCAGCACGAGCTGCAGGGCTCGGCGCTGGCCGACGGCCCGCGCGAGCTGCGCCGACACCGACAGATCGGGGGTCAGCCCGATGTTCGCGTACAGGCTGCCGAGGCGCGACCGAGATCCGACCACGGCGTAATCGCTGCTGAGCAGGATGCCGAGGCCGCCGCCCGCCGTGGTGCCGTGCGCCGCGACCACCACGGGCACCGCGGACTCGGTGAGCGAGCGGATGCCGCTGTTGATGACCTCGGCGAGAGCCGTGATGTCGGTGCCGGCGCCCGACGTCGTCGCCATCTCGATGACGTCGCCGCCCGCGCAGAACGACGGTCCTGCCGCGTCGATGAGGATCGCCCTGACGTCGTCTCGCGCGACGGCCTCCGCTGTGGCGTCGCGCCAGGCGTGGGCCAGTTCGGCGTTGAAGGCGTTCAGCCGCTCCGGGCGGTTGAGGGTGAGCCGTGCCAGCCCCTCGTCGACGGTGGAAAGGATGACATCGCTCATGGCTTCTCCTTCGAGCACAGGACGTATGCCTCCAGGCTAACCGCGATCAGGAATCGGCCCACACGCGGGACGTGAACGCCTCCATGCGGCGACGGGTGCCGTCGAGGCGGAAGTCCACCTGGCCGGCGGCGCGGATCTCGTTCGGCGCGAGCGGGTGCGCGAGTCGCACGTTGTCGTGGCACGAGAGGTCGGCGCAGATGTACGTGCCGACGGAGTCGCCTCGAGCGCCGGCTTCACCCGTGCGTCGAGCAGAGAACAGGGCGACCTGGTTCCCCGGCTGCATCGTGTGGCAGATGTTGCACATGCCGGAGCGTGCGCGGCCGGGCTCGGAGACGCGCAGCACGATGCCGGCGATGGACCCTTCGTGCTGCACGAGCACGTATCCGCGGCGTCCCGCGCCCGGGTCGCGCCAGGCGAAGAAGTCGAGGTAGTCCCAGTCGATGAGGAGGAAGTCGTGCGGCATCTCCATGACGCGCAGTTCATCGGGATCGGCGTTGACGAAGGACGCACGGACGTCTGCCTCGGTGAGCGCTCGCATCCGCCCAGTCTAGGCAGACCGCCGGGTGGAGGCTCCGTGCACGCGGTCGAGTTCCGCCTGGCGGAGAAGGCGCAGCAGGGCCCTCGGCGGGTGCGGTCGCTCGAGGAGCGACGGCCGCTCGACTGCGGCGACCCCCGCGACCGTCGCCCGCACGGATCGCCCGTCGTGCCGCACGAGATTCATGGTGCACAGCGCCTCCACGTCGGCCCGTAGACGAGCGGTGCCGAACGGCCGGCGCGCCCTCCTTGCCTCGATCAACGCGCGCTCCCCCAGCGGCTCCGCGGCATGCAGCTCGGCATCCACGATCAGCGCGAGCAGCGCTCGCAGCCGAGGCGCGAGGTCGGCACCGCGGCGGTCGCCGCGGACGAGCTCCTCGTCGATGCTGAGGTCGAGCAGGGCGCGTCGCTGCAGGCGCGTCTCGCCCGAGGGCCAGTCGGCCGGACGTTCGTCGAGTGGGGGATGCATGATCGCGGTCATACCTCTGAGACGCCGTCCACGGCGATTCATTACGCCGGTGCGCGGAGAAGACGCGGGGAAGCGAGGAGAGGAAGCCGTCGGCATCCTCCCGATCAGCGCGATGCGCGCTGCATCGCCTGGTCTGCCTCCGAGACGATGTCCCTCATGGCGGCGGCCGCGCCGTCGGCGTCGCCGCTCGCGACCGCGAAGGCGACGTCGCGGTGCCACTGCACGGCGTTCTGATCGGCGACGTGCGGCATCAGGTCATGCTCGGTGCGCCCCCGGAGCACGGCCTCGACCGTGTCGCCGAGTGCGGCGAGCATCGCGTTTCCCGATGCTTCCAGCAGCAGTCGGTGGAAGCGCACGTCGGCCGCGAGGTAGCGCTCACGGTCGGCCTCGTGATCCTCCTGCCCCATCTCGACGACCAGAGAGACGAGGTCGACCTTCTGCGCTGCTGTCGCACCGCCGGCGGCGAGGCGCGCGGCGAGAGGTTCGATCGCCGCGCGGAGTTGGCTGAGCTCACGCAGCTGTTCATCGCGCCCCGGGCCGTCGAGACGCCACGCGATGACCTCGGGAGCGTAGACGTTCCAGTCGGCGCGCGGTCTCACCTCGACCCCCGACTTGCGACGCACCCACACGAGCCCGAACGACTCGAGTACGCGCACCGCCTCGCGCGCGGCCGACCGGGACACCCCACGCCGTTCGGCGATCTCGACCGTCAGCATCCGCGAGCCCGGCGCCTGCGCGCCGTCGACGATGGCTCGACCGAGCTCGTCGACGAGGGAATCGTGCAGCGGACTGCCGTTGCGCGGAGCGGTCATAGATCGAGTATGCCCGGCGATTCTGCGTCACGCAGCACATCAGACCCCGCGAACGCAAATCATGACCATCATGATCGGAAAACGTGCTTATTATGTACGACGTAAAGCCGTTCGCCCGGATCAAGGAAGCTCATGGCACCCACCCCGTACCTCAGCACGCTCGCGGCCGCCGTCTCCGACGCCGCCCCGGCGGATCGTCCAGCCGGTCAACTCATCGTCGCCGCCGTCCTCGGCATCGCGGTCATCGTCATCCTCATCACGTGGGTGAAGCTGCACCCGTTCCTCTCGCTCACCATCGGCGCCCTCGCCACCGGCGCGATCGCCGGCATGGACATCGGCGCCTCGGTGACGAGCTTCTCCACCGGCTTCGGCTCGACCATGGGCGGCGTCGGCATCCTCATCGCCCTCGGCGCGATCTACGGCAAGCTGCTCGCCGACTCCGGCGGCGCCGACCGCATCGTCGACACGCTCGTGTCCCGCGCGAGCGCCCGATCGCTGCCCTGGGTCATGGGCCTGATCGGCGCCGTGATCGGTCTGCCCATGTTCTTCGAGGTCGGCCTCGTGCTGCTGGTGCCCGTCATCATCCTCGTCGCCCGCCGCTCGGGTCAGTCCCTCATGCGCATCGCCATCCCCACGCTCGCGGGCCTCTCCGCGATGCACGGACTGGTGCCGCCGCACCCCGGCCCCCTCGCCGCCATCGACGCTCTCGGCGCGAACCTCGGTCTGACCCTCGCCTTCGGCGTGATCGTCGCGATCCCCGCCGTGATCATCTCCGGACCGCTGTTCGCGCGGTTCGCCGCCCGCTGGGTCGACGTCCCGGTCCCCGAGCTGTTCGTCTCGGCCGAGGACGCCGGCGACGAGCCGGCCCGCCGCCCGTCGTTCGGCGCCACGCTCACCAGCATCCTGCTTCCGGTGTTCCTCATGCTCGCCAAGGCGATCGCCGACATCACGGCCGCCGGCTCCGACGCACCCTGGAAGGTCGCCCTCGACTTCCTCGGCACCCCTGTCATCGCGCTTCTGATCGCGGTGATCGCCGGCTTCTTCATCCTCGGCCGCGGCGCAGGGTTCACCCGCGACAGGGTCAACGACATCGTCGGCTCGTCGCTGGGTCCGATCGCCGGCATCCTGCTCATCGTGGGCGCCGGCGGCGGATTCAAGCAGGTGCTGGTCGACACCGGCATCGGCGAGGTCATCGCCCAGTTCGTCTCCGGCTCCTCGGTGTCGGTGCTCGTCCTCGCGTGGCTCGTCGCCGTCGTGATCCGCATCGCGACGGGTTCGGCGACGGTCGCGACGATCACCGCGGCCGGCATCCTGCAGCCGCTCACCGAGACGCTCGACTCCCCGATGGTCGCGCTGCTCGTGCTGGCCATCGGCTCGGGCTCGGTGTTCCTCTCGCACGTCAACGACGCCGGGTTCTGGCTGATCAAGGAGTACTTCGGTCTCAGCATCCCGCAGACGCTCAAGTCGTGGACCGTGCTCGAGTGCCTCATCTCGGTGACCGGCCTCGCCGGCACCCTTCTGCTGAGCCTGGTGGTGTGACCGTGATGATGACCTCGCAGGCCCCCGTCCTCGTGTTCATGGGCGTCGCCGGCACCGGCAAGTCCACGGTCGCCGCCATGCTCTCCGGCCGCCTCGGCTGGACGTTCGAGGAGGGCGACGACCTGCACCCCGAAGCGAACGTGAAGAAGATGGCGTCCGGCCATCCGCTCACCGACGAAGACCGCTGGCCGTGGCTCGACCGCATCGCGGAGTGGATCGACGAGCGCATCGCCGCCGGTGAGCCGGGCATCATCACGTGCTCGGCGCTCAAGCGCAGCTATCGCGACGTGCTGCGTCGCGACGCGGTGACCTTCGTGCACTTCGCCGGCGACCGCGAGCTGATCCTGGAGCGAATGCTACGCCGTCAGGGTCACTTCATGCCGACGACGCTCCTCGACTCGCAGTTCGCCACACTGGAGCCGCTGGGCGCCGATGAGAAGGCGATCGAGGTGTCGATCGACGAGACGCCCCAGCAGCAGACCGCCGAGATCGCGACCCGTCTGCGGCTGCTCGCCGACTACTGACCCGGCCGGTCCGGCGGGCGCTCAGCGATAGAGCAGGTCGGATGCCACGGCATCCGACCACTCCGGCACGGCGAGGGCGTCGGGCGCATCCCAGGCACCGGAGACGATCTGCGCGAACGCGCCCCGGACGCCGAAGAGCTTCTCGAGCGGCGACCAGTCGGACTCGCCGGGCATCGGCACGAGCGAGCGCTCCTCCAGCGCTCCGGGGTGCAGCTCGGCGAGCAGCGACAGGAGCCGCACGCCGGTGCGCACCGGGCGCAGCGCATCGGGGTCGGTCACGTGCAGGATCACGCCCTCGCACGCCTCTCCTGCATGATCTCGCACGAGCGGCGTGAAGCCGTACGGCACCGCCGCGAGCCCAGGCAGACCGGCCGTCGCGATCGCCTTCGCGTACGCCTCGCCGTCGATGAACGGCGCCGCGATCACGCGGAACGGGACGGCGGTGCTCCGCCCCTCCGCGACGTTGACCCCCTCGGCCAGGCAGGTTCCGGGGTAGAGCAGAGCGGTCGCGGCCGAGGGCAGGTTCGGCGACGGCGGCATCCAGGTGAGCTCCTGCCGCCCGAGGGCAGACCGCGCGCGGTTCCAGCCCGCGGCCTCGACGACGTGCAGCTCGACGTCGATACCCCGCGTGCGCACCCAGTGCCTGGCGAGCTCGCCGATCGTCAGCCCGTGGCGGATGGGCATGGTCCAGCGTCCGACCAGCGACCGGGCGCCCTCATCGAGCATCGGCCCCTCGGCCTGGTCGAGACGCCCGCCGATCGGATTCGGTCGGTCGAGGACGACGACCGCGACCCCGCTGTCGGCGCACGCCTCGAGCACGTGACTGAGTGTCCAGATGTACGTGTAGAACCGGGCCCCGACGTCGGGGAGGTCGACGAGCAGCACGTCGATGCGGCCGAGGTCGTCGGCCGACGGACGCACCTGGTCGCCGTAGAGGCTGCGCACCGGCACGCCGATCACGGGGTCGGTGTCGTCGCCGACCAGCTCGCCCTCCCTCGCCCGCCCGCTGAGTCCGTGCTCCGGCCCGAAGAGCAGATCGAGCGTCCACCCCGCCTCGACCAGGGACTCGCGTCCCCGCCGGAGGTCGCTCGCCAGCGCGAGGTCGTTCGTCAGCATCCCGAGCCGACGGCCGGCGAGACGGGTGGTGAGGGCCGCGGGGAGGTCGCGCGCGATGAGGCGGTCGATGCCGAGGAGCATGATCAGTCGATTCTGTGGTCGGTGACGGCGTTGAAGGTGCGCTGCAGGTTGTCGGAGATCGTGTCGTACTCGGCCTGCGCGATGCGCGTGAAGAGGAAGTCGAGCACGGCGAGCTGCGCGATGCGACTCGCCATCGCACCGGAGCGGAAGGTCGACTCGGACACGGCGGTCACCAGCACGCGGTCGCAGACCTGTGCGAGCGGCGAGCGCGGATTGTTCGTGATGGCGATGGTGGCGGCTCCTGCGTGCGCGGCGGTCTGCGCCGACTGCACGATCTCGAGCGTCCGACCGGAGTGCGAGATCGCGATGGCGACGTCGCGCCCGTCGAGCAGGGCGGCCCCGGTGAGCGCGAGGTGCAGGTCGGTGCGGGCCTGAGCCCAGAACCCCGCGCGGTGCAGCTTCTGTTCGAGGTCGAGGGCGGCCAGGCCGCTGGACGCGGTGCCGTAGATGTCGATGCGTCGGGCGCCGCGGATCGCGGCGACGCAGCGTTCCAGCTCGTCGATGTCGAGCTGGCGGGCAGTGCGCTCGATGGCGGCGGCCTCGGAGAAGGCGATCTTGCGCACGGTGGTGACCGCGTCGTCGTCGCGGTCGACGTCTCCCCCGGAGACCTGGAAGCGTTCGCGCTCGGAGTCGCTGCGACTGAGCTCTGCGGCGAGCGCCATGCGCATCTCGGGGTAACCGGCGAAGCCGATGCTGTTCGTGAACCGCGCGACGCTGGCGACGGAGGTCGTGCACGCTCCGGCGAGCTGCGTGATGGACGCGTCGACGACGACCTGGGGTTGGGCGAGCACGTACTCGGCGACCCGGCGCTCGGTGGGGGTGAGCGCCGACAGGCGCTGGTGGATCGCGGTCACGACGCTGTTGGACACGTGAACATGATGACAGAGCCGTACCGGTTTTGGTAAAGATTTTCAGAAGGCTCTTGCATTCCTGAAAGTAATTCCCCAGAGTGTCTAGTGCGCGCCTCACTCCCCCGAGGCCGCAGCACGACAGAGCAGTCGCACGGCCCCCGCATCACCACCCCGACGCGGAGACGGACGCCTCTCCGTCGCACAGCAGAGCAAGCCGCCCCCATCGGCTCTCACCACCGAGAGGAACCCCATGCGACACCCATCGACACGCATCGCGCTCACCGCCGGCATCCTCGTCACAGGTCTCGCCGTGGCCGGCTGCGCACCGGCAGCCTCCAGCGGAGAGGCTGACGGCGGCGAGAACGTCACCCTGAAGATCTGGTCGTGGCAGGCGTCGTCCTCCCCGAAGTGGGAAGCCGTCTTCGACAAGTACGAGGAGTCGCACCCCGGTGTGACGATCGAGTTCGAGGGCTTCCAGCCGACCGAGTACAACCAGATCCTCGCCACCGGCCTGGAGGGCAGCGACGGACCCGACATCGCGATGCTCCGCGCCTACGGCGGCATCCAGTCGGCGATCCAGTCCGAGCAGCTCGTGCCGATCGACGACATCGTCGACGGGCTCGACCAGTTCGACCCCACCGTGCTCCGCGCGGCACAGGGCAAGGACGACGGCGCGACCTACGGCGTCCCGTTCGCCTACCAGACCATGCAGATGTTCTACAACAAGACCATGTTCGACGAGATGGGTCTCGAAGAGCCGAAGGACTGGGACGAGTTCATCGACCTGCAGGAGACGCTGCTCGAAGAGGGCGTCACCCCGATGGCCCTCGGCGCCCGCGAGGACTGGGTGCTGCCGATGTTCCACGACATCGTCGGATCGGCTCAGTACGGCGGAGCCGAGTTCGAGGAGAAGGTGCTCGCGGGCGACGTCGACTTCACCGACCCCGCCTACGTCTCGTCCCTGCAGACCGTGAAGGACATGCAGAAGTACCTCGACAAGAACGTCAATGCCATCGCGGTGGCGGATGCCGTGCTGCAGTTCACGTCGGGTCAGGCCGCGCAGTGGCCGGGCGGCTCGTTCGACCTCCCGACCTTCCAGAGCTCCGCACCCGACACCGAGTGGGGCGTGTACGAGGTGCCGCCGGCACCCGGCAGCGCGCTCGACCACGCGGTCACGCCCGGCTACGCCGACGGCAGCTTCGGCATCAACGCCGCCAGCGAGAAGCAGGATGCCGCGGCAGAGCTGCTGAACTGGATGACCACGACCGAGTTCGGCCAGCTCGTCGCCGACGAGGTCGACCAGTTCTCGGCGCTGCCCGGCGTGAAGTACTCCGACCCGCTCATGCAGGAGATGAACGAGCAGTACACCGCGAACCCCGCTCCGTACCTGCTCCTCGTCGACTTCCGCTACGGCGACCCCACGGGCACCGCGGTCCTCGGCCCGGACATCCAGGCGATGTTCCTCGGTGACAAGACACCCGAGCAGCTCGGCACCGACCTGCAGTCCGGCGTCTCCACCTGGTTCACCCCCGGTTCCTGATCCGCACCGAGGGGGCGCCGGCGACGGCGCCCCCTCTCGGAGCGAAAGACTCGACATGGCTCTGACCATCCCCCTCCGGCGCACGACGCCGAACCGCCGCAGCCGCACCGGCATCGCCCTCACCACACCGACCGCACTGCTCTTCGTGCTTCCCGCGGCCGCGCTGTTCGCGGTGCTGATCCTGTACCCGATGCTCGCGGCGCTCAGCTACTCCCTGTTCGACTGGCAGGGCACCAGACAGGGCGGCTTCGCCGGCTTCGGCAACTACATCACGCTGCTCACGACCGAGCCGTACGCGTCCGAGCTGTGGAACGCGTTCGGCCACAACCTGCTGCTGTTCGTCGGTGCGCTGGTCTTCCAGAACTCCCTCGGCCTCGGCATCGCGACCCTGCTGCACCGCCGCAAGCGCACCAAGCGCTTCTTCCAGACGATCTTCGCGCTGCCGTACCTCGTCAGCCCGATGGTGATCGGATACCTGTGGTCGCTCATGCTGTCGCCGCTGTTCGGTCCGGTGAACGCGATCCTCCGCGGTGTCGGCCTCGAGAGCCTCGCGCTCCCCTGGCTCGGCGACCCGCAGCTGGCGATCTGGGTCATCGTGCTCGTCAGCGCGTGGCAGTGGATCGGCTTCCCGATCCTCCTCTACGGGGCGGCGCTCGGCGGCATCCCGGAGGAGATCGAAGAGGCCGCATCTCTCGACGGTGCGACAGCCGGCAAACGGTTCCGCTACATCACCCTCCCGATGCTCACGCCCACGATCGGCATCATCACCGTGCTGACGTTCATCGGCAGCATGGAGGCGATGGCGATCCCGTTCGCTCTCGCCGGCTCCAACGGCGCACCCGCCGGGTCGACCGACGTGATGATGCTGCTCTTCTACCGCACCGCGTTCGAGTCGGGCAACCCGAACTCCATCGGCGTCTCGTCGGCGCTCGCGACCGTGCTCTTCCTCTTCATCATGGTGATCTCCGTGATCATCACCTCGACCATGCGTCGGGCCGAACGAAAGCTGTTCTGATGAGCCTCGTCACCGAATCGCGCACCGAGCCGAGCACCGAGGCGATCGTCTCACGGCGCCCCGATGCCCGCCGTCGGCGCAGCAGCCGCACCTCCGACACCCCGCTGCTCGGACGCATCTTCGCGAACGTCTTCCTCTGGGGCTACGCGCTCGTCGCCATCGGGCCGCTGCTCCTCATGGTCAACAACTCGCTGCGCACCCAGCAGCAGATCGCGACCGAGCCGCTGGGCCTCCCCCTGCAGCCGACGTTCACGAGCTTCCAGAACGCCTGGATCACGGCATCCTTCGACACGTACTTCATCAACTCGATCACGGTGACGGTCGGATCGGTGATCGTCACGACCGTGGTGTCGGTGCTCGCCGCGTACGCGTTCGCCCGCGCTCGCGCGAAGTTCTTCCGCGGCATCGAGGCGGTGTTCCTCTCCGGGCTGATGCTGCCGGTGCACCTCGCGATCCTGCCGCTGTTCTACCTGCTCGACTCGCTGCGCATGACGAGCAACGTGTTCAGCCTGATCCTCGTGTACGGCGCCCTCGGCATCCCGTTCACGACGTTCGTGCTGACGGTGTTCTTCCGGGCGCTGCCGATCGAGCTCGAGGAGGCCGCGCGCATCGACGGCGCCGGTCCCTTCCGCACGTTCCTGCAGATCCTCCTGCCACTCGTGCGTCCTGCGCTCGCGACGGTGATCGTGTTCCGGTTCGTGCCGGTGTGGAACGACTTCTTCTACCCGCTGATCCTGCTGCGCGATCGCGGGTCGTACACGCTGCCGGTGGGCCTCACCCGCTTCTTCGGCGAGTACTCGACCGACTGGCCGCAGCTGTTCGCTGGCCTGACGATCGCGACGATCCCGCTCGTGGTGCTGTTCCTGCTGGCGACGAAGCAGATCATCAACGGCCTGACCTCCGGCATGAGCAAGTGACGCAGCGGTGGTGAACGCAGCGCCCGGATCGGCGTGGGCCTCGCTCACCTCGGCCGGCGGCATCGAGGAGGTCGTGGTCGCCGGGACCCCCGCGCACGACGACCCCACTCGCCTGACGGACGGGCACCTGTTCGACCTCGCCTCGGTGACGAAGATCTTCACCACCGTCACGGCCCTGCGACTGGTCGACGACGGATCGCTCGATCTCGACGCACCGGTCGCGTCGGTGACGGCGGTGGGGTCGGGGCGCGACGCCGAGACGATCACGCTGCGCCACCTGCTCACGCACACCTCGGGGCTCCCCGCCGAGGGGCGGCTCTGGCGCACCGGGATGCGCGGCGAGCAGCTGCGTGAGGCGGTGCTCGGTTCAGCACTACTGACCCGCCCCGGCGAGACCCACCGGTACTCGGACGTGGGGTTCATCGCGATCGGCGAGCTGCTGGAGCGGGTCTCCGGGCGCCGGCTCGACGAGCTCGTGCGTGAGACCGCCGCTCTGATCGGAGCGGAGTCCCTGACCTGGACACCCGGCGTCGAGCGTGCGGTCGCGACCGAGGTGCAACCCCACCGGGGTCTCGTGCGCGGAGAGGTGCACGACGAGCTCGCGGCCGCCCTCGAACGCCCCGCCGGGCATGCCGGGCTCTTCGGAACAGTGCACGACGTGGCAGCACTGGCCCGCGTCGTGCGCGACGACGGCATGGGCGCGGAGAGTCACGTCCTGTCCCCCGGATCCGCACGGCTGCTGAGAGAACCCGTCGTGCAGGCGGAGGGATTCGAGCAGGCGGTCGGCCTGCGGGTCCGCGATGCACTGTGGATGGGGACGGCGGATGCCGTCGGCCACACCGGCTTCACCGGCACCGCCTTCGCGGTCTCCCCTCGCACGGGCGACTACGGAGTCCTCCTGCTCAACCGCGTACACCCCACACGGGAGGATGCCGACGCGAGCGCCGCGCGTCGTTCGTTCTTCGCGTTCCTGGCGGCCTGACGAACGAGAAGGGCGGGAACCGTCATCCGGTCCCCGCCCTTCGCCGTTCGCGGAGCGCTCAGTTCTTGAAGGCGTCCTTGACGTTCTCGCCGGCCTTCTTGGCGTCGGCCTTGACCTGGTCGGCCTTGCCCTCGGCCTCGAGCTTGTCGTTGTCGGTCAGCTTGCCGACGGTCTCCTTCGCCTTGCCGGCGATGTCCTGAGCGGCGTTCTTGATCTTGTCGTCGAGTCCCATGATGCTTCCCTTCGTGGTGGTGGATCCTGACGGCGAGATGGTCTCTCACCGTCTTATCGTCGGCCTGTGAGCATCCGACGATAAGTCTGTGAATGCGTGGATTCAGCTCCGCGCCCTCTCCAGCGCCCTGCGGACCTTCTTGGCCGTCTTCTCGGCGGCCTTGCGACGGCGCTTGCGCTCCTTCGGGTCGTTCCAGATCCGCACGAGCTGGTGCCTGACGCTCTCGCGGTTCTTGATCTCGGGCCGGGAGGCACGCGACCCGAGCGCGAAGGCGAGGAAGGCGACGAGGCCGATGACGATGATGCGGTTGCGCATGATGCTCCTCTGCTCGGTGGATGGTCGGGTCAGGACAGGCGGCGCTGATCGTGGGCGAGCCGCGCGCGGAGTCCGGTGTGGATCGACACGTAGGTGGCTGTCTCGCGTCCGGTGAGGGTGGCGAGGTTGGTCAGCAGTCGGTCGAGGTGGTCGACGAGGTCGCGGGGGTCGGTGTTCTGCCGCGGCGTGACCGCGACGTGCAGCACCGGCTCACGATGGATGTCGTTCGCGGTGACGCTCGTCGACAGGATCTCGTCGCGGTTCGCGAGGGAGTTCTTGACGGCATCCGACACGAAGGACTCCGTGACCGTCACCCGCCCCAGCGGGTTCTGCGACCCCGAGGAGCGCAGAGCGGTCTTCGAACGGCGACCCGCCACGCTGGTGAGCGCGAGGATCAGCAGCACGATGACGACGACGATGGCGGCCACGGCTCCGATCGCGACCCAGGAGACGCTGCCCCCGGCGATGGTCGTCGCGGCGATCGCCTGATCCAGCCAGGACTCGGAGTTCTTGCCGGCCTCGCTCCAGATCTCGCTCGCGGTGGGCCAGCTCATGATCGTGATGCCCACGGCGCCGAGCGCCAGGAACAGGAGACCGATGATGAACAGCAGGATGCGGTTCAGGGCGCGATTCGTGTTGTTCACAGCTCGTCATCCTCCTGGGTCGGGCGGTCGATGCGCACGCGGGTGCGGACGCTGCGGGTGAGACGGTAGGTCTCGATCTCGGCCTCGGCGGCCGACTGCACGGCGGCCTTGTCGACGGGGATGCCGACGCCCGGCCGCACGGTGACGTCGACGCTGCGGTGTCCGACGCCGACGGTGACGTCATCGCGGGCGAGCCCGGTCTCCTCGGCGAGGTGCTGGGCGAGAGCGCTCGCGATCACGCCGTTGTCGACGACCACGGCGCGGTCGCCCGCGTCGATGGTGTGGCGGGAGAGTCTGCCCGGCGTCACGGCCAGCCAGATGAAGATCAGCCCGATGATCGCGAGCACGACGCTGAGGGCGATGACGAGGCCCGCGGGCTGGGCCGTCGGCAGTCCGACGAGCCACCCCGCCGCCGCGGCCGGACCGAGCAGGAGCGCGGGCTGGGCCAGGAGGCTCAGCACGATCTCGAGACCGATGTAGGCCAGGGCGAGGATGAGGAGGATGACCGCGACGAACATCGCGACGGTGCGCGGTGAGTGGGTCTCGCGTCGTACGACGCGACGCAGTGCCGGGCTGGTCATCGCACTCGTCTCCTTTCGGGGATGGTCGCTCCGGTGATGGTCAGCGCGATCCGGCTGACCTCGCGCCCGAAGATGCCGGTGAGGCGGTGCTGCAGCTGTTCCTGCAGCTCTCTGGCGCGGTCGAGGACGGGGGTGGTCTGGGAGATCGCGACGGTGTCGTCGAGATCGGGGACGGGAAGCGGGCTGGAGATGCGGAGGGCGATCCCCGTGCCTCGCTCGATGGCGTCGGCCTTCACGTCACTGCGGGAGACGCCGATCAGCGACGCGGAGGCCTGCTCCACGACGGTGCGATAGACGCGTTCCCGCACGGTGACGCGGCCGGGAAGGGCCTCCCCGCCGGTGGCGGGCCCCGAAGGGCCGCCACCGGCGATGACGTTCTGGTCGACGCGCATCAGGAGGTTCGCCGCCCCGTGAAGACGTCGGCGAGACTGCGGACGTCGAGCTTGCCGGACACGATGCGCCCCACGAGCGCTCCGATCCCGGCCAGGACGGCCACGAGGAGGAATCCCCAGAAGCCGAACTGGAGGGCGGCGAGCGCCAGGAGGGCACCGATCAGGGCGCCAGTGGTGGTGGGGCTCATGAGACGCGCGACTCCTCGTTCTCAGCGTTGTCGTCGCCCGGCACGTGCACGTCGTTGACCTCGACGTTGACCTCGACGACCTCGAGACCGACGAGGCGCGTGATCGCACCCGCGACGGCGGCGCGGACGTTGTTCGCGACCTCCTGGATGGGGGCGGGGTACTCGACGACGATGGTGATGTCGGCGGCGGCCTGGGTCTCCCCGACCTCGACCTTCACGCCCTGCGCGAGGTCGGTCGCGTTGATGACGTCGCGGATGGCGCCGAACGCGCGGGCTCCGCCGCCACCGAGCGCGTACACGCCGGGGATCTCACGCGCCGCGATACCGGCGACCTTCGCGACGACGCCGTCGGCGATCGTCGTGCTGCCTGCGGCGTTCACGTCGGCGGGGACTCGCGACGTCGAGAACGACGACGAGCGGTCGACGCGCGGCGCGGGCGTGGCCGCGGCGGTGGTGTCAGCCAGCTCCTTCTCGGCGGGGCTGGTGGAGGTGTTCTTCTGGTCCTGCGTTGCCATGACGAGTCCTATCTGTATCGACGGCCGGCCGATCCCTGAGGGGTGTCGCCGGGAGCGTGTGTGTCGCTCATACATAGGACGCACGAGGTGCGCGATTCGTCACGAAAAAGTTCGAGAAAGGGCGAAGAAGTTTCGGGAGGGAGGAGAAGAGAGCGCTGACGGGGTGCGGGGATCGCCGCGCACCCCGTCAGGACATCACTCTCGGGATGCCGCGGCGCTTCGCCGGCGGGACCTCGTCATGAGCACGGTGCCGCCCGCCACGAGGAGTGCCAGCGCCGTGAGGATCGTCGCGACGGGGAACTCGGTACCGGTGGAAGCGAGGGAACCCGTCTGTGCGGAACCGGCGGCTCCGGGCGCTGCGGCGCCGCCGCTGCCGGTACCGCCGGGAGGCGTGCCGGGATCGGACGGGTCGACAGGATCGACAGGATCCACCGGATCGACAGGCTCCACCGGGTCGACAGGCTCCGCGGCGACCGCGGCGGGCGCGCTCTCCACCGCTGCGGCGTCGAGCACGGTGACGACCCAGGTCTCTCCGGCTGCACGAGCCGTGGAGTCGAGTGCCGCGGGTTCGGAGGCCGGAACCGTGTAGCCCGCCTCGGCCGCGCCCCCTGCCCAGATCGTGTCGACGAGTGTGCCGCTTCCGGCGACGATCTCCTCGGGCGTGCCCGTGCCGCGGTAGATCGCATACTGGCGCGCTTCTGCGGCATCGCCGGCGCGCCACGTCAACCGGGCGCCGTCGAGGGCCAGGTCGGTCGGGGCGGCGACCGAGCCATCCGACAGCCACGGCTTGGCGGGAACCAGCGTGGGGTGCGCGAACGCCTCGCTGCGGAGCAGGTCGATCGCGGTGTTCTTCGCCTGGTGCTTCGGCTGCTGGTCGGCGGGCAGCGCCGCGATGTCGCTCGGCTTCATGTCGTTGTAGCTGAAGAGCACGCTGCCGTCGATCCCGTCGAGCTTCTGATCGAAGCGGATCTGGTTGGCAACCTCTTCGGGATTCATCCACGCGGCTTCCCACCCGCCGTTGTTCACGTGCTTGTAGAGGGCGTGACCGACGTAGATCTGCGTGCGGCTGCCCTCTGCGACGTCGCTCCACCATCGAGCGAGCTCGCCGTACGGGGCGGCGGCCTGGTCGAAGCTCCAGTAGATCTGGGGCGTGAGGTAGTCGACCAGTTCGTCCTGCACCCACGCCCTGGTGTCGGCGAACACCGCGTTGCTGTAGGTCTGCGATGATCCGGTCGGCGTGTTCGAGCCGGCGGGGTTCAGCGCCCTGTGCTCCCAGATGCCGAACGGGCTGATCCCGAGCTGCACGGCCGTGCCGGCATCCGCGTTGTGCGCGTCGATGACGTCGCCGACCTGGGTGATGAGACGGGTAATGTTGTCGCGACGCCACGCCTCGATGCCCTCCGTGCTGTCGGCGTAACCCGCCGTCAGCCCGAACTCCTCGAACGTCGGCCGGTCCTCGCCGGCCGAACCGAAGAACACGTTCACGCCGTCGACCGTGATGCGGTACGGGTAGAAGTAGTCGTCGAAGTGGATCGCGTCGACGTCGTAGTTCTCGACGATCTCGGCGACCGAGTCGGCGACGAACGCGGGCACCTCGGGCTGGCCGGGGTCGAGGAACAGCTTCTCTTCGAACGACAGCACCCAGTCGGGATGCTGGACGGCGAAGTTGTCGTCGGCGAGGATGCCGGCCTCGTTGAGCGCCTTGATGTACTCGGGGACGGTGAGAGCCTTGACCTCGTCGGCGGTGAGGCCGAGCGCGGAGAGGATGGCGGGCGCGGTCATCTTCGTGTTCGTCACCCGGTACGGGTTGAGCCAGGCGTGGAACTCCATGCCGCGCGCGTGGGTCGCGTCGACCATGCGCTGCAGCGGGTCGTAGCCCGGGTCGGCACCCTGGGCGCCGGTGAGGAACTCCGACCACGGGTTGAGGGTCGACGGGTAGTACGCGTCGAGCAGCGGCCTGACCTGGAAGATCACGGCGTTCATGTTCCACGCGGTGAAGTCGTCGAGCACCGTCGCGTACTTCGCGTCGAAGTCGGCGGCGTCGGTCGGCTTGCCGAAGTTGAGGTTGCCGATCGTGCCGACCCACGCGCTCGAGAAACGGCGGTTCTCTGGCTCGAGGCTCGTCGGGATCGTGACCTGCTCCCCCGAACCGGGGTACGTCTCCACGGGCGTCGCGCTGTACCCGTACGTGCCGTCGGCGTTCTTGACGTACGCGGTCAGCGCCTCCTCGTCGACGGCCGCTCCCGCGGCGGCGGCGGGCGCGGTCAGCGCGAGCACTGCCGCTGCAGCGATCGCGATGGGTCTTCTCTTCATCGAGTCCTCCTCGGTCGTCCTGGAAATCATTTCCATAGGCGCAACAGATCGTGAAAGTTACTATCACTCTGACACATGCCGGTCCGGATGACCAGGGACAGATGGAGCAGTGGGCTGAAGAAGCAGAAGACCCCGACCGGATGTCTCCGGTCGGGGTCTTCGCGCCGTACGTGTTTCGGTGGGGTGTTCGTATAACTGCACAAACTGCCAGATCACGCGGACATTTGCACCGCCAGCGAGAGCCGATCCTCTGCAAGTGCCAAGTTAATCCTCTGGATCAGTCGAATGCCGCGCGCGGCCACGAGTTCCCGCGACGTGCCGACACTTTAGGTACGAGACGTATTGCCCGTTCTCGTCTCGAGCCTCCGCAATGCCGCAACGGCACCACGGAGATTACGCGACGGTCAGGCTGCGGGGATCGGCTGGATCCGCCACCCTCGGACGGAGCGGCCCGGCACGAAGTCCCACTCCTGCGAACAGGTGCGGCACATGATTGTCACGTCGTGTTCCCGGAAGCCTGGAACGTTGTCGTGTTCCTCGAGGATCTTGCCCTTGCCGCAGGGGCATAGGAACTCGTAGCGCTCGACATCCCCGCCACCCGCGCCCCAGCCACCGTGGTCAGACCGATCCCTGTCCACGAGCTCTGTGCGGATCCCGTTTGACAGGGACGAAGACCTCGCCCAATCGAGTATGGCTTCGCGAGCCATGTCGAAGAAGTCGTCGTCCGCGCCGACTCGGTGCAGGATAGTCAGCAGCCCCTCGGGCTCACGGGCAACGCCGTGGTCGCCATCTCGCACCCCTGCGGCATAGTCGCCGGCGAGACGCTCGCGCGAACCCTGGGCGCCGCGCTCGCCTGCAGGATCAGCCTGCGCGACCAGCCATTCGTGGAAGGCGCTCGTGACGGGCTCGGCGTGCTCGTCGACACCATCCCATCGGCCGGGCGTCTCGCCGGTGGCGCGGTACCGCTGCAGCGCCTGCTGGAGGAACAGGTATCCCGGCGGGCGGTGGTGGTGAGCACGGACCGCGTCGCGGGTTGAACCCGATGTACGACGCATTCGCCGTGCATATTCGACCTGCTCGGGTACCAGTCCGAAGTCGGCGTTGAGGGAGTACTCGCCGGGGTTGCTTTCCGTGATGGGGATCCCCACTACCGCCGCCGCCCAGATCGCCCGCCCGTTCGCGATGTAGGAGTGGTCGCCGAGGTGCTCGCCGAGGAACTCCTCCACGGTGTGCTTCAGGTTGTAGCTGTACGCCTCCTCCTGCGGTTCAACCGTGGGAGTGAACGCGCGCAGCACCTCGGCGGTCAGGACCAGCTCGATGTAGTCGTGCTCCGTCGCCGACGACAGCGAGCGATCTTCTGTGGCGAATAGTCCGTTGTCGCCCAGGTGAGTGATTCGTTCGTCGCTCTCCACTTCTCTGCCTTCGCTGTCGGTTTCCCAGATCGGCTCGGACAGCACGGGGTGCTGTGCCAGCACACGGATCACGTCTCGGGCACAGATGCGCTCACCGAGAATGCCCTGCGCGAGCGGGTGCTCCATCGCGCGGAGCGACTCGGTGTACTTCATGCCGGAGAACTTGCTCCAGGCTCGAGCGTCTCGTTCAACCTCGCGTGAGCGCGCGGGCGTGGTCGGGCTGTTGTTCATCTCAATCTCCACCGATGCCATCGCTTGCGTCCCACGTCCACAGAGCCGGCATCTATGAAGAGAGTCTCAACAAGTGGGCACTGCATCTGGATCCGCCACGGTTGTCCTTCGAGGCCAAAATCACGTGGGGATCCTGACTCGGAGATGAGCGGTCCAGACCGCTCGGGGCCAAGTATACCGTTCACCCCGGTGTCTATCGCCCACGGCAACGTCGGACCAGTGGAACAGGAGGCGCGACACGGTGCCGTGCATGGACGCTATGGTGTGAGCGACCCGCTACCCGTGAGGAGAATCATGGCAAAGCCCGTGCAGTTGGACTCGTTCGCCTGGCCGACGCAGTCCGCCGCATTGGACGCGTTCCGCGCCATCCTGCGCAACTCCGGGTATGGCGTCGGTGACCGAGTTAGCGACCCCGTCCACGATCTAATGCTTCGCGAAGTGCTTGAGCGCCACCCCGATGTCGATGAGAAGGTGGGTGCTGGTGTCGACCACTTCTTCATCGGCCGCACTCAGGATGCGTCCGGGGCGTTCGTCAGCCGGGACGCCATCGGCATCTGGATCCACCGTGTCGACGGGACGACCATCGACTTCAGTTACCAGACTGCGGTGAAAGGGCGCTCGGCCCGCAGCGACGCGAAGGAGGCAATGCGGATCGCAGTGCGCGACACGCGCCTCGCCTACCGGGACGCCCAGTACGCGTCCGGGGTGCCTGTGACCAGCGATATCTCTGGTGCGGTCATCGCCGACAAGGAGGACGCGCACGTCGTCTACCTAGCCCCTGAGTGGGGACAGCTGACATACCAGTTCGCCCTGTCGGAAGGCGGGTGGGCGGCAGTCACGGTGACCGCCGGAGGAGGGACGTCCGCGCAGGTCGGAGGGGCATTCTCTGACCCCGCCGTGGAAGCACGGTGGGTCGCGTTCCATGCACGCCACGCGACGATGGCGCTGGCCACCGCATCCGAGAACGCTCGCCGCCCCCGCGCGGACGAGTCAAGCTGGACCCCGTGATCCCGCGACGATGAGCTCCTCACTGAAATCCGCATGGCCGACGGTCTTCCTCGACCAATGGGTATGGATTCGGTTCGCAGCCGCCGCGAAAGGCCGTCCTCGTGATCCGGATGACGTCCGCGCGTACGAGGCCGCACTTCGCGCCCGGGAGGCGGGCGTGGTGTTCCCGTTGTCCGCGACCCGGTACGAGGAGACCGGTCGTATCCGCGATCCGCAGCAGCGTCAGGATCTCGCCGATGTGGTCGCCCCGCTCAGCGAGCTTCGTGCGCTGCGTACGCAGTCCGATCTGATCGCCCAGCAGATCCTTGTTGCCCTGCACGAGACACTGAAGCGCCCCACGTTCCGCCCCTCCGCGATCCAGACATTGGGGGTCGGCGCTCACTGGGCATTCACGGGCAGGAACGCGTTCTTCAAGCCTGTCGCGCCGGGCGACCGCGTGGTGGACGTGGACGGGGCATGGCTGCGGCAGGTGGCGCAGTTCTCCGAGTACATGCTGTTCGCCGGTCCCAGCGATGCGGCGTTGCCGGGGCTGTTGAAGTACGGCTACGCGGACCCGCGCGACCTGGAAGCGTCTCCGACCAGCCGCTTGGAGCGCGAGCGAGCTCTTGCCGCACAGCTGGGGGTGTCCCCGCAACCGTCGGCAACGCTGCTCCGTTTCCTCCAAGTTCGCGAGCTCTGGAGCGACCATCGTGCGATTTTGGCGCGGCTGGCCGCCGACTACCGGCTGTCGTTCTCCACGATCCTGCCGCCCCCTGATGTGAAAGCACCGTTCAGCGCCACGGTCGCCGACTTCATCGACCGTGTGCCCACTCCCCTGCTCGCCGCCCAGATGAAGCACGACATCATCCGTCAGCACCGGCCGTGGACGTGGAACATGCTCCGCGACATCGAGGCGATGAGCGTGGCGATCCCGTACTGCGACGCGGTGATGATGGACAAGGACGCGGTGCACCTCGCCGCCAAAGTGCGCGCCCCCGAACGCCACGACACGACGATGATCACTCAGATGAGCGAGCTCGTCGATGTGCTCCCTGACCTGGAAGCCCGTGTCTCCGCCGACGCGGGCGAGCCCCCAGGGTGGAACATGCTCGGACCATACGAACCGTTCCACATGACGCAGCCACGGGCACTACGTGTCGATGAAGTGCCCGCCGAGGTGGAGATGCGGCTCGTGCTCGATGACGGTCAGGTGCTGCAGCGTCCCGTCGTCCCTGACACGGGGACGACGGGAACCTAGCGGCTACTGCACTTCGGTGTCGACATCGACGGACGCCGTCACCGGCACCACGACGGGAAGCGGTGAGAGGACATCGAATTCGTTGAGCACGAGGTCGTACAGTGCTTTCCCGGAGCGGGAGCGCATGGTGACGATGAGGGTGAACTCGATGTCTTCCGTGTCACGAGTGATGCGTCCACCTTCGCGGCTGAGGTGGTTGATGTCGATCTGCGGGTGGTCCATCGACGATGCACGAAGCCGGTCCGTGGAATGCCAGATCGTCTCCCATTTCCCGAGCTCGCGCAGGTCCCCCTCGAACCGTCGCGTCGTCTTCGGCGGCCGCGACTGGGCGGCGGACGGCAACGACCACCCTTCCCGCACCCGCGCGGCAATGTCTGTGCCATCGGTGCGGACGTTCACCACATGCGAACGGGTCGTGCCGTCATCAGTGTCGAACGCCATGGTCCGCTTGTCCCTGTGAGGGCGGAACCTGGCCTCGAGCCCCGCGTTGGTGTACTCCCCCGCCTCGGTCGCGTCCGTCGCGGTGGAGTACGCGACCGTCCAGCTGAGGTCGATGTCCCCTCCCGGGAACGCGGCCGGGAACGGGAGCGGGAATGCCCGCACTTCGGTGCGGCCAAGGATGCCGTGGTACAGGATCGTCGCCTCATTTGGATCGCAGGACAACAGGGTGGCGGCGTCTCCGGCCAGGCGTCCGTGACCGGCACGGGTCTGGTCGTGGTCCTCCCCGAGCTCGGCGAGATGCACGGCCAACGCGCGCAGTGTGGGGGCGTCCGCTCGGCCACCGAGCTCACGGCTCAAGCGCGCCATCAGGTTCGTCACCAGCGGCGTCGAATAGCTTGTTCCGTGATCGTCGTGGACGATAGAACCGTCAGGGCGGATCCGCCCGAACGGCTGCGCGGGGGTACCGCCGTAGCTGACGACCGCGGGTTGGATCCGATTGCCTGATCGGCCCGGTCCGCTCGCGGAGTAGTCTGTCGCGGCCCAGGTCGCGGACGAGTCCGGTGAATCGCACGCACCGACAGTGAGCCCGTTGACCATGTCGCCGGGCACCTGCACACGCCCCAGTTCCGGGCTAGTGCTGTTGCCGTTGTTCCCGGCCGCTGTCACGAACAGGATGCCCCGGTCATAGGCGATCTTGTCCAACACCGCCGTCCAACGGTGTGGTTCGTCATCGTCGACGGGTACCTTCGGGCCGAGGCTGAGGTTCACGATCTTCGCGTCTGTCGTCTCGACGATGTCCCGGATCTGGGCGAGGATCCACGGGTACTCGGCGGCGTCCTGCGGAACGGGTGTGGGCATGACCTGGTAGTGGGCGACGTGCGCGGCCGGCTGCCCGAAGGTTCCGTGAGAACCGACATCGCCGTAGAGGACCGCGCCGGTGACGGCAGCGCCGTGCAACGCGTACCCGCCCATCAGCCCGCGTCCGGTGAGGTCGGTCGCTTCGACGAGGTCACGGAACACGTGGCCGGTGTGGTCAACTCCACCGTCGAAGACCAGCACCTTCGGCAGTCCGGACACGTCGTGCGTCAGGCTGATCTCCCCGGCGGTGTCACCGTTGGCGCCGTCAGTGAACATCTCCATGACCGGTGCCGGAGTGAGCGACCGGAGCGGATTGAACTCGGAGACCGCCTCCACCGCATCGGCCGGCAGTTTCAGGGAGAGGAAAGTGAGCCCGTCGACGACATCAGCATCGCCGGAGACCGCCCCGCCGAGAGACTCCACCAGTGAGGTGAACTTCTTCAGCGTCGCCGCGGACGCGCGGACACGTCGCTCCACCGTCGATTCGTCCGGGTCCGGGTGCAGAACCGCCTCGAACGGCTGAATGCCGGCAGCGGCCGTCCCTCGTTCTCTCGCACGGGAGACCTTGATTTCGTTGAACTGCCGCAGCTCCTCTGCCGCTTTCGCGAGTCCCGGTTCGCTCGCCCCGTGCAACAGCTTGATCATGTCGGCGACCCCACCGGCGTCCGCGGACAGCAGATAGGACTTCGACAGCGACGTCGACTGTCCGGTCACCTCGGTGATTTTCACCCCGTCACGGACGACGCGTGAGCCGAGCGGGCGGAGCTTCAACTTCTTCACCAGCTGCTGCGGGAACCACGAGTTGGCGAGGTAGTTCGCCCACACTTCCGCTTCGATGACCACGCGTTCCGCGCGTAGCTCCGGGCTGATGTTTTCGATGTCGTTGATGACCTGCTGTAGCTGCGGCTGAAGAATCACCCGCGCTTCATCCAGCGTCTTCGGATGGTACTTGTTGGGCCGGCGCGGCGGGCGGTCCGTCGAAAAGGACAGATCCTCTCCGTTGACGAGCACTCTCCGGTCGTTCTGCTGTTCAGGCATGATTCCCCCTGTTATTGTCCGCGCAGGTCGTTGCCGATGGTCACGTGGCTGACGCCCAACCAGTCCGCGGTCCTGCGCTGTGTCCACCCCATTGCGTGGGCCGCACGCGCGAGCCCTGCACGCACATCCGCAGATTGAGTAGCCCGACGACGAGCGTCCGTCGTGATGGCAGCGAGGAGCTCCTCGGAGGCCGCGCTCGTGCGGCCTCCCAGCACGATGCGGCGTGTGGCCGTCTTCACCCACACGTCGAGTGTCGACAGCGTCTCCCCCTCGAAGGACAGCGCCATCGCTTCCCGCGTCGCGGCTGCCACCGCCAGTCGATCCAACACATCATGGGCGTCCAGGAACCGTCGACGCTCTTCCGGTCCGGGCGCGCAGAACGCGATCTCCGCGTCGAATCGGCGGAAGATCGCGTTATCGAGCAGTTCCGGGTGATTGGTTGCCGCGATGAGAAGCCTGCCCGCAGGCCACGCATCCAGCTGTTGCAGGACGACGTTGACGACTCGCTTCATCTCACCCAGGTCCTGCTGGTCCCCGCGGGATTTCGCGATGGCGTCGAACTCGTCCAGAAACAACACCGCGCCTGCTTCATGAGCGGAGTCGACCAGCTCCTGGAAGTTGCTCCCCGTCTTCCCCATCAGGCTGGAGATCAGGGTGGCGAAGTTGACGGTTATCAGGGGGACCTGCAGGCGCGCGGCAACGTGCGCGGCGGTGACCGTCTTCCCGACGCCGGGAGGACCGGTGAACAGCACCGTCCGGGAGGGGGTGAGGCCGAACCCGCTCAGTTCCGCGGCGGATGCATGCTCGGAGATGAGGAGCTCGACCTGTGCGGACAGTTCCGGGGCGAGGACGACATCCGGTGCGTCCTCGATAATCCGCGCCCATGCCCCGTCTATGGCAGGAGCCGGAGCGGTACCGCGAAGCGGTGACACGGCGGCCGGGCCGGGAAGCGCGAGCGCCTCCACGAGCGCCTCTTTGAAGAGGACCGTGTGATGCACCCCGGCCGGAAGGCGCCGGGACGCACGACGGGCAAGGACGCGTGCTCCGTCACTGTCACCGGTGATTCCTGCTCGTGCGAGATCGATGTACGCCTGCTCGAGGGGGGAAAGTTCAGATCTTGGCACGCCTCACTTTACCATGCGGAACCCAGGAAGGACAACGTTTCTAGGGGTCTTGGTAAGCCGGAAGCGATCTTGCTACTCTTCCTTACCAGCCCCGGTGTCGCGCCACAGCGCACGGACTGTGAACGTCGCTTCGCTGGTGGCCTTCGTCACGAGCGGGATGCTCGCCTCCCCGCCCAGAGACACCCCGAAGGTGAGTTCGAGTTCATCGGGCGACGCGGCCGTGATGCTGGCCTTCACCGATGTCATCACGTCATCGCACAGCTTCGCGATGGCCTGCCCGACCTCTCGGACGTTGTCCGCGGTCGTCGAGACGAACCCGTCGACTCCACCACGCAGAGGCGACTCCGCGGGCTGCGCAACCTCAATGGTGAACAGAGGGCGACCACCTTCATCGGTGATGATGTGCTGAGACACGGATGCTCCCTTCCATCCCCTGACAGTAGCGCGCAGGTCTGACGTTCGCGACGCCATGGAACCACTCGCCTTAGCGGGCGCGAGGTCGTGTTGCGGCCAGCGGTTGGCGGTTCCGATACGAGATACTGCGCTGAGTCGCGTGAGATGAGGGCCAGGCCCTGACTTACCGAAGCGCTCGCTCAGCCGTTATTGGCCTTGAGGGCTTTCTTCTCACCGCCCTGGCTGATGCCCTTGGCCGTTAATGTGCGCAGCCCCAGTCATGCACGCGCTGTTTTCAGCGGGCCCACGGATGAGGTCCCTTGTCGGCGGTGCGTCAAGGATGCCGCAACGATCTCCTGGTAGGAATGGGCGCGCAAGGTGGATCAAGACCGCGAACAAACTAACGCCCACACATGGAGGACAACCTTTTGTCAATACAGGTCGTGAATATCGGCGATGGCGCGTGCACCGTCCTTCGAACGTTCCGCGAGACGATGCTCATCGACTGTGGGGCGCATGACGATAAAACTGGCACGCGCTCTGCAGACCGTCTCGCCTCGGTCCTCGGATCAGCGCCTCAGGGTTTGAACGCCATCGTAGTGTCCCACTTTGATGCTGACCATTGGCGCGGCCTTGCGGAGCTACCTCAACGGATCGCGCCCGTTGGCCCGATCCGCCTGATCTATCCGCGCCTTCCGGACTCCGCCAGGCCTGTGGCACCGATGATCGCCGCACTTCTCTCAGTCATGGACGGGGCAGCGCCTCACGTCAACGCGTTGAAGCTCCGAGACGAATGGAAGCGTGTCGCGAGCCAGGTCCGCTCATACGCATATCGGCGCGGCAACCGCTTTCATGCCGTGGGGAAGACTTGGACAGTCCATTGGCCGCCGACCGAAGTCAGTGGCACCTGGAGCACACTCTTCGAGCGCGTGCGTAGGGAGGTCGCCGAGGCGGCCGAGAAGTGGCCCGACCTGCGGCGGGCGCTTCGTGACGCGTTCGCCGCCGTGGAAGAGACGCCGCTCGAGGTCGACGATGACTTTGATGACTTCGAGGGACGGTTGACCGACATTCCGGAGGAAGCCGATGGGGAAAGCGACGCCTGGGCGGGATCGCGGGTGACGAAGGACACGATCCCCGAGGCTAACGAAGCTGAGCCGACGTTCAGTGCGGCGCCGGACGAGTTGCGCGACAAAATGCCGGGGCTGTATCGCGACCTGCAGCGGCTCAACAATTCATTGAGCTTGGTTATCAGCGACGACGAACACGAGCTTCTCGCGATGGGTGACGTCGAGGGCTGGGGGCTGCGTCGGCTGCTGCTGACGAATGACTTCTCGAATCGAGGCTTCCACACGATCCTCGCGCCCCATCACGGGACTGTCGCCCCCAAGCCCGCTGAAGCCCCTCTCTTCCCCTTCTCTGGAACGACGGTCGCTCAAACAGGCGCGGAGCGTGAGAAGGGCAGAGAGGCTTGGCTTCATCGCGCAACTTTCCGAGTCCACTCTACGTACCTGGACGGCGACTACGTTACTCATCCGCGATTCTCGACCTGAGCCGCTACCGGTCCACCGGATGCCGTTCCGTGGCGGAACGACTTCGCCGGTTCGACCGTCGTGGCTTGGATGGCGGGCGTCTCCAATCTGGGAGGCGTCCTGTCGGCGGATCGTCGGATCGAAGATTGATGTGAACCGACATGGCGGAATCCTGCAATACGGACATGACCCCCGATAACGAGGTGATGGAGCGCTCAGTCGGCGAGCCAGCGCTCTTCGAGCTCCTGTACGCGCGCCATGCGACGTCCGTGTACCGCTATGCCGCGCAACGCCTGGGCGACCACGTCGCGGAAGACGTGATGGCAGAAACCTTTCTCGTCGCGTTCGAACGACGCTCTTCATATGACGTCACCGTGCATGATGCACGGCCCTGGCTACTCGGGATAGCGACGCGGCTGATGCGTAAACACGTGCGGGTGGAGGCTGTCGCATGGAAAGGCGCCGCCGCCGACCTCGCCGCGTCGATTGCGCCGGACTTCATCGAGCTGGCCGGCGCCCGTATCGATGCTCCGCGTCTCGCACGTCGATTGGCGAAGGCTCTTCGGCGTCTATCTGCGGCGGATCGGGACACGTTGCTGCTGTACGCCTGGGCTGATCTCGACTACACGTCAATAGCGGTCACCACACGCGTTCCCATCGGCACCGTGCGCTCACGCCTGAATCGGACGCGGCGGCAACTGCGCCGCGCAGCCGGCATTGGCACCATCGAACAGGAGACGGATCATGGACGAGCTGACGTTGCTCCGCAGCACTCGTGACAGGACGCGGGAGCCAAGCCAAGCGGCACGCGAACGAGGTCTCACCGAACTCCGGGTGCGCATCGACGGGGAGACCGCAGTGGCTCTGTTCGAGCCGCTCGGAGTCGACACCACGTTCACACCCGTTCGCACCCGCCGCCGACGCACCCTCGCTTGGGCAGGGTTCTCGACGGTCGGTGCGATGAGCGTCATCGCCGCCCTCGTCGCCACCAACGTGTTGGGGGTCGGTGGCTGGAACAGCGGAGCTGCACCCGCGGCCGCGAGCATCCTCGAGTCCGCGGCGGTGGCCTCCATCAAAGCCAGCGACCCCACCGTGAATGCCGGGCAGTACCTGCTTGTCAGTACCGACGGCGCGTTCGGCCTCGTGGGCACCCTCGCCGAAGATGCGGACAAGATCGAGGCCAATGGTGGGAACATCATGCCCGCCGACGATGTGTCGAGCCTGGAGAGCTATCACGACGAGCTTTACGTCCCCGCCAGCCGTGAGGACGATTGGGTGTGGATCCAGTGCGCGCGGACGCCATTGCAGACCTTTGGGCCGCGCTCTGAACAGCTCGCGGCGGAACATGCTGAACGAGACACGAGCGTTATTCGGTACCTCCCAGGGGGTAAGACGCTTCGGGGTGATGACTGGGGCGGTTATCAAACCCGCACCGAGACAACGGCCGACTACGACGCACTGCCCCGCGACCCGCACCAACTCCTTGAGCGGATTCATGAGTTCAACGGGAACACCGGGCAGTCCCGTGACGGTCAGGCGCTCGAATGGATCGCTGTCACCCTTCGTTCAGGCACCGCGCCCGCCGACGTGCGTGCCGCACTGTACCGAGCAGCAGCGGACATCCCGGGAGTCGATATAACGGAAAACCAGGCCACGCTCAACGGGACCACGGGGATCGCCATTGGACGCGTCGAGACGGCGAGCAATACCGACAGGACATCATCATCGACCCTGAGACTGGCCAGTTCATCGGTGAACGGATGGTCACCCTCGATGGGTATGCCAGCTTCCCCCGGGCACCGCGATTGCGTGGACGGCCGTGACCACATCAATCGCTACATCCGTTCCGACGGATGCCAGCAGCTGCAACACCGAATGAAAGCGAGAGGACACCATGCACAGTCACCCGGTCGATCCATCAACCCTGGTTCTACCTCCAACCTTTTCCGTCGACATCAGCCTTGTCTCCGACACAGCTAGCCTGAGGCCGGCAGACGAACGCGTGTGACGTCACGGGCTTGAGGCTCCTAAGTGGCCCGTGCTTCGGCCGCAAACACAGAATCTCAGACAGCCCCGTCCGTCCATCTGCCGGTTGCGTCTTGCCTCATTTACGCTCGCCCAATGACATTCGATCCAGACACGTGGGACGACATCTTGGCTAAGGCGGCGAGGAACGTCGAGGCCGCTGACAGAAGATTTCGCGCGTCGCGTGAGGGAATGCCCGTCGACACCGTCGTCTACGAGCTCGGGATCTTTGGACCGTTGGTGGACCTCGACGATGACAACCTGCGCGCATACGCGGAAGCCGTCTCCGCCGGTCGGCCATACCCGCTGTACATCTCTTAGCCCGCAGCTACTCGTAGCTGCGGTGCACGTGCCAACCGTCCTCCGCCTTGAACACATCGAAGACGAGCGACTGACCGTCTTCGTCGGTGCCCTGGAAGCGCCAACCGTAAAGCCCGGTGCTCTCCTCGCGGGGCACAGTCCAGACGGAATGGCGAAGGCGAGTAGGGGTGTCCGTGACCGTCCAGCGGCGGCCCGCGACGACCATCCTCGCGGGAATGTCGTTGACCATCCATAGGGTCGCAGGGAGGTGAGTGGTCGCGGATCTCATTGTTCGAGGATAGAACATAGATTCGAATGTTGCTAGCCTGTTCATGGCCGGAGAAAGGATGCCGGCATGGGGTCGAGCAAGAGGTTGGCGGCACATTACGACATGCGCGCCCAACATCAGGAGATCCTGCGCGCGGCTCGCTCGGGACCCTTGCAGTCACTCACCGACCGCGAGCTGGCGTTGCGCGAGTACCCTCTGACGATCTATCCACGGCCGCACCGACCCGTTCGGGCCTGGGTGCGGTTCGGGCCGAAGTCGGTACTCGTCGACGCGATACTCGTCCGCTCCACCCCACTGGCCGTCGGCATCGAGTTCCGCGCCGAAGACCAGACATTCCGCTGTTGGGTGTGGGGCAACACCGTTCAGGACGCGGCTGGCGACTAGGGTCGACTTTCGTCAGTTGGCCCGGTATACCTGACCATATGAAGTGGAAGCCGCGACCTCTGCAAGTGCTCGACTTGGCCACGGACATCACCCTGCCGGACCAGCGCGTCGCGGTGGTCGGCGACATCCACGGCAACTTCCGGTGGCTGGACATCGTCGCGAGGGCCGTCCGAACGCTCGCACCAGACGTGAGCACCATTCTGCAGCTCGGCGACTGGGCGATGGAGCCCGACACGACCGACGAGGCTCTCGACGGAACAGGTATCGAGCGCATCTACGTGGTTTTGGGCAACCACGAGAGCTGGAACCAGATCACCCCACTGCTCGATGCCCACCCTGGCGCCGCCATACGGGTCTCGAAGATCACGTGGTTGTTGCCGAGACCTGGCCGTCTGACCATCGGCGGACGCAGCGTGCTCTCGCTGCCCGGAGCAGTGTCTGTCGATAAGGCATGGCGGCAGGAGGGCGTCAGCTGGTTCAAGGACGAAGAGATCACCAGTGAGCACGTGAAGGCGGCCATCGCCGGCGGTCCTGCCGACCTCATGCTCACCCACGAGCCGCCAGCCGGCACCCCGGTGCGCGCGGTCCAAGAGATCCTGCGCACCAACCCTTTCGGATTCCCGGACGACGCCCTCAGGGACTCCGCCAACTCCCGCGCGCGAGTGGCGAAGGTGTGGAACATTGTCTACCCGGAGCTCCTGATTCACGGGCACTTGCATGCGCCCGGCGGTGGACAGACCGAGTACGGGCTCCGTGTGGCAAGCCTCGGTCAGGACGGGCAACAGGGCAACCTCGGGATCCTCGACATGCGCACGCTGCGCATCGAGACGCCATCGCTCCGCCAGATCCGGGAAGCAGCAGGGCGATGACCGACAAGAACCCGTGGGCCGAAGTCATCGGACCTTGCTACACGCGCACCTCCTTGGCGCGCGCTCTCGGGTGGATCGAACCAGAGGTAGCGACGGCCGCCACGTCGCTCACCGTGCTCGAGCTCCTCACCGAGGACGACGTCCTGCTCTACCCCGCCTGTCAGGTATGGGACGGCCATGTGGTGCCGGGCCTCACCGAAGTGCTCCAAGTCCTGAGCACTGGAACCGCTTCGCGATGGACCTGGGCGCAGTGGCTGAACACGCGACCCGACGACGGACACGGCGGAGACGAGCCGAGTGCCATCGAGCGACTGCGCGAAGACGACCTGGATGGTGTGCTGCTCGAAGCTCGCCATGACGCGTGGGCGTGGAGCAGCTGACACGAGCGCCGTCCGTCATCCACATCAACACCGAAGACCGCATCGACGCATGTCAGACGGTGAAGAATCTGTCGACGACGGCGGTCGCGACGGCTTGTGCGGTGAGATCCGACGCGGCCTATCAGTTCGGACCCATGCGAGGCGAATACACTCTCGCCATGGAACCCTCTCAGGCCTTCGACAAGGATGCCTGGAACGCTTACGCCCGACGGGCCACACGGCGCCGCGTCGCGGGGACCATCCTCATCACCATCGCCGTAGTCCTTGTGCTGCTCTACGCGGGACGCGTGGCGTGGCTGTTCGTGATGGCGGACGAGGGCGACGTGCCCTCAGCGTCGGTCGTTCCCCTCCCCGCGGGAGCCGAGATACTCGGCACGACCGAGGGCTGCGGAAGTGGCGGGTGCACGCTGAACCTCACCGTGCGTCCGCCCGTCGGGCAATCCGCTGAAGGCCTCGCCGCCGAAATGGGCACGACACCACAGCTGCTGGTGCCCGGGAACACTTGGAACCCGCGCACAGTGTCGGTGTTCGCGACTCCGTCGGGAGGCCTCCTGAACATCAGCCTCGACTACTCATCCGACGAATGGGTGCCGTAGGACGCACGCTTCGTTCGGCCCGACTCCTCACCCCCCTCAGGGCTGCTTCTCTTCCCGAAACGACCCTTTCGGTCTTGCTGGGATCGACATCACCGGCCCAAAGTGTTACTGGCTGGTCGCGCTCCTGGAAGATCCGCAGGCAATGGGGTGCGCCTCATGCCACTTCATACCGACATAGGGTCATTGAACCCGAGGACGGGAACGACGGAGAGGAACCCCGCGCCATCGAACGACTGCGCGAAGGCGACCTCGATGGTGTACTGCTCGAAGCTCGTCATGACGCGTGGGCGTGGAGCAGCTGACGGGCTTCACGTCATCGCTCCGACCGCACGCGCGATGCGATCTGAACACCCGTCGAACGACTGCTCGACACATCTCGGAACAGCATCCGATGGTCCCTCAATAGCGTCGGAGTATCAGGGCGCGCGACAGACGCGTGCCCGAATTGCCGGCGTCCGCGCCGAGGACGGATTGCCTTCATGTCTACCCCTAAGCCTGCTCTCCGGCACCGACCGCACCTTCACCCTCTCGGGAAGCCGCCGGCAGCGCCCCTGCTGCTCGCAGCTGCAGCGGAAGCGGCCGGCACCTTCGTACTCGTGTTCGGTGTCATCGGAGCAGCAACGTTCTCGGCGTCGTTCGCGAAGTCGGACATCGCCGTGAACGTCGGGTTCCTCGGAGTGGCGTTCGCGCTCGGTCTCAGCGTCCTCGTCGGTGCCATAGCGTGGGGGCCTGTGTCGGGCGGCCACTTCAACCCGGCGGTCACGCTGGGACTTGCTGCCGCAGGATTCTTCTCTTGGCGCCGCGTGCCTGTGTATATCGCGGCGCAGATCGTCGGCGGACTAGCCGCGTCGACGGCGCTGGTTCTTGTCGCCGCCGGTACCGGCCCGGCATTCCTTGCCGACGCGCGGGAGGGCGGCTTCGCGTCGACAGGGTGGGGACCGCTCTCACCCAGCGGCGCCTCGTGGGAAGCCTCGTTCCTTATCGAGACGGTGACGACGGCCGTTCTCATGGCGGTCGTCCTCGCCGTCTCCACTCGACGCACGGATGCGACACTCGCGCCGCTGGCGATTGGGTTCACCCTGACAGTCGTGGCGCTCGTCGCGATCCCGATCTCGAACGGCTCGTTCAACCCCGCGCGTTCGATAGCCACGGCCATCTACGGAGGCCCTGTTGCGCTCGAGCAGCTGTGGCTCTCGCTCGCCGCGCCGGCACTCGGAGCAGTATTCGTCGGCCTCGCAGTAACGGCAGTTCGCCGTCTCGCGCCGCGCGCGAGAAGAAGCTCATACGTGTGACCAGGCCGCTACCTTCCACGCGAGTGCCTGGCGATCTCAGGCAGCGGCGTCGATGACCTTCTTCTCGCGGTGGCTTCGCACGACGGTAAGCACGACCGGTGTGGCGTACTGGACGACCTTCAGCGCACCGTTCGCGATCTGGAGGCGGCGCTGCGCAGCAGCGTCGGCGGCCATCTTCAGACCGATCTGAATACCGCGTCCGACCCCGGCGGCAACGCCGCGATTGAATGCGAGGCCGTAGACAGGACTTCCCATGTGTGTGCTCCCCAGGTTGAGTGGTGCTGACGAGCATAGTGACGCGCGGGGCGCTACGTAGCCGTGAAAATACTGGGACTTCAGATCGGCGGCGGTTGGACGGCAGGCGCATCGTCGTTCACCGGTGGCAGCGGCCTCCGAGCGGCGCGCACCCCCGCCTTATACGCATGCATCTCTCGTCGCGCGAACCGAACACTAACGAACCACTCGCGGATTGTTCGCCCCAGCCTGCGGCGTCGAACGTCGTCGACGAGCATCAGCCACCCCACTCGAGCTGCCCGAACTCGCTGAACGGTCTTGCTGTCAGAGGGGTCCGACACGAGCAACCATCGTTGCACCTGCACGTCCGGGCTGGAGCGCGGCTCCGCCAACTCGTCAACATGGTCTTTCAACACCTCAACGATGACGTTGCGGCGTTGTTCCGGGTATGCCCATTCCCGCGTGAGCCGCTGCGCACGAGCGAGCGTCAGCTCGTACTCCGTGTGCGCCGCGGGTTCCATACGCCCGGCCGACGACACCGGAAGGAGTCGCTCCGCGGTGTGACCCAGCTTTCGGAGAAATCCCTCAAGCTCGCCTCGCTGACGTTGCGCGCGGGGCGACGTCACGCGGCTGCTCCACAGTCGGACAGCTTCGCCGTAACGACGGGCAAAGTCTGAGCGGTCTGGTCGATCTTGACGTCCGGCGACCGATAGCGCTGAGACGGCGAGGGCGAACTCGTCCCCGACGGATCGGTCGAGCTGAAAATCACGGTTCGAATGCGCCTCGCGGCTGGCGTCACGTGCGATGACCAGTCCGACCAAAGCCAGGATCACCGACAACAACGATGCGACGACCTGCAGCCAGGTTGCGAAGGCATTATCCACAGTCGAACAGTACCGCCGGCCCTCGCATCATCCGTGTCCGGGATATAGAAGAGGTGCACCCGGATCCCGGGTGCACCTCTTGTGCTGCGACGCTTCTTACTTCTGGATGAAGGCCAGCAGGTCGGGGTTGATCACGTCGGCGTGCGTGGTCAGCATGCCGTGCGGGTAGCCGGCGTAGAGCTTCAGCTCGGAGTTCTGGAGGAGCTCGTGCTGCAGGAGCGCGGCAGCCTTGTAGGGGACGACCTGGTCGTCGTCGCCCTGCATGACGAGGACGGGCACCGTGATGGCCTTGAGGTCCTCGGTCTGGTCGGTCTCAGAGAAGGCCTTGATGCCTTCGTAGTGGGCGAGCGCGCTACCGGTCATGCCCTGACGCCACCAGTTGGCCACAACCGGCTCGGAGACCTCGACGCCGTCACGGTTGAAGCCGTAGAACGGGCCGGAGGCGACAGCCTGGAAGAACTCGGCGCGGTTCGCGGCGAGAGCCGAGCGGAAGCCGTCGAGAACCTCGATGGGGGTGCCCTCAGGGTTGCTGTCAGACTTCAGCATGATGGGAGGAACCGACGACACGAGGACGGCCTTGGCAACGCGGCCCTGGGGCTGGCCGTACTTGGCGACGTAGCGGGCGACCTGGCCGCCACCGGTGGAGTGTCCGATGTGGATGGCGTTCTTCAGGTCGAGGTGCTCGACGACAGCGTTCACGTCGCTGGCGTAGTGGTCCATGTCGTGGCCAGTGCTGATCTGCGAGGAGCGGCCGTGGCCGCGGCGGTCGCTGGCGACCACGCGGTACCCCTTGGACAGGAAGAACAGCATCTGCGCGTCCCAGTCGTCCGACGACAGCGGCCAGCCGTGGTGGAAGACGATGGGCTGAGCATCCTTGTTGCCCCAGTCCTTGAAGTAGATCTCTGCGCCGTCTTCAGTGGTGATGTATCCCATGATGAATCCTTTGTCGTGTCGTCGAACGAGCAAGCCCGCGCGACTGGTGGGTAGTTTGCGCCTCGACGATGTGGCGACTGCATTCAAAGTAACTTTCGGCCGGGCCAGATACCTCCGACAAATGCCGACTCTCGTTCCTACGTCCAGCCGACACCCGATAAGCGGTGGTCAAAGTTGATCTCGACGTTGTGCGAAAGAGGGATACGGATCTGGCAGATAGGTGATGTGATCGATGCGTCTCCGCTGTATGTGAGGCGCCCCCGTCCAAGACGCGGGCGAACGCGTGGTCACGTTCAAGGTGAGCGTTGAAGGCTGAGATCCTTCAGGATCGACGTCATCAGATCTTCGGTCGAAACGTCGCCAGCACGTGTGTTTCCTTGTGCCAAGCGAGCGGTAGCCACTCGTCGTACCAGACGCGGATCTTGTCCTCGCCGAACTCCCTCCTTGTTCATGGATTGGTTTCGGGCGACGTTGTGAGGCTACTCATTCACGAGCGGGATGAGCATGTCGGGAATGGGAACTGGCCGGCTTCCGAGGCTGACAGTCATTCCGCCGAGGGCCGCCGAGATCGAGCCTGCATGCAAGGAGCCGACTCGGCCAATGGGGGTGCCGTATGAGTAAGACGACGGCCGCCACTCGGGCGCCTGACGACACGTGCTCTAACTCGATGCCGACACCTATCGCATCGAGTGCTTCACGAGAGCTGGCCATCGGGCTCGATTCAGCGGTCCGAGCTCTTGCTCCGCGCGAGCGACGCCGTTCGGTTAGGTCGGCCGCAAGTCGTTCATTACCCGCAGCGAACGAGATGACATCGGCGTCGGCCCGGTCGCCCGCCACCGGACGGTCCAAAACCTACCGAAAGTCGGGGATCGCGTCACGAAGACCGTCGTACAGGAGTTCCCATGACAGCTGCGTCTGCTCGGCGCGTTCACGGTAACGAGTCGTTCCTCCGGCCCGGCACCGCGCGCTCGGAGGCCGTGCACGGACTTCTCGTACTCCGTCACGCTATGCGCTAGCTCGTGCAGCAGGGCCGCGGCGAACAGAGGAACGGATCATGACCTCATCGGCGCTCGCGATGATTGGAGGTTCGGGTAGACGACTGATCGATGATCAGGCCACCGTGTTCGCAGCGTCGACGATGAAACGTGCGACATCGCCAGGATGCGTATGCATGACGAGGTGCGGACCCGGCAGTTCGAGCACCTCGAGAGCCGAGGCTCGTTCGAGGCCGAAACGAACGACGTCAGGGTTCACGATGTGATCGGCGGTGGCGACGATACCCCAGGTGGGGCGGGAGCGCCAGGCCGCGTGTGTGGCTCTCTCCTCGAGCACTGCAGCGTCCAGCGGGCGCTGGGTGAGGGCAAAGACCGCGGCTTCATCGGCTGGGATGCCGAGGGCTGCGAAGAACGGAAACTCATCGATGGCGATTGACACCTCGCGTCGAGATATGCCTTCAACCGTGGCATAGGGGCGGTAGTCCAAGAAGTTCGCGGCGTCCGGCGCCGGAAAACGCTGCCACAGCTCGTCTGCGCTCTCGTCCACATCGAGCACAAAACCGGCAGCCAAGACCAGCCCGCGAACGTTCTCGGCGATCCCCGCGACAGAGGCGACGGTCGCGCCGTAGGAGTGGCCGACGAGGAGGACGGGGCCATCGATGTCCTCAACGAACGCCCGCACGTACGTGGCATCCGCCGCGAGACTCCGGTTCGAGATGGCAGGAACGCGCACCTCAATGCCCGCTCCCATAATCCGCATCGCTACCGGAGACCAACTCGCCCCATCAGAGAACGCACCGTGCACCATCACGACGGTCGGCTTCTCGCGCATCATCACTCCCTCAATCCCCGAGATCTGCGGTTCGAATTCAACGCTAGGGCCGGGGATCACGCTCCCGCTCCTACGTGTTGTCGTTACTTGACTGGACGGGTGTCGTAAGCCGCGTTCGTGTCGAGGAACGCGCGGACAACGTCGTTGAACTCCTTCGGATTCTCCAGGAACGGGAAGTGGGAGCTGGCCACATCCTGCGGGAAGATGTGCACGAGCGCTCCAGGAATACGTGAGGCGACGTAACGCTGTGACTCTGGGGAGACGTGGCTGCCCTCGCAACCCAGGACGAGAGTGGGCTTGGCAATGGTCGGAAGTAGTTCCCGCCAGTCCTGCGCGCCGTGGTCGAACAGTAGTGGCGCGGCGACGCGACGCGGCGTCTGAGCGACCTCCGATGACACGAAGGACCAGAGGTCGTCGTTGACGGGCCCGGTAAACATGCTCCGCACGAAGGCGCGCACCGTTGCTTCCCCATCAGCATCGTCAGCGATGGCATTGGCGAGCGCGCCAAGCCCGTCTGGCGGCAGGATGCAGCCCGCGGACTGCTGCTCTTGCGCACTCATCCACAGCTGCGCGACGACCGTCGTCGGTTGGTCCACCATCACGAGGCTTCGTATTCTGCTATCTCCGAAGAGTTCGAGGTAGGACCAGATGACGGAGACGCCCATCGACCAGCCGAGTAGGTCGGCGGTCTGGATGTCGAGGCCGTCGAGGATGTCTCTGAGGTCGGCCGCGAGACGGGCGATACGGTGCCCGCGCCAGGGCTTCTCCGACCTCCCATGTCCACGCATGTCATAGGTGATGACCCGGCGCTCTGCGAGTCCTTCACGCTGGTGCCGGAACATCTCCTGCGATTGCGACCACCCGTGCAGCATCAGAAGCGGGACGCCGTCGCCGCCCGTGTCGTACAGCTCGAGCGTCACACCGTCGCTGGTCTGAACTTGCCGGCTTTGAGCCCTCATTGGATGTGACCTGCGTTCTCCCAGTACGACGCGAGTTTCAAGCCGAGGTGCAGGGCGCTGCGTTTCATTCCGTCATCCATGGCGTCTTTCACCACTTGCGGCATGTTTTCCAATCGGTAATAGAGCGTCGTGCGGTGGATATGCAGTTCCTCGCACACGACTTTGATCTGGTGTGCATGATCGAGAAGCGTCTCGATGGTCTGGCGGCGCAACGGGTCTGCGTCGTGGAACAAGGAGTATGCGGCTGGTGAGTACCACTGCAGCCGGTTCGGATCCGAGACGACATCGGCAATGAGCAGCCAGGGGCCGACGTCCTCGGCGCGCAGGCTCTTGCCAAGATCAGGCAGGAGCTCGGCGACTGCCGCCGTCGCGACCGCCCGCTCAGCGACGGGCCGCACGTCGATGTCCGTCTCCGTGAGATGAGCGGATCCGATTGCACGCAGGAGCACCCCGGCGCGCGCGGCCTCGGCCGCGATGAGGTCATCTGTTCGCACGTTCTCGTTCACACGCTCCAGGAACAGCAGGGCCGCTCCGATCTCGCCCATGAACATGAGGGTGGCTTTGGCCACGCTCTCCAGGGCCCGTCCGAGCGACGCGCGCTGGACTACGGAGGTGTCATGCCCGACGGACACGGCACGAACGACCGTTGCCGAGCTGCGAGACACCCCATGAGTGCGGACAGCGGTGCTCAGCGCATCCCGTCTGGCGACCGGATCCTGAGCGAGAAGTCCACGGATGACCATTTCGCGCGTGGATCGCGCGGGTGTCGCATCCTGCTCTGCGGCGAGGTAGTCACGCGCGATGTCCACTGCCGCGTCCACGGCGCGGAACTGCGCGGATGTCAGCGGCGGGAGCCCGCCTGTGATGAGCCACATGACTCCGAGCAGCGCGTCATCGGAGCGAATCGGCACGGCCAGACGTTCGCGTGCACCGAACTGGTCGAGGTTCACGGTCTGCGGCCGCCTGGCGGAGGACAGATGAATGCTCTCCAAGTACGCGCGCTCGCGCGGAGGAGTTGCGCGCCCAAGGAGCGCGCGAGCACGGAGTTCATCGATCTCCTCCCCCTGTGCGCTCGAGACCATGGGCCGGTACTGCGCGTCGTTGATGACCACCGAACGGCCGAGGCCTTCCGCAAGATCGTCCGCGAGTGTCTGTAGGTTCATACGCGTCGAACCCTTGCGACGGCGGGACTAGCGCTCTGACGATGCATGATGATTCCTTTCTCGGGCCACAACCCCGCCGCGGCTTCACCGTAGGAATGCCACATCGCCGGCGAAGAGGTGCACCCCACGACTCGGCGACGGCCTCAACCGTAGGCAGGGATGGGAGCTTTCGCATCCCCTCTCCGACATATCCACATCACCTGGACGCGAAACGTCGCATCGGGATAATGGGGAGATGCACGACCGACACTCCGGCTACGCCGTTGCGTCAGACCGCGCCTTCCTGGCCGGTTCTCCCACCGCGGCCAGCGCCCCCCTGCGCGGACGCGACGACATCACGTCGTCCCTCATCGCGTCCATCAATCGGTCCCTCACGGGCGCGCCCACTCCTGCGCTCATCCGCGGGCGCGCCGGCATGGGAAAGACTCGACTTCTCGCGGAGATTCTCGCGTTCGCCGAGGAACAGGGATGGTCCACCCTCACCGTCACCCCGGATGTTGACTCCGGCGCAGTCCCCCTGGGAGCGCTCACCGAGGCGATGTTGCGTGGCACCCCACCGCTGGTGACGGAGGTGGAGCTGCGACCGGTCCTCGGCACGGGGGAAGCGCAGTACTGGATCACACGCCTCCTGACCGACAGAGTGGAGTCGGCGGCGACGACCACTGGCGGCGTGGTTGTCGTCGTCGACGACCTGCAGTGGCTGGATGCCGCGTCGGTGGGGATTCTGTTGAGGTCGGCGGCCGCGCTGGCGGATCAGCCAGTCGCGTGGGTGCTTACCAGCCGGTCCGGGCAGTTCCGGACAGCGCACGCGCGAGTCGCCGAGTATGTCGAGCGCACCGGCACGGTCGTTGATCTAGAGCCTGTCGCGGCCGACGCTGCGCTCGAGATCGCCTCCGACCTCGCTGGCGCGGCCCTCGGACCCAAGCTCGAAGCCGCTCTCGAACGAACCTCGCACATCCCGCTCCTCGTCGTCGAACTCGTACGGGGCCTCCAAGAGGAGGCGCTCCTCGAGGCTCATGACGGTGTCGTGGATGCTATCGGCACCACTGTTCCCGCGAGGTTCGGGGCGGCGTCACGACAGCGCGTCGCTCATCTGTCTGACGACGCTTTGACATTCGCCCAGGTGGCGAGCTTGTTCGGCAGGAGGTTCCGCCTCTCCGACGTCTTGACCGCGACCGGCGCCACCGCTGTGACCTCGATGCCCGTGGTGCGGGAACTGCTGGGCGCTGACTTCTTGACAGAAGACGGGACGACGCTCGCCTTCGTCCACGACACGATCCGAGAAGCCGTCGAGGCGACAATCCCCGCATCCGTCCGCAAGGTCATGCTGCGGGAAGTGGCCCACCTCCGTCTCGCTTTCGGCGAGCCGGCCTCCGCTGTCGCCACTGCAGTTGTGGAGGCGGCGGAACCCGGCGACCAGCAATCGTTCGCTCTGATCCGTGACGCCGCGCAGCAATTGGCAGCATCCGACACCTCACAGGCCGCCGACCTCGCGGCGGCCGCACTGCACCTCGCTAACAACATCCCTGCGTTGGCGGAGGCCAGCACCGAGCTTTTGCCGTACCTGTGGGCCGACGGACGCCATACCGAGGCGGACAACGCGACGCAGGCCCTCACGCCCTATCTCTCACCAGAGTCCCGCGCGCGCGTCCTTCTCGGTGCTGCCCGTCGCCAGACCGAGTCCTCCTTCGACCAAGCCATCGTGACCTGTGATGAGGCGCTCGCGCTGGGAAACATCGAGCGCTCGACACGAGCCGATCTCCTCGCTGTGCGCGCGCTGAACTGCGCGAACAAGGCCGACTTCGTCGAACTGACTCGCACACTTGTGCTCGCGCGCGAGGTCGCCGACCCCGACGTCGACCACGAAGCGCTGGCCACGGTCGACGCGACAGAATCCGTGTACGCCTTCAACAGCAACCGGTTCGATGACGCGGTCGCCCTCATGCAGGCTGCGTCGAAGCGCGCTGCTCTCGCCGGGCTCGATCCCGCGCGATGGGTGCCGGAAGGGCTGTGGGACGCGTTCCTCCACAACTCGAAGGGCGACGTCACCCACGCCCTCGAACTGGTGGACGAGGGGCTGCGCTCCGCGCTCGCGTCCAAAGCCGTCGTCGCCGAGGCCTACTGGATGATGGTTCGCGCCCGCGTCCTGCATGATCTCGGCCGACTGGACGAGGCGAAGCTGCAAGCCGAGTCGGTGCTCTCTCTTGCTAGCGAACTCGGACTCGGTGACTTCGCGAATGCGACCGCTGGCATCGTCCTGTTCCGGATTGCGCTCCGCACCGGCGACACAGCCCTGCGTCAGCAGTCAGAGCCCATCGTCGTGGCTCTGGCGTCCGGCGGTGGTGTCGTGCGGGCGGGCCAATGGATGCTCGTCCTGCGAGCTCTGAACGACGGCAATGTGGACGACGCGGTGGCGCACAGTGCGCTGGCGCGGGAGTCGCTTCACGACCCCATCCCTGCGATGACCACCCCCTCCGACTTCGCGGATGACCTTCTCCTCATGGAAGTGGCGATCCGGTCCGATGATGATGGACTCGCTCGGGAGGTCATCACGCGAGCCCGCGCCCGGTACGACCGCAATCCCGACAGCGCATACTGCCGGGCCATCCTTCAGGCCGCTGAAGGCTGCCACGCTCGTGACGCGGACCTCCTGACTGAGGCCGCGACAACCCTTCGGCAGTTGGACAGACCGCTCATCCTCGCTCTGGTCCTCGAATTCGTCGGGGCCGCGCAAACCAACGCGGAACCGGCCGTGTCGGCGCTTGACGAGGCGCTCGTGATCTACGAGAACGCGGGAGCGCATCGCGACGTCAACCGGGTACTGCAGTCTCTCCGGCATCGCGGAGTGCGCCGGCGCGCGCACTCGCAAGGCGATCCGCAGATGCTCTCACCGCGTGAGCAGCAAGTGCTTGAGCGCGTAGCGGCCGGAGCGACAACTCAGCAGATCGCGGACGCGCTGTTCATGTCGCCCCATACGGTCGTCTCGCACATTCGCCATATCTACGCGAAGTCAGGCGTCAACTCTAGGAAGGCTCTGCGCGAGTGGCATGGAAAGCGCCTAGCGCGCTCTCAGGCACAGCTCACGCGTGAATCTGGTTCCATGCGCTGATCTGCGCGCCCGCGAGGCGGAAGCTCGCGAACCCCATCACCTCGACCGTCGACGTACCGGGCAGCCGCAGCCGCAGTCGCTGTTCGGTCAGCACCGTGTCGCCGCAGACCGCGACGGACTGGAGGTCGGTGGTCCACTGGTCGAAGTTCTCGTGCAGATCGGCAATCATCCGCGTGACGGCGGGGCGTCCCCACACGCTCTTGCTCGCAGACGGCCGATAGACGACGTCCTCCGCGAGGAACGGGTGCAGCTCGGTGTGTGCCCGGTCGTTGAGGAGCGCGACGAAGTCCCGCACTATGAGCTCGCGTTCGAGTTGTTGAATTCCGGTGAGTGCCTCGCGGCCGATGGCGTCCATGGTGTCTCCGTTCAGGTCGTGTGGCACTCACGGTAGGACCGGTGGAGACCGAGCCCATCCGACGTCCGTTCAGTCCCCTATGGACAGTTCGTGCAGGGTTGCCGCGCACGCCGGAACGGGCATCGAGCGTCGCATGCACTCTCGTCACGTGTCGGAGCAGAATGGCCCCATCCGCCGTCAGGATGGAGCGGATGAAAAACCGTGGGAGGAAGTAGGCGGGCTATGAACAGTGCTGAAACGGGTCCGACGCAGGCGCCGGGTGCCTCACTCACCGCGAACGCGGTCTTCCTGGTCGTGACCATCGCATCCAACGGCATTGACACCGTGCGCGATGTCCTCGGCGATCTCTCCGATGCAATGAAAGCCATAACGTTCCGATTCCCGGACGCCGCGCTGACGTGCACGGTCGGCATCGGCAACGACGTATGGGCGCCGCTGATGAAGAGCACTCCACCAGCTCAGCTTCGTCCCTTCACGCCCGTCGCCGGCGCGGTACACACGGCCCCCGCCACCGAGGGCGACCTCCTCTTCCACATCAGAGCCGAGCGCGCCGATGTTTGCTTCTTCTTCGAGAAGCGGCTACTCAACGACCTCGGCACCGCGGTGCACGTCGTCGATGAGACCGTCGGCTTCCGCTCCTTCGACCGCCGTGATCTGCTGGGCTTCGTCGATGGGACAGCGAACCCGGTCGGGCCGGAGATCGATGCCGCCGTCCTCGTCGGCGACGAAGACCCCGAGCATGCCGGCGGCACCTACGTCGTCACCCAGAAGTACGTCCACGCGATGGCCGAGTGGGATTCGCTGCCCGTCGACACGCAAGAGAGGATCCTCGGGCGAACAAAGGTCGACGGCATCGAACTCGACGACGCCCCCGCGGGTCAACAGTCACACAAGTCCTTGGCCACCATCGAGGATGAGCAGGGCGTCGAGCACGACATCATCCGCGACAACATGCCCTTCGGCAGTCCAGGTGCTGATGAGTTCGGCACCTACTTCGTCGGTTACAGCCGCGACCTTTGGGTCATCCAGCAGATGCTCGAGCGGATGTTTATCGGAGAGCCGGCGGGGATGCACGACCGGCTGCTGGACTTCTCGACCGCGCTGACCGGTTCGGTGTTCTTCGCGCCGTCCGCCCCGGAGCTCGACGCGCTCGGCGCTGAATGAGCATCGCTCTCTGGCGACAGCTATTCGCTCTCCGTCCGGCGACACGTCAGTGGCCCGGAGCACTGCAAGCTGCGGCCGCCATCACGGTTCCCCCGCTGCTCGGGCTCTTCGTCGGCGAACCGCGCTGGGGATCGGTCGCGTCCATCGGTGCTCTCATCGTCCTGCACCTCCCGGACCGGTCACGCAGAGAACGCGCTGTTGCACTGCCCATCATCGCCGCCGCACTGCTCCTGGCCGCGGGCATCGGCGCCCTTCTGGGCACCGCGCTGATCCCCGGCCTCATCGCCATGTCGGTCATCGCCATCGGTGGGTCATTCCTCGCGCAGGCTTTCTCGGTCGGTCCGCCGGGTGCGTTGTTCCTCGTCCTCATCACGGGCTCCGCTGGACAGCTCGTCGCCCCCATAGCCAAGGGCGGAGCCGGGATGAGCTATCTCGAGGTCATCGCCTCGCTCGCCGGCGGTGCGTTTGTCGGCTACCTCGTCGTGGTGCTGCCCCTCGTGGTGCCGACCATCCGGGCCAGTGACCAGGTCATCTTCGCGCGACGCACGCCCTGGCGCTTTGCAGTCCCCGTAACGGTGCGCGTGGTCATCGCTCGCATCGCCGTTGCCGCAGTGCTCGCTGTACCGGTCAGCGCGTTCCTCGGCCTGCACCACGCGGCATGGGTGATGCTGGCGTGCCTCGGAATCCTGCAGAAAGACGCCGACGTCCACTCCGCGGCCCTGCGCGGCGTACAGCGGCTCATCGGCACGGGCCTCGCCATCCTCCTCGTCGCCGTCCTCGCGGTCATCGAGCCCCAAGGGTTCGCGCGCATCGCATGGGCCGCCGGGCTGATCTTCGCCTTCGAGCTCCTCCTACGCCGGAACCTCACGTGGGCTCTCGCCGCCGTCACACCGATGGCGGTTCTCCTCGCCTCCGCGGGAGGACAGTCCATCAGCGAAGTCGCGGACGAGCGCGTGGTGGACACGGTCGCTGGCGCGGCGATTGCGGGTGCCGTCCTTCTCGCGGCCGTAGCAGTCGAGAGAAGGCGCAGCAGGGTCGGCTCGACACATGTCGGATGACCTTCGAACGCTCGGCCTACGGAGGCCCTGTCGCGCGCGAGCACAGTGAGAGTACGCACAGAAAGGGCCACCATGCCAGAGATCCTGCATCCAGGAGAACGCGCACCGCACTTCTCTCTCCGGGTGACCGCCGACCAGTCGCTGAGCGCAGACGAGCTCCTCGGCAGCCCAGTGGTCCTCGCGTTCTACCCCGCGGACTGGAGTCCCGTCTGCGGCGACCAGCTGTCGGTCATCAACGAGGCGCTGCCGCTGATCCGCGCCCGGGGCGCTCAGGTCGTCGCCGTGTCCGTCGACAACGTCTGGTCGCATGAGGCGTTCTCCTCGGCTCACTCACTGCACTTCCCGCTGCTCAGCGACTTCGAGCCGAAGGGTGCGGTCGCACGCCTCTTCGGCGCATACGACGACACCGTCGGCGAAGCCCGCAGAGCCCTCTTCGTCATCGACTCCGCCGGCGTCATCGCCTGGAGCTACCTCGCGCCTGTCGCCGTCAACCCCGGCGTCGACGGCGTGCTCGATGCGCTCGACACTCTCACCCACCACTGAAAGGAGAGGACTATGTCATCACTTCGCATCCCCGTTTCCCCACACGACCACACCTCTGGCCCCGCCGACGCGGAAGTGGTCCTCGTCGAGTACGGCGACTACCAGTGCCCCTACTGCGGCGCTGCCTATCCCGTGGTCAAGGAGCTGCTCGCAGCCTACGAAGGGCAGGTGCGCTTCGTTTTCCGGAACTTCCCGCTCGCCGAGGTTCACGCCGAAGCGGTCGACGCCGCCTTCGTCGCCGAGTTCGCCGCCGAGCACGGCAAGTTCTGGGAGGCGCACGACCTGCTGTTCGAACACCAGCAGCAGCTGGGCCCCGACCTCTATGCGACGATCTGTGAGCGTCTCGACCTGCCGCTGGACGAACTCCGAGCCGCTGTGGCTGAGGAACGATACCTCGCTCGGATCCGCGCCGACGAGGAGGGCGGCATCCGCAGCGGTGTGAACGGGACTCCCACCTTCTTCCTCAACGGCCACCGACTCGATAGCGGAACCGAGGGCCTCGCCGAGGCTCTAGCAGGAGTGATCCAGCGCTCCCTCTGAGCCTTAGCGACTGTGCGGGGCCGCCGGGATCTACCCGGCGGCCCTTCACTGTTCAGCGGGCGATGCGGCGCATCCTCAGCGCGGCGGCCACCGTCACGATTCCCACGAGGACGACGAATACCAGGAGCACGGTGATCTGCGGCAGCACCGTCGATGCTCCGCCGATGGCGAGGACCGGGATGGCCAGGCCGCAATAGGCGACGAGGAACATCGCGGCGAGCGTCTCGCCCCGGCGTCCCGGTTCCGCGATCTCGGATGCCGTGGCCAGCGCACACTTGAACAGGGCGCCGACGCCCGCACCGCCAATGATCCCGCCTAGGAGAAACAGCGCCAGCGAAGGTGCGACAGCCCCACCGGCGATGGCCAGCAGTCCGAGTCCGCAAGCGACGGTGGCGAGCATCAGCTGCGTACGGCGAGCCACCCGGGCGAGAAGAACCTGAGCAGCGGCGGCGGACCCGAAGACGAGGAAGACCGTGATGCCGGCCATCAGGTGCCCGTGCTCGTCGAAGATGCCGACGAGGATCGACGGCGCGAGAGACGTGAACAGCCCGAACAGCGCGAAGCCGGCGAAGGCCGCGGAGGCTGCCGCGACGAAGTTGCCGCGGGATGCCGCGGGGACCGCGACCTTCTGCGGACGATACGCGCGCCGAGTTGGGGTGACGGTCTCTGGGACGAGAGCGACCGCGATGGCCAGAAGGATGAGGACGACCGCGAACACGGTGTGCGGAAGGTGCAGAGGGTCGGGCAGGAAGTCCGCGAACAGCCCACCGATGAGCGGACCGAGCGCGAGGCCCCCAAGGTTCGCGCCGCCGGCGACGGATGCCGCGACGATGGCGTTCTCACCCGGCCGAACGCGAGCCCTCAGCTCACCGAGGTGCGCGGTCGCCGTCGCGGTGAGGACACCGATACTCACGCCGTTGACGACGCGGGCGACCAGCAGACCCGGCACGTCGGTGAACACCATGAACAGCACCGCAGAGAGCGCGGAGATGAGGATGGCGATGACGAGCATCCGTCGCCTGCCCATCCAGTCGCTGACGTGACCGAGCAGGAAGAGGCTCGCGACGACGCCGACCGCGTAGGCCGCGAACACGACGGTGACGACGGAGACGGGGAACCCGTCGAGCTGCTGATAGAGCGGGTACAGCGGTGTGGGGACGGTGGAGTACGCCATCACCAGAAGGAACGCGACCGCCACCACCCAGAACGGTGTGGTTCGGTGCGCGGTGTCGGAGTGTGTGGAGGCCATCGCCTGCAGCTTTCTCTCTCTCGGTGCGTGCTGATGCAAGGACGGCGCCGGAGGGGGTGCCCCTCCGGCGCCGTCTACCGCCTCGAGCCCGACGTCGAGACGGCGGCTCTGCTCATCGCAGAGGGGTGATGCCCTGCGAGCCGCGTGGGAAGGTCGCGAGGACGGCGGGGTCGATGTTGAGGTGAGCCGAGACGAGCTGCGGCGGGACGTGGGACAGCCAGTTGGCGAGGGAGATCTCCTCGTACTTGTCGGTGCGGAAGACCTCGAGGAACTGCAGCACGTCGTCGCCGGTGTTCTCGATGTAATGGCCGAAGTTCTTGCGCACCACGCCCACGTCGCCCGGACGGAAATCGGTCGTGTTCGCGTGCGGTCCCGTGTTGAACACCGTCATCCGGGCGGAGCCGCGGAGGTAATACTGCCACTCGTCGGCGTTCGGGTGCCAGTGCAATTCCCGCATCGAGCCGGGCTCGACAGTGACGAGCGCCGCGGCGACCGTAGACGAGTACTTGTAGTTGGTCGAGTCGGCGATCTGGATCGACCCACCCGTGTTCTCATACAGAGGCTTCGAGCGGGACAGGCGGAAGATGACCGGCTCCATCCCCCACTCGACACCGGCAGCGGCCTGGTCGACCTCGAGTGCCGGGGGCTCGTCGCCGGGGAAGATCCAGAGATTGTGCAGCGGGATGTCGGAGAAGACCTCCTGCGCGACGCCGAAGTTCTTCGCGAGCACCTCCGGCGGGGTGTGCGCGAACCAGTCAGTGAGAAGCAGCGTGTTCGACTCGGACTGGTCGCCGTCGTCGAAGGCGAGGACGAACTCCGCACCGTCCGGGCCGAGCCCCTGCAGGGAGTGCGGGGTGCCGGCAGGGAAGAACCACAGGTCGCCCTCCTCCACGTCCTCGACGGCCGGCAGACCCGAGCGGCTGAGCGTCGTCACGCGCGCCTTGCCGCGGGTCATGACCGCCCACTCGGCGGTCTGGTGCCAGTGCAGCTCCCGGATGCCGCCGGGCTCGAGGTACATGTTGACGCCTGCGATCTCGTCGGAGATGTGGAAGTCCTGCTTCGTGAGCTCGCGTGCCCAGCCGCCTCGCTGCACCCGCCGCGGCGAGATGTTGAACGAGGACCAGAAGAACGGCTGCGTGCTGATGTCCGTGGCAGGCGCATGCATCTGGTTCGGGAACTGGGACTCGATGGCCTCGTTCTGCGGACCGGTCATGGTGTTGCTCTGCGGACGGTCGGCGATGTTGACCTCGCCCTCCTGGGGCAGGTCGGGGTTGCCGAGGGTGGGAACCTCGTGCCCCACCGGGACGTTCTCGGACGAATCCATGTCGTGCTCCTTCGTGATGATTCCGAACGGTACTCAGGAGTCTGACGACATTCCGCTGCGCGAAACAGAGATAGCTGACGAACTCACACTCGACACTCGTCGGACGGCCACGGGACGGTCGACCGATTGGCTGAGACGGTCGCCTAGGAGGTTTCATGTCGTCGACCAAGACCGCTCCCGCTCATCCATTTCCCCTACTCGAGACGGTGTGGGCGTCGGTGTCCCTCGCATTCGTATCCGGGCTCCTTGACGCGTGGACGTTCGGGCAGCTCGGGACGTTCGCAACAGTGCAGTCCGGCAACCTCATTTCCCTCGGGTATTTCGCCGCGGACGGCAATCTCGGCCGTGCCCTCCTCGCCGCGAGCTCCGTCCTCGTCTTTGCGCTCGGCGCCTTCGTCTGCAGCATCCTGATTCTCGTGCTCGCGCGGCATGGGAAGTCGTACTCGGCCCCTATCCTCCTTGGCGAGATCGCGGTCGTCCTGGTTCTCGCCGTGCTCAGCGTGAGCCGCGTCATCGAACCGATATGGATCGCCTGGGCCATCAGCTTCCTTGCCGGCGTGCAGGGCAACGCATTCCACCGCGAGACGGGCATGCTCTACGGCAACATCGCCGTCACCTCCGTCATCCAGATGGCCGCCAGCCTTCTCGGGCGAGCAGTTGGCAGGTGTATCGCCGACGACGGTGAAAGCCACCTTCGGCCGGCCGGCGCGTACCTCTCGGTGCTCGTGGCGTTCGCTGCTGGCGGCGGACTCGGATTCAGCCTGAACCTGATTTGGGAAGGCCTATCCCTAGCCCTGGCCGGGGTCGTGCTCACCGGGTTGTGGATTGCTGCCGTCCACACCCGATGGAACGTTGACCCCGCGCAGAATGCGCCGACACCGTAGCGATGCCGAAGGCTCCGAAGCGGGCGGCTACGCTGATCTGCATGCTGCTCAACGTCATGGCGCTGAACGGGCGGCGAGGGCCCGGCGGAATGAATCCGATATGACGACGGCCGTTGCCCCGTTGCTCATTCTGATGTGCGGCCTGTCGTTCTCCGGAAAGAGCACCCTCGCCCTTGAACTGCGCTCACGCCTCGACGTGGAGGTACTTAGCCTCGACGTCATCAACGCCGAGCGCGGCCTCTACGGCGGGCAGGGCATATCGGGCGAAGAATGGCAGAAGACGCATCAGATTGCCCAAGCACGCGCTTTGCACACACTCACAGGCGGTCGCAGCGTCATCATCGATGACACCGCCTCTCGCCGTTTCCTGCGTGACGCCTGGCGCGAGATCGCGATCCGGGCCGCGGCCCAATTCCGGATCATCTGCTTGGACATCGACCCGCTCACCCAACAGGATCGGCTGCATGCAAACCGCGCCACTCCTTCCCGCCACGATGTCGTGGACCGGGTGATCGCCGAGCACCGAGCGAGCTTCGAACCCCCGCTGGACGAGAACGCGATCCGCGTCGATGCTCGGAACGCGCACGAGCCGGACACCATCAACGCGCTGGTTCACGCCCTGGATACTCACGCGGACCCCCAGGCGTAAGACAGCGCCAGCCCGGCGGCCGCGGCGAGAAGGGCCGCCGCGAGCATCCCGCCTGCGTAGACGACAGCAAGACCATGACGACGACGTCCAAACAGTTCGGCGGCTTGCACGCTCGCGGTACTGAACGTCGTGTATCCACCCAGAAAGCCCGCGCCGAGGACGAGCGCCCACGACGACGAGAGGCTGTGGGCCTCCGCAAAGCCGGTTACCAGGCCCAGCGCGAATGATCCGCTGACGTTGATGACGACGGTGCCCCAGGGAAACGGGCCACCCAGACGACGGGTGATGCGCGTATCGAGGGCGTACCGGGCGACCGCGCCAGCACCGCCGGCGAGGGATGCGAGGAAGGCGATGAGCGTGGTCATGCGTGAGCCTTGCGGCGTGTGAGGCGCTCAGCGGCGAAGGCGCCAGCGATGCCGAGTACCGCGGTGGGAATCGCGTAGAGAACTCCGAGCAGCAGATGATTCGAGAGAATCAGCCCGTCTGAGCCGACAGCGAACGTGCTGTACGTCGTGTAGCCGCCAAGGAGGCCGGTTCCCAGTAAGAGCCGTAGCTGCCCTGAACGTGGTCCGCTCGTCAGACCGTAAAGTGCCCCCGAAAGCACTGCACCGGTTATGTTGACGATGAATGTTGGCCAGGGGAAGGCGGCGTCACTCACCCACCACTGCCCGAGACCGATTCTGATGCCGGCACCGGCAGCCCCACCAATGAACACGAGGACGTACGGCGCAGCCTTCGCTTTCGGACGCATGGTTACCTCCTTCGTCCTCGAAAGTATGGGCGTGACGCGAAGAACACTCGCGACGGTTGTCGAACGTCGTGTCGACACGCGTACTGACCGCATCGTGTCGATTCAGGACTCGACAACCGTCTGACTCGCGCCTAGGTGAGCAAACCTACGTTGGTGTCACCGAGACCAATGAAAGTGGGCCGACATGTCCTCGCACCTGGGTGAGAATCACCGCAACACACTTCGTCAGATCACCGGCCACCCGACGAGTAGCAACGTCGAGTGGCACGACGTCCTGTCCCTTCTTCGGGCTGTTGGGGACGTCACCGTCGAGCACAACAGCAAAGTCAAAATCACGGTCGGTACCGAGACCATTGTCGTCTCGCCGCCGCGGCAGAAGACCATCGATGAGGATCTGCTTGTAGAGCTCCGCCACCTTCTCCGCGCCGCCGACTACGCACCCGCCGGCGCTTGACCAGGATCGAACATCATGAAGACTTCCACATCTCCCGCTGCCAACCTGACCGGCTCCGTCGACCAGCGCCTCTGGCAGCTTTCAGCCACACCCAAGTCCGCGCAGACGGCTGTCTGGCTTCGCCGGCAGCTCGATTCCGCGCTCGAGGCGTGGGCGAAAGACCGCACGGCCCTCGACATCGACCGCGAAGGCCGCGCCGACTTCTGACCGGTGTCGACCACTTGTTGGTCACGTCTGCGAGGATGACGCCGTGAGCATACTGAAGCGCCTGTTCGCGAAGAGTGAGCCGAAGACCCAGGCCGTGACACAGAGTCCGGCGACGTCCCGGGCAGAGATTACCGTCTTCGTCGAGTACCGGAGCACCGTGCCTGACCTCGTTCAGCTCGCCGGCACGATGACCGGGGCTCGCGAGTCCATCACGCGGCTCGTCGAGCGCCTCGACCCTGACGACAACGGGTATCTCGAACTCGATGGGGTCATTCAACGCGAGCCCGACAATCCCGTCGACACGAACGCAGTCATCGTTCTCGTCGAAGGCGAATGGGTCGGCTACCTCCCCGGGTATGTCGCGAAGGATGTAGACCTCTCGACGAGCGGCGCCCAGCCGGTCCGTGTGCAGATCTTCACTCAGTTGCTCGAAAAGGGCCTCCGTGTTGAAGCGTGGGCATGGCTGGGCACAGGGACACCGAAGTGGCAGTGGTCTGAATCGAAGCGTCCGCCACTGTCGCGGACAGCGAAGAACGTTGCCCAGCACCGGGGCAGGGACCAGATGGTGAAGGAAGCCCTGGCCGAAGGAGGGACTCGCGCGGCCCAGTTCAAGGCCGGGATGGTCGACGGACTCCACTACCTCCAAGCCGTCGAGCCGATCAAGCAGCTGAAGCGGGACGGCCGCCTCGAGGAAGCACTGGCTCTGTGCTACACAGCGATCCAGGGCGCTGAAAACTCCGCCCGGCGGGAGAAGACCTCACCACCGCCGTTCTATACGGAACAGGCCGCCATCATCCACCGCAAGCTCAAGCAGCGCGATGAAGAGATCGCCGTGCTGCAGCGGTACGTGGACGCCTGCCCCCCGAAGTACAAGGACAGCGGTATCAAGGCACGCTTGGACAAGCTCGCCGCGTCGAAGGAGAACTCATGAGAGCTGTCGCCTCAGTGCCGCGTCGATCTTTCTGACGGGAAGGGTTGCGCAGCCGCCACCTGTCGGCGACTGCGCTGTACAGTCGGACCGATTGGGGATGGCGAACATGCGGACAACAGCGAACTTTCAGGTGCTGAGAAGCGCGGTCATCGCGGCATCAGATGCAAACAAATGGAAGAAGGCGCTTCTCGAGTGGGACGTGACGTCCCTCGAAGAGCACCCATCCAGCGATGGCGTGTGCGTATGCGGGCAAACGGGCCTGCTGTGGATGTACACGATCACGAACGAAGTCAACGGCGCGGAGCTGTACCCGATTGGCAGCTCCTGCGTGAACCACTTCGGGCGGACCGACCTCAACCGTCGAGTCGACGTGCTTCACAAGCTCGCCCTTGTGCAGGCCACCGCTAACGCCGGCAAGCGTGTAGAGATGACGACCGAGTACTTTTCTCGAGCGGCATTGAAGTTCCTCTTCGAGGAAGGCGTGTTCACGCCCGACAGCTACAACGGCCATGACGGTGAGAACGACCTCGAGTTCCTGCTCAAGATGTTTGGGAAGCGTGACAAGAGCACCATCAACTCGAAGCAGAGCTACAAGCTCCGCAAGCTGGTGGAGAACAAGATCATTCCGTTCGTCCTCGCCGACCCTCGGATCGTCTGAGACGGTCGGGATTTCTGTCACATCTCCACCGACATCCCCGGCAGCACACTTAGCCGCACCGCTGGAACGCATTCAGCTCCGTCCGACCTTGTTCGGCGATCCACTCGAGGATCTCCGGGGTCGCGCCGGGGTCACCCACGTTCGGTACGCGCCCCAGCATGTGGGCGACCCTCCCGACGTTCTGGGCCATAAGGCACCAACGACGGGGAGGCGAATCCACCGCCAATCCTCCGGCCAAGTTCACGGACGCCTAGTAATACTCCAGCGAGTTGCGCTCATCCTCTGACAGCTCGGCAGGCTCTCGGTCGGCGAACGCGGAGAACGGGGCAGAAAAAGCCTCCGTGCACCCTGTATGCGCGGCGCGGCAGTGTCGCTGCTTCAGATGCGGGACTCCGCAAGGATGTCGGCGACGGACGTACCCAAGACGTCGGCAAGCCCGCTGAGTGTCGCCATACGAGGATTGGACGGTCCAGCCTCACCCTTTCGACCCGTCGAACGCCCCGCTTCGATGAGCTGCAGCTGGTTCTTCGTTATGCCAGCCTGGTACGCCAAAGACTCCTGAGACAGGCCCCTTGCGTGCCTCAGATCCTGCAACACCGAACCCAGTTGCTTGGCCTTCTTGTCGTCCCACATCGCTATCCAGAGTGTGGAACAGACCCGCAGAATCACACCCTATGCGCATGGCCCGTTTCACATGGCCCAGCGTACGCGTAGTACGCCTTGGTTGGGCGCTGCTCTGCGTGGCGTTAGGCAACTGCGAAGGTCCTGGTATATACGTCCTGCTTTACATGGAGTACGCTCCGTTGAAATCGCTTCGTTGACATCGGAGAGCCATGACCGAACCCGCCTACACTCCCGACCTCCCCGCCTGCGACTGGGCGCGGATCCGCGAGTTCACAGTCGCCGTCACCAACGATGTGGCACCGAAGGTCCCCTACGCTTTCGAGTCCGTCATCAACGCCGTCGCTCATCACGTCGACTGGTGCGCCAACATCGCAGGCTTCCCGCTGGACCGGGACACGCTATTCAGACGGGACGTCATCGCGTACGCGGTCGACAACATGCCGACATCGTCTCCCTCTACGCGAGGTAGACGACGATCCTTGATGTTCCGCGTCGGCGAACAGCTCGGAATCATCGAAGCTCTACGTCCAGTGCCGCCACTGCGCGCCGCTGAGCCGTCGCAGCCATACAGCGCGGCACAGATCCTCGAGCTGAGCGCGTGGGCCGAGTATCAGAACTCCGCAGATCGACGTCACTCCGCTCTCGCATTGATAGCCCTCGGTCTGGGTGCAGGCCTGCCAACGCGGGATCTCTGCGCCGTACGCGCCAGCGACATCTCCACCCGCGGCACGAGTGTCCAGGTGGGCGGCGGACACCCGCGGACGGTGCCCATTGGCGAGAACTGGGCGCCCGTGCTGGCAGAACTCGCTGATAGCAGCACAGGCCGCACGGCGCGACTGTTCCGCCCCGGCGCACGGTGGCACAGCAACATTGTCACAGTATTCGTGGACCGGGCGGGCGATGCAATCGTCCGACCGACGACCCAACGCATGCGAGCGACATGGATCGTAGAGCAGCTCACAAGGGGAGCACCTATGCACCAATTGCTGCACGCGGCAGGCGTCTCCTCCATGGACGCGCTTGTCAGGTACGAGAAGTTCCTACCGTCGGTCGCGCCGTAGCGCCCCACACCGCAGGTGCAATCATGAGCTCCACATTCGGCGACACAACTGCCCGGATCGATGGTGGGAGGCTTGACTCAAGAGATTTCCGGGTAAGCGTTGCGCAAACGCTCCATCAGCACTCTGAATTCTTCGTCTTCCGTCTCGACGAGCACATAGCTTTGAGAGCGCAGGTATGCCGCGGTCGCCAACTTCATGACGCCAGCTTGCCTCGAAGGGGGCAACGAATCGAAGCTGACGGAGGCAATCGACTCCCCAATCGTCTCCAGGAGCTCTTCGAGATCGAGCAGAGGGATCCAGACGAGTCCAACCAAGACTCGCGACAGGCGACCGCGAAGCCAACCGATAGCCTCCGCATACTCGCCTTGCGTGAGGTGGACTCGGGCAAGATGATTCCGCAGGCGGATCATGCTGTCATGCTGAAGCCTTGCCGCCCGAGTTCGAGCCTTCTCTTCCATCGTTTTCGCCGGCCGCCATTCCGCCCCGGCGCGCCCGAACTGCGCTGGGTCTACGAGGAAGTCGCGAGGTGCAGGAATCACGAGATCAAAGGTAGTGCCTACGTACAGCGCGTGTCGCTGTCGTTTTTAAAAAGACACATAGCGCATGCTGTGCACATGAATGAGACAAAGCCGTCTTTTGTTCATCGGGCATACCTCGACGCCTACCGCCCTCGCCTACCTCTCCAGATCTGGGATTGGATGCGACCGTTCGTCCTAGAGCTCGTTCGTAGCTCACTCCATGACCCCCGTCGGGTGAACGTGGAGCGTGCACTCAGCGCTCTCACTGGATACCTCGACTGGGCGAAGGGTGCGGGACTCGTCACCTCGCCAGAGCAGGCTCAGAGCAGAGGCCTCATCGATCTTTACATGTCGCAGCGGGCTGGCTCCGTTGCTCCGCGCTATGCCGCCATGGAGCGGACGCTCCTGCTGGGCCTGTTCGACATCCACGACGCCCCCGTGATGTTCCGGGGCATAAACGTCATGTCGGAAGCGCCGTACTCGGCCGCGGAGATTCGACTCATCCGTGCGTGGGCTTCCTATCAATCGACGTCTCAGAAAACTCGGAACTGCGCGGCCATCGCATCGTTCGGTCTGGGATGCGGACTGACGGCGAAAGAGATGTTGGGGGTTCAGGGCTCGCACATCGTGGAACTACCCGATGGGGAGATGGGCATCGTCGTGCGCAAGGGGAAGGAACGCGTCGTCCCGGCGCTCATCACGTGGTCGCCTTGGCTCCGCAGCGTGAGAGAGGCAACCGACGACGACGAGTTTGCCATCGCGCCAGGAAGCGTGATGCGTGACGGACGCACGATGCACAACCTCCGACATGTCATGCAAGGCGAGATCAACCCCGTCCCACTGCGACTCCGCAACACCTGGCTAGTGAGTCACCTTGACGCCCGCACGCCGGTCGATGTCATTGCCCGCGCCTCAGGCGCCCTTTCAACAGGGTTCCCAAGCCGATTAGAAGCCTACGTTCGCGCATACAGCGCTGCCGAAGAACTCGAGTTCCTCCGGGGAGCTCATGCAGAACACCAACCGAAGGTCTCCGCGCGTGCGTGACAAGACAATTCGCCACGACCCGACGGCGCGCGGTCCCATACCTGTCCTCACCATCAGGCAGGCGGCCGCCGTCATAGACGAATCCCACCTCGTGGAACTCGTCGAGCTCTGGGAGACGCAGGATCGAACACACCCGGGAGGACGCCCGCCCTACCTGAACATCCGGGCGACCCTGATCCTTTGGCTCGTCATCGCTGCCGAGCAACAGCCCATGCACATACGTCGACTCGAAGACATTCTTCGCTGGCGTCTCACTCCCAAGACAGCTGCATTGCTCGGCATAGGCTACGAGCCTCTCGCGTCCATCGAAGCCCCGTATGAGCGAGCACGAGTCGCCACCCTCCGCATCATCAAGCTATTCGACGCGTACTGGCTCCCCACACGGCACCGCTGCCTCACCCTTGCGGAGTACAAGGACGCGCTCGCCTACCGGGAGACGAATTACGAGAAGCTCGATGCCAAGGCCCGACGAGCAAGGATCTTCTTCAACGAGCTACTGGAAGCGACCTACAAGATGATCCCGAGAAGGTACCGGCCGGCTCAGATGACCATCGGTATCGACGCCACCCGACTTCGTGTTCACGCTCGTGGCATCGCCAAAACACGACTCGCGAGGAGACTCCCTCACGAAAAAGTCTCAATCGAGCCAGACCACGGATTCTACGTTCGAGGCTCGAAGAATCAGCCCGTCGAGGACCATAAGCCCGCGAAGATCCGCGAGTACGCACTAGAGGCCGAGTTCGCAGTGATGACCTCGAACGACCCGGCCGTGCCCGATGCGGTCCCGTTCCTCATCGTCGCTTACGACCAGCATCGCCCCGGCGTCGGTCCGGCCGTGTCCGCGCGGCGTCTCGTCGAGTCATTGGAAGAGCGCGGACACACCATCGATCACTTCGTCACCGACCAGGCCTACATCCCCGGAGGAAAACCCGAGGAACTCCAGGACCACCTCCGAGAGCGAGGAATCAAGCTGGTCATGAACTACCCGGGGAAAGAGTACGCGTTGGGCATCCAAGCGCATGCTCATGGCGCCATCATGGTGGAAGGCAACTGGTATTGCCCGAGCATGGCGCAACACCCGGACCTCATCAACGCCACCATGAACTATCGACGAGGGAACAAGGCAGACGACGAGAACGAGCATCTCACCAACGTCGACCGGAAGGAACGTCAGCGTCTGCGGAAACTTCGCTGGAAGACACTTATCAACCAGCGGACACCTTTCCTGCTTCGGGACCACGATGGCACTGACGCGCGTGGGAAGACTCCGAAGATGTGTCCCGCAGCGGGCGTATCACCCACCGTCTCGTGCGACCTCAAACCGAACCCTCACGCCCACCGGCCTGACCGCGTTCTTCTGCCCATCCTGAACCAACCGCAAGCCCCCGGCAAGCTATGCACGAACAAGGTCAGCGTGACCTTCGATCTCCGCGACGAGGGTAAGTACGGGCAGTACTACCAGTACGGCACCGACGAGTGGGAGAGGTACTACGGGTACGTGCGCGCTCAGTCCGAGTCCGCCAACAACTATGTGAAGAACGACTCGACCTTCGCTTTGTACGCGCCCGGGCGGCGACGCATGCGCGGCCCGGCGGCGCAGGCATTCCTGCAGGTCATGACCGTCGCCGCTGCCAACCTCCAACGGATCCGTGACTTCCTCCTCGAACGAGATGAGCGGGCGGGAGAGATCGAAGACGGCATCACACCGCCGGCCGCGCGCAGCCATCGCAGTCGAAAGACGACAGCGAAGGCTCGCCTGTACTTGCGCGACCGCCGAAACCGGCGTGAGGCGACCGAAGAGCTACGCACATAAAGGTGCAGGGCAGTCCCACTTCACATCACCATCGCGCTACCGAAGGATTTCGCATGCGTTTGAGTGGTACTGCGGCATCAGCCAGCACCATCTAGCGCGGCCGAAGTCGCGGCGCATAGGCCACTGACGAACAGGGAACGAGAAACGCCCCCGAGGTCGGGGGCGTTTCTCGTTCTCTTGAGAGTTTCCTGAATAAATTTTCCGAGATGTACCAACACCCCTCGGTGGCGAGTGAGGGATTCGAACCCCCGAATGCAGTGCAGTCTGATTTACAGTCAGATCCCTTTGGCCGCTTGGGTAACTCGCCATTGCACACCCGTCCGACTTCGACAGCCAACCGGGGGCACGAGTCATAATCATACCCGGATGCGGCGGGCCGGAGAAATCGAGCGGTCAGCTGCCGTGCACGCCCTTCTCCCCCTCGCGCAGCGACTCGGGCGTGCGCAGCAGACCGCCCTCGGCGCGCACGGTCGCCGCGGCGACATCCATGGCCCGCTCGAGCAGTGCGAGCCATCCCGCCCGGTCGGTCGGCGTGCCGTCGACCAGGCCCGCCGACACGGCGGCGAGGGTGGCATCGCCGGCGCCGACGGTGTCGACGACCCGCCCCGGCAACGACGAAATCGGGGCATGCACGGCCCCGGCATCCGATTCCAGCGTCGCGCCGTCGGCACCGGCCGTGGCGAGGACCGCGCTGACGCCGAACTCGCGCAGGCGCTCGCGCAGCGCGTCGAGGTCGCCGTCGTAGAGCAGCGCCGCGTCGTCGGCGCCGACCTTCACGATCTCGGCATCCGCGGCCAGCCGCTCGAAGCCGCGGACGAACTCGGCGCGGTCGCTGAGCATGCCCGACCGGGGGTTCGGATCGATCGCCAGACGCGCGCCGCCGACGGCATCCGCCAACGCGTCGACCTCGGCGGGCACGTCGAAGGGGAAGCAGCTCACCGCGACCAGCGCGGCATCGGCGATCGCGCTGCGTGCATCGTCGGAGTAGCGGATGCTGCGCCGCTGCGCCGCCTCGTTGAACAGGTACACGGGCTCGCCGTTGGCCGCCCGCTGCACGATCGCACGCGACGACCCGAGGGGTGCCTCGCTCTCGATCAGACGCACGTCGTGGTCGCCGAGGTATTCGCGGATGTGCGCACCCGCCTCGTCGTCGCCCACCATGGCGATCAGCGTCGTCGGCACGCCCAGACGCCGCAGACCGACAGCAACGTTCAGGGCCGCGCCGCCGACCAGTTCGCGGACGCCACCGGCATCCCGGATCTCGTCGATGAGGGCGTCGCCGATGACGACGGCGGTCGGCGCGGGGGAATCAGTGCTCATTCAGCCGAGATTACCGGTCGCGCAGCCGTCAGCTCGCGGCATGTCAGTGTCGCCGGTGTCCGACCAGGGGCGGTACGGTGAGCGCATGAACCGACGACTCGCCGCCAGCGCGGCTGCCCTGGTGCTCCTCGTCGCGCTCACCGGCTGCGGGGCGGACACGTCCGGCGGATCCGACGCGAAACCCTCGCCGTCCGCATCCAGCGCGTCGCCCGACGAGACCGCCTCCCCCACCCCCACTCCGACGCCCACGGGCGACGCCGTCGAGCTGCCGACCGACTGCCGCGCCATCCTCTCCGAGGACGTGCTGTCGCAGCTCGGCGAGACGCCGCTGAACGACGCCGCATTCGGCCCGTCGGGCGTCGGCGAAGACGGCACCCTCACCTGCATCTGGCGCGACCCGCGCGCCGACACCACGGGCCTCGTGACCACCATCTCCCGCATGAACCGCGGGCCGGCACTCGACATGCTCAACGCACTCGTCGCGAACGAGGGCTTCTCGTGCTTCACCCCCGACGGCGGCACGCGCTGCGAGAAGACCTGGCCGGACCCGCAGTACCCCGTGACCGACGGTCGCACGCTGTTCTGGCGCGACGACATCCTCATCGACACGACCTACTCCAACCTCGCCCCCACCGGCTACACGTCGAGCATCATCGCGCACCTCTTCGATTGACTCCGCCGCACACACGAAGAAGGCCCCGGGCGGATGCCCGGGGCCTTCTCAGTCAGTCAGTACCTCAGTTGTAGGTACCGGGGGTGATGTCGTCCGTCGAGAACGCGTCGAAGTCGACGTAGCCGAAGTCGCCGTCGGCGTACGCACCGTCGGATGCGAAGATCCGGTTCGGGTAGCGCTCGCTCTTGGCTTCCTCGGTGGCCTCGACCGTGACGTCGCGGTACTTCGAGAGACCGGTTCCGGCGGGGATGAGCTTACCGATGATGACGTTCTCCTTGAGACCGACCAGCGGGTCGCGCTTGCCCTCCATGGCGGCCTGCGTGAGAACGCGGGTCGTCTCCTGGAAGGACGCGGCCGACAGCCACGACTCGGTCGCGAGCGACGCCTTCGTGATACCCATCAGCTCCGGACGACCGGACGCGGGGCGCTTGCCCTCTGCCACGGCCTCGCGGTTGATCGACTGGTAGCGCTTGAGGTCGACCATCTCACCCGGCAGCAGGGTCGTGTCGGCGTGATCGACGACGGTGACCTTGCGGAGCATCTGGCGGACGATGACCTCGATGTGCTTGTCGTGGATCGGCACACCCTGCGAGCGGTAGACGCCCTGGACGCCGCCGACGAGGTAACGCTGCACCTCGCGAGCACCCATGACGCGCATGACCTCCTTGGGGTCGAGCGTGCCGACCTGCAGGGGCTGACCGACCGTGACGTGCTGCCCGTCCTCGACGAGGAGGGTCGCACGCTTCAGCACCGGGTAGACGACGGGCTCGTCGCCGTTGTCGGGCGTCAGGATGACCTTCTTGGCCTTGTCGGTCTCGTCGATCGTGATGCGACCGTCGGCCTCCGCGATCGGCGACGCACCCTTGGGGGTACGGGCCTCGAAGAGCTCCTGGACACGCGGCAGACCCTGGGTGATGTCATCCGCCGACGCCGAACCACCGGTGTGGAACGTACGCATCGTCAGCTGGGTACCGGGCTCACCGATCGACTGGGCCGCGATGATGCCGACGGCCTCGCCGATGTCGACGGTCTTGCCCGTCGCCAGCGAACGGCCGTAGCACTGCGCGCAGACACCGACGGCGGAGTCGCAGGTCAGCACCGAGCGCACCTTGATGGTCTCGACACCCGCCTCGACCAGCTTGTCGATGAGCACGTCGCCCACGTCGTCACCGGCAGCGGCGAGGACCTCGCCCTTGCTGTCGACGACGTCGGACGCCAGGGTGCGAGCGAACACCGAGTTCTCGACGTTCGCGTCGCGCACCAGCTCGCCCGCGGCGTTCGGAGCGGCGATCGGGAGCTCGAGGCCCTTCGACGTGCCGCAGTCCTCTTCGCGGATGATGACGTCCTGCGAGACGTCCACCAGACGACGGGTCAGGTAACCCGAGTCGGCGGTACGCAGAGCGGTGTCGGCGAGACCCTTACGGGTACCGTGCGTCGCGATGAAGTACTCCGCGACCGACAGACCCTCGCGGTACGAGGAGATGATCGGACGGGGGATGATCTCACCCTTGGGGTTGTTCACGAGACCGCGCATACCGGCGATGTTCCGGATCTGCAGCCAGTTACCACGAGCACCCGACGACACCATGCGGTTGATGGTGTTGTCCTGCGGGAAGTGCGCCTTCATCGCAGCCTGGACCTCGTCGGTCGCCTCGGTCCAGATCTTGATGAGCTCCTGACGACGCTCGGCGTCGGTCGTGAGGCCCTTCTCGTACTGCGACTGGACCTTCGCGGCCTGCTTCTCGTAGCCGGCGACGATCTCCGCCTTGTTCGGCGGGGTGAGGATGTCGCTCAGGGCGACGGTCACACCCGAGCGCGTGGCCCAGTAGAAACCGGCGTCCTTGATGCGGTCCAGCGTCGCCGCCGTCTCGACCTTGGGGTACTCCTCGGCCAGCTTGTTGACGATCTGCGACAGCTTGCCCTTGTCGGCCTGCTCGCGGACGAAGGGGTAGCCCTTCGGCAGCGCGTCGTTGAAGATCGCCTGTCCGAGCGAAGCGTCGACCAGACCGTGCTTGTCGTAGCCCTCGGGAGCCTCGCCCTCGAGGAAGGTCAGACCCGGGATGCGGATGCGGACCTTCGCCTGCAGGTCGAGCGTGCCCTCGTCGTACGCCAGCTGCGCCTCGCCGACCGAACCGAACGCACGGCCCTCGCCGGACGCACCCTCCTTGACCGTGGTCAGGTGGTGCAGACCGATGATCATGTCCTGCGAAGGCAGGGTGACCGGACGGCCGTCGGACGGCTTCAGGATGTTGTTCGACGCGAGCATCAGCACGCGGGCCTCGGCCTGAGCCTCGACCGACAGCGGCAGGTGCACGGCCATCTGGTCACCGTCGAAGTCGGCGTTGAACGCCGCGCAGACGAGCGGGTGCAGCTGGATGGCCTTGCCCTCGACGAGCTGCGGCTCGAACGCCTGGATGCCGAGACGGTGCAGCGTGGGCGCACGGTTAAGCAGCACGGGGCGCTCGCGGATGATCTCCTCGAGCACGTCCCAGACCTCGGGACGGGTGCGCTCGACGGCGCGCTTCGCAGCCTTGATGTTCTGCGAGTGACCGAGGTCGATCAGACGCTTGATGACGAACGGCTTGAAGAGCTCGAGAGCCATCTGCTTGGGCAGACCGCACTGGTGCAGCTTCAGCTGCGGGCCGACGACGATGACCGAACGGCCCGAGTAGTCGACGCGCTTGCCGAGCAGGTTCTGACGGAAACGACCCTGCTTACCCTTCAGCATGTCGCTGAGGGACTTCAGGGCGCGGTTGCCGGTACCGGTGACGGGACGACCGCGGCGGCCGTTGTCGAACAGCGCGTCGACGGCCTCCTGCAGCATCCGCTTCTCGTTGTTGACGATGATCTCGGGGGCGCCGAGGTCGATCAGACGACGAAGACGGTTGTTGCGGTTGATCACACGACGGTAGAGGTCGTTCAGGTCGGAGGTCGCGAAGCGGCCACCGTCGAGCTGCACCATCGGACGCAGCTCCGGCGGGATCACCGGCACGACGTCGAGGACCATGGCGGCCGGGCTCATGCCGGTCTCCAGGAACGAGTTGACGACCTTGAGGCGCTTGATCGCACGGATCTTGCGCTGGCCCTTGCCCTCGGAGATCTGCAGGTGCAGGCTCTCCGCCTCGGCGGCCAGGTCGAACGACTGCAGACGACGCTGGATCGACTCCGCGCCCATGTAGGCCTCGAAGTACTGACCGAAGCGGTCCTGCAGCTCGTGGAAGACGTCGTCCTCGGGGCGGAGTGCGCCGACCTCGAGCGTGCGGAAGTCCTCCCACACGCGCTCGAGCTTGGCGATCGCCTCGTCGGCACCCTTGCGGATGAGCGACATCTCCTTCTCGGCGGCGTCCTTGACCTTCTTCTTCTGGTCGGCCTTGGCACCCTCCGCCTCGAGAGCGGCGAGCTCCTCCTCCAGCTTGGCCAGGCGCTCCGCGATCTTCGAGTCGCGACGGTCGCCGAGCGTCTTCAGCTCGAGACGGATGTTGTTCTCCTGCGTGCCCAGGTCGCGGTGACGAGCTTCCTCGTCGACCGAGATGACCATGTAGGCGGCGAAGTAGATGACCTTCTCGAGGTCCTTCGGCGCCATGTCGAGCAGGTAGCCGAGGCGCGAGGGCACGCCCTTGAAGTACCAGATGTGGGTGACGGGTGCGGCGAGCTCGATGTGGCCCATGCGCTCACGACGGACGGAGGACTTGGTGACCTCCACGCCGCAGCGCTCGCAGACGATGCCCTTGAAGCGGACGCGCTTGTACTTGCCACAGGCGCACTCCCAGTCGCGGGAGGGGCCGAAGATCTGCTCCCCGAAGAGGCCGTCCTTCTCCGGCTTCAGGGTGCGGTAGTTGATGGTCTCAGGCTTCTTGACCTCGCCGTACGACCACGCGCGGATGTGGTCAGCGGTGGCCAGGCCGATGCGAAGCTCATCGAAGGTTGTTGCGTCGAGCACTAGTTCTCCTGTGTCGGAATTCTTTTGAGAAATCGGGCTTCGGCGGGCTCAGCGGCGATGCGGCGCTGAGCCCGTCGAGGCGTTTAGATCTCGTCGATCGAGGCGGCCTCGAAGCGGCTGGAGATGTTGATTCCGAGCTCTTCCGCTGCGCGGAAGGCCTCGTCGTCGGTGTCGCGGAGGTTGACAGCCGTGCCGTCGGCCGAGAGGACCTCGACGTTCAGGCAGAGGGACTGCATCTCCTTCATGAGCACCTTGAAGGACTCGGGGATGCCGGGCTCCTGGATGTTCTCGCCCTTGACGATCGCCTCGTACACCTTGACGCGGCCGAGGATGTCGTCGGACTTGATCGTGAGGAGCTCCTGGAGCGCGTATGCCGCGCCGTAGGCCTCGAGGGCCCACACCTCCATCTCACCGAAGCGCTGACCACCGAACTGCGCCTTACCACCGAGCGGCTGCTGGGTGATCATCGAGTACGGGCCGGTCGAACGCGCGTGGATCTTGTCGTCGACCAGGTGGTGCAGCTTCAGGATGTACATGTAGCCCACCGAGATCGGCGCAGGGAACGGCTCGCCGGAGCGACCGTCGAACAGCTGCGTCTTTCCGCTCGAGTCGATCAGGCGCACACCGTCGCGCGTCGGAAGCGTCGAGTCGAGGAGACCGGAGATCTCCTCCTCGCTCGCACCGTCGAACACCGGCGTGGCGACCTTCGTGCCTGGTGCGGCCTCCAGCGCCTGCTCGGGCAGCTTGACGGCCCACTCGGGGGTGCCCTCGACCTTCCAGCCCTGCTTCGCGATCCACCCGAGGTGGGTCTCGAGGACCTGGCCGAAGTTCATTCGACCGGGGATGCCGAGCGGGTTGAGGACGATGTCGACCGGGGTTCCGTCGGCGAGGAACGGCATGTCCTCGATCGGCAGGATCTTCGCGATGACACCCTTGTTGCCGTGACGGCCGGCGAGCTTGTCACCCTCGGTGATCTTGCGCTTCTGGGCGATGTAGACCACGACGCGGCGGTTCACGCCGGAGCCGAGCTCGTCGTCGCCGTCCTCGGCGTTGAACTCCTTGACGGCGATGATCGTGCCCTGCTCACCGTGGGGCACCTTCAGGGAGGTGTCACGGACCTCGCGGCTCTTCTCGTTGAAGATCGCGCGGAGCAGGCGCTCCTCGGCCGACAGCTCGGTCTCGCCCTTAGGCGTGACCTTGCCGACGAGGATGTCGCCGGGGCGGACCTCGGCGCCGATGCGGATGATGCCGCGCTCGTCGAGGTCCTTCAGGAGTTCGGGGCTGACGTTGGGGAGGTCACGGGTGATCTCCTCCTTGCCGAGCTTCGTGTCGCGGGCGTCGACCTCGTACTCCTCGATGTGGATCGAGGAGAGGGTGTCGTCCTTCACCAGGTCCTGGCTGAGGATGATGGCGTCCTCGAAGTTGTAGCCCTCCCACGTCATGAACGCGACGAGGAGGTTCTTCCCGAGTGCCAGCTCGCCGTTCTCGGTGGCGGGGCCATCGGCGATGACCTCTCCGACCTCGACGCGCTCACCGGCGCTGACGACGACCTTCTGGTTGTACGACGTGCCCTGGTTCGAGCGGTCGAACTTGCGCAGGTGGTACTCCTGCGTGCCGCCCTCGTCGAGCATGACGACGACGCGGTCCGCGGAGACCTCGGAGACGACACCGGCCTTCTCGGCGGTGAGCACGTCACCGGCGTCGATGGCGGTGTAGCCCTCCATACCGGTTCCGACGAGCGGCGAGTCGCTGCGCAGCAGCGGCACGGCCTGACGCTGCATGTTGGCGCCCATGAGCGCGCGCTGTGCGTCGTCGTGCTCGAGGAACGGCACGAGCGAGGTCGCGACCGACACCATCTGGCGCGGCGAGACGTCGATGTAGCCGATCTCCTCCGGCAGGAAGAGGTCGACCTCACCGCTGCCGCCCTTCGGGCGTGCGAGCACGTGGCTCTCGCGGAAGCGACCCTTCGCATCGAGCGGCGCGTTGGCCTGCGCGATGTTGAAGTCGACCTCCTCGGATGCCGTGAGGTAGTCGATCTGCTCGGTCACGACACCGTCGACGACCTTGCGGTACGGGGTCTCGATGAAACCGAACGAGTTGATGCGCGCGAACGTCGCGAGAGCACCGATCAGACCGATGTTCGGGCCTTCAGGGGTCTCGATCGGGCACATGCGGCCGTAGTGCGACGGGTGGACGTCACGGACCTCGACGCCGGCGCGGTCACGGCTCAGACCACCGGGGCCGAGAGCCGAGAGACGGCGCTTGTTGGTCAGACCCGCGAGCGGGTTGTTCTGGTCCATGAACTGCGACAGCTGCGACGTTCCGAAGAACTCCTTGATCGCGGCGACGACGGGGCGCACGTTGATCAGGGTCTGCGGCGTGATCGCCTCGATGTCCTGCGTGGTCATGCGCTCGCGGACGACGCGCTCCATGCGGGACAGACCGGTGCGGACCTGGTTCTGGATCAGCTCGCCGACCGCGCGGATGCGACGGTTGCCGAAGTTGTCGATGTCGTCGGTCGCGATGCGGATCTCGGCCTGCTTGCCCGAGCGGATGCCGTCGAACGACTCGACACCGGCGTGGATGCGGACCAGGTACTTGATCGTCGCGACGATGTCCTCGACCGTGAGCACCGAGTCGGTGAGCGGGGCGTCGAGACCGAGCTTGTGGTTGATCTTGTACCGGCCGACCTTCGCCAGGTCGTAGCGCTTCGGGTTGAAGTAGAAGTTGTCGAGGAGCGCGCGGGCGGCCTCGGCGGCCACCTGCTCGCCCGGACGCAGCTTGCGGTAGATGTCGCGCAGTGCGTCTTCCTTGGTGACGATGGTGTCCTTCGCCAGGGTCTCCTCGATCGAGGGGAAGCCGGCGAACTCGGCGAGGATCTCCTCGCTCGACATGCCCAGGGCCTTGAGGAAGACGGTGACCGACTGCTTGCGCTTGCGGTCGATGCGGACGCCGACCTGGTCGCGCTTGTCGATCTCGAACTCGAGCCATGCACCGCGGCTCGGGATCACGCGCGCCGACACGATGTCCTTGTCGGACGTCTTGTCGGGGGTCTTGTCGAAGTAGACACCGGGCGAGCGCACGAGCTGCGACACGACGACGCGCTCGGAGCCGTTGATGATGAACGTGCCCTTGTCGGTCTGCAGCGGGAAGTCGCCCATGAAGACCGTCTGGGTCTTGATCTCACCGGTGAGGTGGTTCATGAACTCGGCCTCGACGTACAGCGGGGCGGCGTAGGTCTTGCCGCGCTCCTTGCACTCCTCGATCGAGTACTTCTCGGGCTCGAGGTACGGGTTCGTGAACGAGAGCTGCATCGTCTCGCCGAGGTCCTCGATCGGGGAGATCTCCTCGAAGATCTCCCCGAGTCCGGAGACCTCGTTGACGTCGGTGCGACCGGCCTGCTTGGCCTCTTCGACACGCGCCTTCCAGGCGTCGTTGCCGACGAGCCAACCGAAGGACTCGGTCTGCAGGGCGAGAAGGTCGGGGACCGTCAGCGTGTCGGAGATCTTGGCGAACGAGAGGCGGGATGCTCCGCGTCCGTTCTTGGTGGTGGTGGATGTGGATGCGTTGCGAGCAGCAGCCAAGGGAATAACCTCCGTGAGCCCCGCAGGGCTTCTCGATTCCTTTGTCGTCAGGTGGAGTTGCGCGCTCAGAAGCTCAACGGATGCCGACCACCATATGAGGGCACGGAGAAGCGAGCGCAACTACCAACTATAGACGCGATTGTGCGACATGGCAAGCTCAATCCTTGACCAATTCCGGATGCTGCGGTAAAAGCATCCGGAACCGGTCGAGGACGGCCGCCGTCAGGACGCGATGTTCAGCTCGTTGCCCGGGATCGAGGCGAGCAGGCGCCGCGTGTACGGGTCCCGAGGGTTCGTGAAGATCTCCTCCGAGGAGGCGGCCTCCACGAGCACCCCGTCCTTCATCACGCACACGTAATCGCTGATCAGGCGGACCACCGCGAGGTCGTGCGAGATGAACAGGTAGCTCAGGCCGTACTCGCGCTGCAGGTCGCCGAGCAGCGTGAGGATCTGGTCCTGCACCAGCACGTCGAGAGCCGACACCGGCTCGTCGCACACGATCAGGTCGGGCGACAGGGCGAGCGCCCTGGCGATCGCCACGCGCTGGCGCTGGCCGCCGGACAGCTCTGACGGGTAGCGCGTGAGCATCGACTGCGGCAGCGCCACGTCGTCGAGCAGCTGCCGCACGCGCGTGCGACGATCCGCTCCGCTCCCCCGCCGGTAGAAGTCCAGCGGCTCGGAGATGAGCCGCTCGATCGTGAACATCGGATTGAGACTCGAGTACGGGTCCTGGAAGATCGGCTGCACGCGTTGACGGAAGTCCTTCGTCTCCGCCTTGCTGAGCGACGACACGTCCTTGCCCTCGAAGCGGATGAGACCGCTCGTCGGCTCGATGATCTTCAGCAGCATCCGCGCGGTCGTGGTCTTGCCCGACCCGGACTCCCCCACGATCGCCACCGTCTCGCCGCGCGGGATGGCGAGCGACACGTCGTTCACCGCGACGAAGTCGTCCTTCTGCCCGCGCACCGGGTACACCTTGGTGAGGTTCTCGATCTCGACGATGTTGTCGGCGGGGCGCTGCGCGCCCGCATCCTCACCCGGCTCGCGATCGTCTGCGGCGCGCTCGGCGACCTGGAACGCCTCAGGGCGCAGTCGCGCGGCGGCGACGGACGGCGCCGCCTTCACGAGCGACTGCGTGTACGGATGCTGCGGAGCCTCGAGGATCTGTCTGGCCGGCCCCTGCTCCACCACGCGACCGCGGTGCATCACGACGACGCGCTCCGCGCGCTCCGCCGCCAGGCCGAGGTCGTGCGTGATGAGCAGCACTGCGGTGCCGAGCTCGCGGGTCATCGCACCGATCTGGTCGAGGATCGTCTGCTGCACGGTGACATCCAGCGCACTCGTCGGCTCGTCGGCGATGAGCAGACGCGGCTTGCAGGCCAGGCCGATCGCGATGAGCGCGCGCTGGCGCATGCCGCCCGAGAACTCGTGCGGGTACTGCTTGGCGCGGCGCTCGGGGTCCGGCAGGCCGGCGGCGCTCAACGCCTCGACCACCTTCTCCTGCACGTTCTGCCGCGTGGCGAGGCCGTGTGCGAGCAGCGTCTCGGCGACCTGCGTGCCGATCTTCGCCACCGGGTTGAGGTTCGACATAGGGTCCTGCGGGACCATGCCGATGTCGCGGCCCCTGATCGTGCGCAGCTCGTTCTCCGACGCGTGCGCGATCTCGCGTCCGTCGAGGCGGATGCTGCCGGCGGCCACGCGGCCTCCGCCTGCGAGCAGGCCGATGATCGCCATGGCCGTCGTGGACTTCCCCGACCCCGACTCACCGACGATCGCGACGGTCTCGCCGGGTGCGATCTCGAGGTCCACCCCCTCGACGGCGTGCACGACGCCGTCCATGGTGGCGAAGTCGACGGCGAGGCCCTCGACCGACAGCAGCGGAGCGCTCGGCATCCGATCCTCCTTGTTCTGTTCCATGATGCCGTGGTCGTTCATCGCGCCCTCGTCCTCGGGTCCATGGCCTCGCGCAGCGCTTCACCGAACAGGGTGAAGCCGAGCGCGGTGACCGCGATGCAGATACCGGGGAGGAACGCCAGCCACGGCGCGATCGCCAGCTCGTTCTGGGCGTAGGTCAGCATCCGCCCCCATTCGGCCGTCTCCGGGCGCCCGCCGCCGAGGCCGAGGAACGACAGCGCTGCGGCGTCGATCACGGCGGTGGCGAGCGTCAGCGTGCCCTGCACGATCACCGGGCCGATCGCATTGGGCAGCACGTGCGACATCGTGATGCGACCACGGCCGAGACCCAGGGTCTGCGCCGAGAGCACGTAGTCGCTCGACCGCTGCTGCAGCATCGAGGCACGCAGCAGGCGGGCGAAGATCGGCACCTGAGAGGCTCCGATCGCGATCATCACCGCGAACGGCGTCTGCCCGAGGATCGCCGCGATCGACACCGCGAGCAGCAGGTTCGGCACCGAGAGGATGATGTCGACGACGCGCATGATGACCGTGTCGACCCAGCCGCCGAACGTGCCGGCGATGAGCCCGAGCAGCATGCCGCCGATGAGACCGAGGGCCGTCGAGATCACGCCGACGAGCAGCGAGGCCTGGGCACCCCAGATGAGCTTCGACAGCACGTCGCCGCCGAAGCGGTCGAGCCCGAGCGGGAACTCCGGCAGCTCGCCCGGTCCGGGGATGTACGTCGGGGTGATGTTCTTCGCTCCGGGCAGCGCCGTCTCCGGGTACGGAGCCAGCAGCGGGGCGAGGGCCGCGACGAGGACGAACGCCAGCACGATGGCCGCGCCGATCCACGCCGTCGGGTTGCGACGCAGGCGACGGAAGACGTCGCGCCAGAATCCGCCGGGGCCTTCCTTGAGGCCGGCCTGCGCGACGGCGACGGTGTCGACGACCTCGCCGCCGGCGGCCGAGGGGCCCTGGGCGGGCGGGAGCGAGATGCTCATGACACCGCCTCCTCTCCGTGGGTGTTCAGGTGGGTCACGCCGGTCATCACTGCACCCGCACTCTCGGATCGATCAGGCTGTACGACACGTCGACCGCGAGGTTTATCAGCGCGTAGGCGATGGCGATGAAGATGATGAACCCCTGCAGCACCGGGAAGTCCCTCGTGAAGATCGCCCTCGCCAGGAACGAGCCGATGCCCGGGAAGGCGAAGACGGTCTCTGTGAGCACGGCTCCCGAGATGAGCAGCCCCGTCTGCAGGCCGATGGTGGTGACCACGGGCAACATGGCGTTGCGGAGGATGAACCGATTGCGGAGGGTCGTCGATCCGACGCCCTTCGCACGTCCGGTGCGCACGAAGTCGGCGTTCTGCACCTCGAGCACGCTGGCCCTCGTGATGCGCACGATGATCGCGAGCGGGATGGTCCCCAGCGCGAGCGCCGGGAGGATCAGGTGCAGGATGGCGTCCCACGAGGCGTCGAACTCGCCGGTGATGAGGCCGTCCCACACGTAGAACCCCGTCACGTGGGTCGCGTCTATGCGGGGGTCCTGCCGGCCGTCGGACGGCAGCCAGCCGAGTTGCACCGCGAACACGTACTTGAGGATGAACGCGAGGAAGAACACCGGGATGGTGATGCCGATGAGGCTCAGCACGACCGACGCATGGTCGGTGAACCTGCCGTGGCGGCGGGCGGCCCAGTATCCGAGCGGGATGCCGACGCCCACCGCGAAGATGAGCGCCATGACGCTCAGCTCGATCGTCGCGGGAAAGCGCCGGAAGAACTCCTCCATCACCGGGCGGTTCGTCTGGATCGAGGTGCCGAAGTCGCCCTGCAGCAGGCGGGACGCCCACACGAAGTACTGCTCGAGGATGGGGCGGTCGAACCCGTAGAGCTCGTTGATCCTGGCGACCGCCTCGGGTGTCGCCTTCTCGCCGAGGAGCGCGACGGCCGGGCCGCCGGGGAGGGCCCTGACCCAGGCGAACAGCAGGATGCTGAGGCCGATCAGGGTGGGGATGAGGAACAGCAGTCGCCTGCCGATGGTGCGCAGCAAAGAGGTCTCCTAACCGGTGGTCGTCGAGCGAGCGGAGCGAGACGAAACGCAGGTTCCGCACGGGTCCCTGCGTTTCGTCTCGTCGCTTCGCTCCTCGCTCGACGACCTGTTGGCGTCAGCCTGTTACTTGGTGAGGACGATGTCCGTGAAGACCTCGTCGTTTACCGGGCTGGCCGGGTAGCTCTTCACGCGCGAGTCGAACGCGAGAGTGGGCGCCGGGTGCGCGAGCGGCACACCGGGGATGAACTGCGCCACCATCTCGTTGATGTCCTCGTACAGGGCCGTCTGGTCCTCGAGGCTCGGGACGCCGCGCGCCTCGTCGAGCTTCTGGAACAGCTCGGGGTTGTCGAAGCCCCACTCCGCGCTCTGCTGACCGAAGAACACGCCGACGAAGTTGTCGGTGTCGTTGTAGTCGCCGGTCCAGCCGAGCAGGTGGATGCCGTGGTCCGAGGTGCCGGTGATGCGGTCGAGGTACTCGCCCCACTCCTGCGACACCGGGGTGGTCTCCACGCCGACGTCGGCGAGCTGCGACGAGAGCACGGTGAAGATCTGCTCGGGGTCCGGCATGTACGGACGCGAGACGTTGACCGGGTAGTCGAACTCGAGCTTCAGCGGGTTCGCCTCGGTGTAGCCGGCCTCGGCGAGCAGGGACTTGGCCTTCTCGGGATCGAAGTCGTACGTCGTGACGTCGGGGTTGTAGCCGTTGACGGTGTCGGGCACGAACTCGATCGCCTTCTCGGTGCCCTCGGGCAGCACCTGGCTGATCAGGGCGTCCTTGTCGATGGCGTAGGAGAGCGCCTCGCGGACCTTCGGGTCCTGCAGCTCGGGGATGGCCTGGTTGAACGCCAGGTAGAGGATGGTGAAGGGCGGACGCGAGACCATCGTGAAGCCCTTGTCCTCGAGGGCCTTCGTGTCGGCGGGGCCGACGAGGTCGTAGCCGTCGATCGAGCCAGACTCGAGGGCCTGACGGCGGGCCGTCGGGTCGTCGATGGTGCGGAAGATGATCTCGTCGACCTGACCAGCCTCACCCCAGTAGTCGCCGTAGGCCTTGAGCGTGACCTGCTCGCCCGGAGACCACTCCTCGAACTGGAAGGGTCCGGTGCCGACCGGGTGGCCCATGGCGTACTCGGACAGCACGGGCGCCTCGGCGGTGCCGCTCACGTCGTCGGCGCCGAACTCCGACATCGCGGAGGGGCTCTGCATGCCGAACGCGGGGAGCGAGAGCGAGGCGACGAAGCCGGCGAACGGCTTGTTGAGGTCGATCGTGACCGAGTAGTCGCCGTCGGGCGTGCACGACTTGTACACGGCGTTCGTGGGGTCGGACGCGTAGCCCTTGAAGAGCTTGTTGTAGTAGTAGCCCAGCGCCTCGGAGGCGGCGAGACCGGTCCAGTTGTACCAGCGGTCGAAGTTCGCGCACACGGCCTCGGCGTTGAACGGAGTGCCGTCGTGGAAGGTCACACCCTCCTTGAGGGTGAACGTGTGGCTCATGCCGTCTTCCGACGACTCCCACTTCTCGGCCAGGAGCGGAGCCGGGTCGGCCGTGCCGGGCTCGGTGCCGACGAGTCCCTCGAAGATCTGACGCGAGACGCGGAAGGTCTCGCCGTCCTGCGCGAACGCGGGGTCGAGGCTCGCCGGGTCGGACGACGCCGCGAACACGAACGTGCCGTCGACGTCGCTGGACGCTCCGCCGTCGCCGTCGCCGCGCTGGCTGGCGACGCATCCTGAGAGGACCAGCGCCGCGAGCGCTGCTCCGGAGACGGCGATGAGACCTCGCCGGCGTGTGATCGAGTGGTGCATGTGGAGAATGACCTTCCCTGTGGGGCGCTGCTTTGCGCGATCGGGGAGTGTTCGCCCCGGCTCACGGTGATTCCTACGAAGCTACCCAGCCGATCCACAGATGCCAATCACCGGTTTATCTCAATCGGGTATCGGCTGGCGGCGCGAGCTGCTCAGCGCCCGGAGGCGCGGCGACGAGGGGCGGCGGCCTCGTGCGTGAGCTGGAGGGGGATGACGACGGGCTCACCGCGGTGCTGCACGACGCGCACGAACAGGATGTCGACGAGCGCGAGCTGCGCGATGCGACTCGACATCGCGGCCATGCGGAATGGGGACTCCTGGGCGTAGGTGAGCAGCACGACGTCTGCCGCGAGGGCCAGCGCCGAGTCGGACACGCTCGTGATCGCCACGGTCAGGGCGCCCGCGTCTCGGGCCACCTCGACACCGCGCACGACTTCCTGCGTCTCTCCCCCGTGCGAGATCGCGACGACGACGTCGTCGACCGTCCGGATCGACGCGGCAGTGAGAGACAGGTGCGGGTCGGACGAGTGGGCGGCCGAGCATCCGATGCGCGAGAGCTTCTGCTGCAGGTCCTGCGCCGTCAGGGAGGACGACGCCTGACCCAGGATCTCGATGTGCCTGGCGTCGACGACGGCCCGCGCCGCCCGGTCGAGGGCCACGGCATCCAGGCCGCGCGCGGTCTTCTCGATCGCGTCGATCTCCTGCGCGGCGAGCTTCGCCGCGATCGCCGCGGGCTCGTCGTCTCGGTCGATCGCCGTCGTGTCGAGACCGAACCGCGCCTGCTGCGCCTGCGCGAGCGTCACCGTGCGGGCGACCGCGACGCGCAGCTCGCGGTAGCCGCTGAAACCCAGCGACTGCGCGAACCGCGCGACGGTCGACAGCGAGGTGCTGCACAGCCGGGCGAGGTCGTTGATGGCGAGGTCGACGACGAGCGTGGGATCGCCGAGTATCGTCTCCGCGACCCGTGCCTCTGCAGCACTCAGTCGGGGAACGGATCGGCGCACCAGCGCGAGAACGTCAGCGTCCACAGTGCCATCCTGCCTCAGACCGGGCGTTCTGCCACGTCCGATGACGAAATGAGCGGAATGGATGCTGCGCCCAACCGCGCCCGCGCGACCTCGGCGCCGACCCTGCTGGCCGCTCCGACCTCGACGACGGGCAGCGGCAACGCCGCTTCGGGGACGAGCCCGACGTTCACGACGACCGCCGCGGGGTCTCGCCGCGCTGCCCGCTCCACGAGCTCGCGCTGGGCGGGATCGGCGTCTGGTCGATCGATCAGCAGCACGGTGAGACCGTCGGCGGAGACAGCCGCGTCGAGCGCGGCATCCTGCTCCTCGACGGACGTCCGCGCCACGTCGAGACGCACCCGGTGGCCGTCACCGGCCAGTGCGGCCGCGACGTAGCCCGCGGCGCTGTCGACCGCGAGCGAGGAGCGACGCCGCGCGTCGACCACGGCGAGCTCCCGTGCGTCGGCCTCGGCACCTGTGACCGCCCTGCCGACGATTCCCGCGCCGTCGAAGGCGCCGGAGGGGTGCGCCGCGGCATCCCGCGCCTGCAGCGTCTGCGCGAGGCGCGCCACCCGTCGTGCGGCCTCTTCGACGCGCTCGCGAGACAGCGACCCGTCACGCAGTGCGGCGACGATGCCGTCGCGAGCCGCGTGGAAGTCGCGCTCGTCCTGGTCGGAGGCCGCAGCCTCTCCGGGGTTCGTGGGGTTTCCGATGCAGAGCAGGTCGGCGCCGGCCGCGAGGGCACGCGCCGCTCCCCCGCCGAGACCCACGGTCTCGCGGATGGCCGCCATGTCGAGAGCATCGGTGATGATGACGCCGTCGAAGCCCCAGTCGCGCAGCATCCCGAGCACGCGCGGGTTGAGCGTGGCCGGTTCAGCACCCCACGCGGGGACGACGATATGCGCGGTCATGATGCTGTCGACACCTGCCTCGATCGCGGCACGGAACGGCGCGAGGTGCACGCGCTCGAACTCGTCGAGGTCGAGCGCGATCTCGGGGAGCGAGTGGTGGGAGTCGAGGTGCGTGTCGCCGTGACCGGGGAAGTGCTTGACGCACGCGGCCGCACCGCCGGACTGGATGCCGTCGACCTCGGCCACGACGTGCCGCGAGACGAGCGCCTCGTCGCTGCCGAAAGAGCGCACCCCGATGACGGGGTTCCGCGGGTCGGTGTTGACGTCGGCCACGGGACCGAGCACGACGTTGCCGCCGATCGCGGCGACGCGCCTGGCGAGTTCCGCACCGGTCGCCCTCGTCGCCTCGACGTCGTCGACGCGACCGAGCTGGGCGGCTCCGGGCAGGGTCGACCCCGTCGCCGACTCGAGACGCGTGACGCTGCCGCCCTCCTCGTCGATGCCGATCAGCGCGGCAGGGTTCGCCGCGAGGATCGCGTCGCTCAGGTCGGCGAGCCCTTCGCCGACGTTCTGGCCGAAGTACACGACCCCGGCGAGGCCGTCGCGGAGCTCGGCGAGCAGCCACTCCGGCGCCTCGGTTCCGAAGAACCCGGGCCAGAGCACGCCGTTCGCGAGGCGTTCGAAGTCGTCGGTCATCCCTTCACCGCTCCCGCGACCATGCCCGCCGACAGGCGGCGCTGCACGATGACGAAGAAGATCATGACGGGGACGGTGATGATCGTCGACGCGGCCATGATGCTGCCCCAGTCGTTGGCGTAGAGGCCGAAGAACGACTTCAGTCCGATCGACACCGTGTACTGGTCGGTCTGCGCGCCGAGGATCGTCATCGCGAAGATGAACTCGTTCCACGCGGTGATGAAGCTGAAGATGCTGGTCGCGACGAGACCCGGCATCACGAGCGGCAGCAGGATCGAGCGGAACATGCGCCACCAGCTCGCGCCGTCGATGTACGCGGCCTCCTCGAGCTCGACGGGCACCGCGGCGACGAAGCCGCGCAGCATCCAGATGCCGAACGCGAGCGAGAGCGCCACGTACACCACCATGAGACCGAGGATGCTGTTGAGCAGCCCGAGGCTCTTGACCTGCAGGAACAGCGGGATCACGAGCGCCTCGAGCGGCACCATCTGCACCACGAGGATCATCATGAGGATCGTCGTGCGGAACTTGAACTTGAACCGTGCGACCGCGACGGCGGCGAGCAGACACACGAGCGCGCTCACGAGCACGGTCACGAGGGCCACGATCGCCGAGTTCCGGAGGAAGGTTCCGAATCCGCCCTCGGTGAGGACGAACGCGAAGTTGTCGAACGTGAACTCCTGCGGGAGGAGGGACTGCCCACCCGACGACGCCTTCTTGTCGAAGGCGCTGGAGACCATCCAGTAGACGGGGAACAGGGTGAAGATCAGGACGGCGGCGACGCCGATCCCGACGCCGATGCGCGAGCGGAGCCTGGGACGCGGGTTCACAGCTCGTCCTCCTTCATGAGCGACCGGATGTAGACGATCGTGATGCCGATGAGCACGAGCGTGAGCAGCACGGCGAGCGCCGCACCGAAGCCGTAGCGGTTCTGCCCGAACGACTCCACGTACGACCAGACGCCGAGGTTCAGCACCTGCCTGTTGCCTCCCCCACCGCCCGGCATGAGGTAGACCTGCGCGAACACTTTGAAGTCCCAGATTGTCGACAGGATGATGACGACCGAGAAGACGGGCTTGAGGGTCGGGAAGATGATCTTCCAGAAGCGCGTCCACGCGTTCGCGCCGTCGAGGGCCGCCGCTTCGAGCATCTCCTTCGAGACGCCGAGCAGACCCGCGAGCACGGTGATCGCGACGAACGGGAAGCCGTGGTGCACGACGTTCAGCAGCACGATCGCGTAGAACGACCACTGGTTGGTGAACCAGTTCACCGGGTCGTCCATCAGACCGAGGTCGCGCAGGACCGTGTTGAAGATGCCGCGGTCGGCGTCGAAGATGAAGGTCCAGACGTAGGTGCCGGTGACGGCGGGCATGGCCCACGCGACCATGATGCAGCTGGAGACGATGGTGCGCCAGACCGGACCGAGGCGCGCGAGCAGCAGGGCCACGAGCGTGCCGACGGCGACCGTGACGAACACGGCGACGGCTGCGAAGCCGACGGTGTTCGGCAGCACCACCGTCCACAGGGTCGGATTGGTGAGCGCCTCGACGTAGTTCCCGAGGCCGATCCAGTTGCTCTCCCCCGTGTTGATCTCGCGCAGACCGTAGTCCTGCAGCGAGTAGATGACCACCTGGACGAGCGGCCAGAGCATGAGCACCGCGAGGATGATCAGCCCGGGAGCGAGAAGGAGCCAGGGGCGAGCCGTGATCAGCGAGAGGCCTCGCTTCTTCGGCCGGCCGCCGGCCACGGGGGCGGAGCTGGACTCCGCCTCCGTGACCGGCAGTGGCGCGTGCACCATCGACATGGGGTGATATTGCCTAACTGTCTTACTGGTTGAGCAGCTCGGTCATCTCCGCAGCGGCATCCTTCGTCGCCGTGGCGACGTCCTTCTGCCCGCTGAGGATGGCCTGGATCATGGCGTTGGTCGTCTTCTTGGCCTGGACGGCGCCGAAGTTCGGGGTCACCGGCACGGACGCGCCGCCCTCGACCATCTGCTCCGCGAACGGAGCGACGAGCGGGTCGGTCGAGGCGAGGGCCTCTTCCATCGCCGACTGGACGCCGGGGAAGTAACCGGTCTCGTTCGCCCACTTCTCGGCGAACTCGCCCGTGGTCATGAGCTTGACGAACTGCCACGCGAGGTCGGCGTTCTTCGTCGTGTTGAACACCGAGAGGTGCGAGCCGCCGAGCACGGACGGAGCGATGCCGCCGTCCTCACCGGGGATCACGGCCGCGCCGATCTTGCCGTCGAGGTCGGGGTTGGCCTCGATGAGGGCTTTGGGGGTCCACGAGCCGGAGAGCATCATGGCGACGTTGCCCTGCGTGAAGGCGTCGCGGAGGTCGGTCTCCTTCCACGTGGTCGCACCCGCCGAGGAGAAGCCGTGCTCGGTCGCGAGTCCGGTGTAGAACTCGATGCCGGCCTGCGCCTCCTTGCTGTCGAGCTCGCTGGTCCACTCGCCGCCGTCCTGCGTGGCGACCTCGCCGCCGGCGCCCCAGACCCAGGGGTAGACCTGGAACTCGGCGTCACCGGGAACCGGGAACGGCAGCATGTCGGGCTTGGCCGCCTTGATGGCGTCACCCGCGGCGACGATGTCGTCCCACGTCTTCGGAGCCTCGAGGCCGAGCTCCTCGAACACGTCGGTGCGGTAGACGATCGAACGGACGCCCGCGTACCAGGGCATGCCGTACAGCTCGTCGTCGTAGGTGCCGGCGACCGCGAGGCCCTCGACGAGGTCGTCGCGCAGGCCCTTCTCGGCATCGACGTACTCGTCGAGCGGCTCGAGTGCGCCCGCGTCGGCGAACTCGGCCGTCCAGGTGGTGCCGGTCTCAGCGATGTCGGGAGTGGTCCCGCCGGCGATCGAGGTCACGAACCGGTCGTGGGCGTCGGCCCACTGGATCTCCTCGATCTTGACGGTCGCGCCGGTCTCGTCCTCGAAGGCCTTCGAGACCTCGTCGTAGAAGGCGCTGGAGTCGGGGTTGGTGCCCTTCATGATCCAGACGGTGAGCTCCTGGCCTTCGCCGTCGACCGCTCCGCCGTTGTCGTCACCGGCTCCGCCGGCGCAGGCCGCCAGGCCCAGGGTGGCCACGGCGCCGAGCGCCACGACCGGAAGGATGCGCTTGTGCATCAGGGATCTCCTCTTTGAACGTCCTGGCGGCATCGGGTGCTGCCTACCACGTAGGAAAAAGTATTCACGACTAACTAATTACCTGCAAGTTATTCTCGGAAACGTCATGCACCCGTAACATCGGGCTTCGTCAGGCTCGCCGGGTAGGCTCTGCCGCATGCCAGGCGCCCTCGACGACACGAGAAGATCGACCGTTGCACGCCATGCAACCCTGCCGACGCCCACGGCACTCTCATCCTTCCTGAAGATCCTGGGCATCTCGCTCAGCGTGCTTCTGGTATCGGCGATCGCCGTCGGCGGGTTTGTGGCGGCCGACATCCTCAACCGCACCGGCGACGGCGCCGTCGCTCTCGAGGACGGCGCCGACGCCGCTCCGCCCGCGCTCGGGGCGTATCCCGACGACCAGGCGTTCAGCATCCTCGTCGTCGGCACCGACGAATGCGGCGAGATCACCACCCAGCTGCTCGGCGAGCGGTGCGAGGAGGCGGACGGGGGCATCCGCAACGACGTCAACCTGCTGGTGCACGTCTCAGCAGCACCCCGCAACGTCACCGTCGTGTCGTTCCCCCGCGACCTCATGGTGCGCGTCCCCGAATGCACACGGGAGGACGGATCGACCGCCTCGTCGATGTCGAAGGCACCCCTGAACTCCCTGTTCGACCACGCCGGCGTCTCCTGCATCGCGAAGACGATCACCGACCTGAGCGACGTCCCGATCGAGTTCGCCGCGAAGATCAGCTTCGACGGGGTGATCGAGATCACGGACGCGATCGGCGGCGTCGAGGTGTGCGTCGCCGGCGAGGGGATCCGCGACCGGCAGGCCGGCATCGATCTGCCGGTCGGCATCCACACGGTCTCCGGTGCTGACGCGCTCGCGTTCATCCGCACGCGGCACGGTGTCGGCGACGAGAGCGATCTCGCCCGCATCTCGAATCAGCAGCAGTACATGTCGCGGCTCGCGAAGAAGATCCTCAGCGCCGAGACCCTCACCGATCCGGCGACCGTGCTGCGGCTCGCCAACACGGTCGCCGACAACATCGTCCCGAGTCAGTCGCTGAACAACCCGCTGACGCTCAGCCAGCTCGCTCTCGCCCTCAAGGACGTGCGGTTCTCGGACTTCGTCTTCGTGCAGTACCCCAACCTCGACGACCCCGACAACCCCGGCGTGAAGGTGATCCCCGACGAGTCGGCCGCCGCTCCGCTCTGGGCGGCGCTCGCGGCGGGCGAGGCGGTCTCGCTGTCCGGCGACGTGGCGACGAACTCCGGGGTCGAGCTCGCCGAACCGGCTCCGACCGAGGGGGCGCCGACCGAGGAAGAGCCGGCCACGCCCGCCCCGACCGAGGCTCCGCGGGCGACGCTGCCGCCGGAGATCTCGGGGCAGAGCGTCGATCAGGAGACCTGCTCGAACGGCAACCAGTCCCGCTGACCTCCGTCGCACGAGCGCGTAGTCTCGGAGCATGGGCAGGACGAGAGCGCGCGACACCGAGCACCCGCAGGCCCGTCTCGACCACGGCGGCATCGCCCGCATCATCCCCTCCGACTTCACGAGCGGGTTCGAACTCATCGTCGACGACACCCCGCAGTCGCACGTCGACCTCGACGATCCCACTCACCTGCACTTCGAGTACATCGTGCGGATGGGGGCGGTCATCGACCAGTTGCCCGAGGGCCCTCTCACCGCCGTGCACCTCGGCGCGGGCGCGCTGACGATCCCGCGCTACGTCGCCGCCACTCGACCGGGGTCAAGGCAGCAGGTGATCGAGCTCGAGGCGCCGCTCGCGTCCCTCGTCCGCGAGCACCTCCCTCTCCCCCGCGACGCCGCGATCCGGGTGCGCATCGGCGACGCGAGGGAAGGCGTCGGCCGTCTGCCCGCCGCTCTGCACGGGTCGTGCGATCTCGTCGTCTCCGACGTCTACTCCGGCGCGCAGACACCCGCCCACCTCACGAGCGTCGAGTTCTACCGCGAACTGCGCGCCCTTCTCGCGCCGACGGGGGTGCTCCTCGTGAACGTCGCCGACGGGCCGGGTCTCGCCTTCGCGCGCCGGCAGGTCGCGACGATCTCCGAGGTGCTGCCGGAGATCGGCATCCTCGCCGACACCCAGGTGCTCAAGGGGCGCCGCTTCGGCAACCTCGTGATCGCGGCGTCCGCCTCCCCCCTCCCGACGGAGTGGCTGCCGCGCCTGCTCGCCGCCGGTCCGCATCCGGCGAAGATCGCTCAGGGCGCCGAGGTCGCGGCCTTCATCCAGGGCGCACGCGTCGTGACGGACGCGGATGCCGTGGCCTCGCCGCGTCCGGACGCCTCGCTCTTCCTGCGCTGAGCATCGACCTCGCGATCGGATGCGACGACTCGGGGCGTGCCGCCCCGGCTGGGGCGCCGACGGAGGGCACACTGGTCGGGGGATGCTGCGAGAGGAGAGCAATGAGTTTCATCCGTGGATACGACCACGAGAGTCTTCGCGAACTGGTCGATCTCGATGAATGCGCGGCACGCCTGGAGGAGATCTCCGACCAGCGCAGCCTTCCCGCTCTGCTGGAGCGGGTGTGGCTGCTGAAGGTGCTGAACCGCCTCGATGATGCGCTCGCCGTCGCCGACGAGACCGTGCGTCAGGCCCGCATGGCCGGCACACGCAAAGACGTGCTGCGCGCCCGCGTGCTGCACGCGACCGTGCTGCAGCATCGCCGAGCCCACGCCGCCGCCGAGCAGGAGCTGGCGACGTGCGCGACCGAGGCGGAGGGACAGCGGTGGTTGTCGATCGCGGCGTTCGCGTACCACCACCACGGGCGCAACGCCTACGAGGCCGGCGACTACGACACGGCGCGCGAGAGTTTCAAGCAGTCGCTCTTCCTGCGTCGCGAGGCCGGCGCCGACGACCGCGAGCTCGAGACCGTGCTGCTCGCGATCGAGGCGGCCGAGCGCCGTCGCTCGTCGGAGCTGCTCGCGGGCTGACCCCGGTCGGCCTTCGGCGGGAAGATGCCGTGCGGCGGCGTCCGCGTGCGGATGCCGCCGCGATGTCGGCGGTATGGCTTAGCCTGAGCGCATGGCGGAACTTGACCGGGTGCGCGTCTGGGGCGAAGCACTCATCTCGATGCATCTCGACGACAGCTGGTCGTTCGGGTTCGACCATGCGAAACGTCGTGCGGGCCAGTGCGACTACTCGAACAAGCGCATCACGGTATCGCGATACCTGGCGGCCCGGTTCGACGACGACGAGATCCATCAGGTGCTGCTGCACGAGGTCGCCCATGCTCTCGCCGGTCACGCCGCCGCGCACGGCCCCGTCTGGAAGCGCGTGGCGCGCGATCTCGGCTACGTCGGCGGCACCACGCACCACGGCGAGACCGCCGTGGAACTCGCACCGTGGGTGGGACGGTGCCCTGCCGGGCACGTGACGTACCGGCACCGCCGCCCGTCGCGCGCGACCTCGTGCGCCCGGTGCTCCCGCACGTTCGACGCCCGGCACCTCTTCTCGTGGACCCGGCGCGAGATCACCGCGGACACGCGCCTCGCGGCGCAGATGTCGCGCTGAACCGGGAGCAGATCGCCGCTTCAGTCGCGACGCAGCTCGGGGTCCTCGTCGGCGACGTCGTCGCCCGAGACATCCGTCGCACCAGGTTCGTGTGCGTCATCGTCACCGTGCGCGGCCGGCGTGGGATCGCCGCCGGGTGACTGGTCGTCGACCTCGCGCTCTGCGGCCGCCCGCGCCGTCGACCGGCGACGCAGCACCGCGGCGACCGCACGCCATCCCACGAGAAGCAGACCGAGGACGAGCGTCGCGACGATGATGAATGCGAGCTGCGCCGTGTCGCCCGAGACGACGCGCAGGAGCATACCGCCGACGACCGTGATCACCCAGACCACGGCGCCCCACGTCAACGACCACGGGCGCCGAGGGCGACCGGGCAGCAGTGCCGCCACGAGATGCCCGAGCAGCAGCGCCACGAGGAACGGCCAGGCCGTGACGAGGAAGCCCGCGGCATCCTCCTGATGACTCGCTCGCCCGATCACGGCGAAGACGAGCACGAACACGGCGTCGAGGATGAAGGCGGGGACGAACCTCATGCCCCGACCCTACGGCCAGGTCGGCTGATCGGTCGCGAGACTCACGCGAAGGCGACGAACACCCCGTCGCGGAGCACCGGGACCGCGTCGATCGCGTCGAGCTCGGCGGCGTCCGTCGCCGTGGTCGGCGTCAGTCCCGCCGCCCTCATGCGGTCGGTGGCGGGCACGCCGTCGGCGATCTCGCGCGCCGACCCGCTCGCACTCAGCATGTGACGCAGCGCGCGGCGGAGAGCGCGGAAGCCCTCGGCCGCGACCGCGGCATCCGGGGCGGTGTGGTCGATGCCGAGATCGGTGAGAGCGGCGATCACCGCACCTGCTCCGAGGTGGTCCTCCACGGCGAAGCGGAGGCCTCCCGTGCTGTCGAGCTCGCCCGCCGCGATCACGGCGACCGAGGTGCGCGCCTGGCGTCGCTCCTGCTCGACGGCGATCACCCGCGCGACAGCGCCCGCGTTGCGCACGCTGCCGAGGAGCACCGTCGCCCCCTCCGCCGCAGCGGCCACAGCGGCGCCGTTGCGCGACCACTCCCCCGCGTCGGTGAGAGACACGGTGGCGCCGGCGGCGACGGCATCCGCCACCGTCGACGAGAAGCGCAGCACGTCGACCACCACGACGACGTCGGCTGCAGCCAGCCGTCCGAGGCCCTCGACGCCCCAGTCGAGGCGCACCTGATACGTGGACTGGTCGAAGGGAGTCGGCATCCGTCCAGCCTAGAGCGCGACGTCACCCTCGCCCTCAGGCAGAGGGCGAGGGCGACAGAAGATGACGCTCAGTCGGCGGCGAGCGCCTCGACCGGGGCCACCCGGGTCGCGAGCCTGGTCGGTGCGGCAGCCGCGACGAGGGTCAGCACGGCCGTCGCGACGACGATGATGACGATCGGGAGCCACGGCACGTGCGGCGCGACCAGCCCTGCCGGGGCGAAGTCGGGGTACGTCGGCACCGAGCCCAGCAGGGACTGCGCGGCGATCCAGCCGTAGACCACGCCGAGCACGAGCCCGGTGAGGGTCGCGGCGACCGTGATGTGCGTCGCCTCGAGCAGCACCATGCGGCGAACCTGGCGGTTGGAGAGCCCGATCGACCGCAACAGGCCCAGTTCCCGGCGGCGCTGCACGACGCCGATCGTCAGCAGGTTCACGAGGCCGACCGCGGCGATCACGGCCGACACCGCGACGAGCACCATCATGACGCCGGCGAAGGCGTCGAACGGGGCGAAGAACTCAGGCGGCATGTCTCCGCCCGACTGGCCGATCATCATCTGCTTGACCGACTCCAGGGCGACGGCGAACATCGTGACGAGGGTCACGCCCATGACCACGCCGATGGCCATGCGCGACGACCGCTCGGGATACCGGAGGGCGTTCTCGGCGGCGAGCCGGGCGGTGGCGCTCGACCCGAACATCCGGCCGACCAGTCGCAGCACGGGCGGCATGAACAGCACGGAGCCGGTCGCAAGGCCGGTGAACGAGAGGACTCCGCCGAAGAACGCCACGACGACGCCGAGTGGGTGCAGCAACCCCAGACCGACACCGGCGGCCAGCAGAAGGGCACCCGTGACGAGCAGGATCCAGACGCCGATGTGACGGCTCGGACGCGAGACCTCGTCGTGCGAGCGCTCGACGGACCCGCCGATCGCCTGCAGCGGCGTGACGGTGAGCACCCGACGCGACCCTGCCCAGGCAGCCGCCCACGTCGTGAGCGCGACGCCGACGACGGGAAGGGCCATGAAGGGCTGTGCCAGCGTGAAGTCCTGGGGCGTGGTCCCGATCAGCTGGGATCCGATCTGCACGCCCAGCGCGGCGAGGCCGACGCCGGCGACGAGCCCGATGGCCGCGCCGATCACGCCGACGATGAGGCCCTGCCTGCCGACCTCCGAGCGCTGCGACCGCGCCGATGCTCCGATCAGGCGCATGAGGGCGATCTGACGCGTGCGCCCCGCGATGATCGTCGAGAACGTGTTGGCGGTGACGATCGCCGCGACGTACATCGCGACGCCCGTGAGCAGGACGGAGAGGATGCCGACGACGAGGGCGAGGCTGTCGCTGTCGCCGATGAACGGGTCGGCCTGCAGCACGGCGCCGAGGTAGGCGGTCGTCTCGACGAGCACGACGCCGAACCCCGCCGACAGCGCGGCGACGAGGACGCTCGCACCCATGCCGCGGTCGCGGAGCCAGGCGAGGCGCGGTCCGGTGGCCGCCGTCTCGGGGACGATGGTGTGCGTGAGCGGCTCGGCCACGGCGGTCATGCGGTCACCTCGGCGGCGAGCATGTAGGCCGAGATCTCCTCGGCGCTCTGGCGGGGGTGGTCGGCGACGATGCGTCCGTCTCCGAGGAAGAGCACGCGGTCCGCGTAGCTCGCCGCGATCGCGTCGTGAGTAACCATCGCGATGGACTGTCCGTGCTCCCGACTCGCGGCGGCGAGCAGCCGGAGCACCTCGCGGCCCGTCTGCGAGTCGAGGTTCCCGGTGGGTTCGTCGGCGAAGACGAGGTCGGGCGCGGTGGCGAGAGCCCGGGCGATGGCCACGCGCTGCTGCTGCCCGCCCGACAACTGGTGCGGGCGGTGATCGAGGCGGGGGCCGAGTCCGAGCGTCTCGACGAGGCCGTCGATGCGCGCCTTCTCGATCGCGCTCGGGCGGCGGCCGTCGAGCTCGAACGGCAGCAGGATGTTCCCCCTGGCCGTGAGGGTCGGCACGAGGTTGAACGCCTGGAAGATGAAGCCGACGCGACGGCGACGGAGGACCGTGAGGTCGAGGTCGCCGAGACCGGTGATCTCTGTGTCGCCGATCCAGACGCGTCCGTCGGTCGGGGTGTCGAGCCCGGCCATGATGTGCATGAGGGTGGACTTGCCTGATCCGGACGGACCCATGATCGCGGTGAACTGGCCGCGGCGGATTCCGACGCTGACGTCGTCGAGGGCGTGGACCGTGCCCTCTCCCGAGCCGTACGTCTTCTTGAGGTGCTGGACGCGGGCTGCGAGCCCGAGGTCGGTGGTCGTGATCTCCATGCTTCCGACGCTATTTCCGTTGCCGTTCCCGGCGCGTCGCCCTGGCGGCGCATCCTCGTACATCCGGAGGATGATCCGTGAGCAGCCGAGCCGCCCCTGTGTGCACGAGCCAGGGTCAGGCCAGGCCGTGCTCGAATGCGAACACGACGAGCTGCACTCGGTCGCGCAGCGCGAGCTTGGTGAGGATGCGGCTGATGTGCGTCTTCACCGTCGCCTCGCTGAGGTACTCGCGCGCCGCGATCTCGGAATTCGAGAGGCCGCGTGCGGCGAGGGCGAAGATCTCCTGCTCGCGGTCGGTCAGGGCGGCGAACTGCGGAGGCACCGGCTTGGGCGCCTCGGCGAAGTGCTCGAACAGCTCGCGGGTCGCGGAAGCCGCGATCACGCTCGATCCGGAGTGCACGGTGCGGATCGCGGCGAGCAGGAACTCGGGGTCGGCGTCCTTGAGCAGGAAGCCGCTCGCTCCCTGGCGGATCGCCCGGGCCGCAGCCTCATCGAGGTCGAAGGTGGTGAGCATGACGATGCGCGGCGGGTCGGGCTGGGCGAGGATCTCGGCCGTCGCGGTGAGGCCGTCCATGACCGGCATCCTGATGTCCATCAGCACGACGTCCGGGCGCACCGAGCGGACCAGCTCGATGGCCTCCTGCCCGTTGCCCGCCTCTCCGACCACGTCGAGGTCGGGCTGCGAGGCGATGAGCATACGGATACCTGCGCGAAACAGCGCCTGGTCATCGACGAGTACGACCCTGATCATGCACCTTCTCCGATCGGGAGCACCGCGCGCACGACGAACTGCGCGCCCTCCCGCTCCGCCTGAAGGCTACCGCCCACCAGCTGTGCGCGCTCGCGCATGCCGATGAGACCGTGTCCGCCGCTCGGCTGCGACGGCCCCGACGCGACCGTGTTGCGCACCTGGATCTCGACCCGGTCCGGCAGCCAGGCGAGATGCACGTCGACGGCGCCGTCGCCATGACGGATGCTGTTCGTGAGCGCCTCCTGCAGGATGCGGTAGACCGCGAGCTGGATGGCCCCCGGCGGCTCCCCCGGCGGCGTGGGGTCGACCGTGATGCGGGGCTCTATTCCCGCCTGGCGCACCTGCGCGAACAGGGTCTCGAGGTCGGCGAGCGTCGGCTGCGGCCCGTCGCCCTGCCGATGGCGCAGCTGCGTGAGCAGCAGACGCACGTCGCTGAGCGCTCCGCGCGCGGTCTGCGCGATCGTGACGAGTGCCTCCGTGGCCATCTCGGGCTTGACCGCCGCGGCGTACCGCGCTCCGTCGGCCTGGGCGATGACGACGGCGAGCGAGTGCGCGACGACGTCGTGCATGTCGCGTGCGATGCGCACACGCTCCTGCTCCTCGGCGGCGAGGGATTCGGCCTGCAGCTGAGCCGAGCGGGTGCGGCGAGCGCGCAGCACCACGCGCCACAGCAGACCGCAGACCCAGGCGAACCCGAGAGCGAGGATCGACAGGATCAGCAGCAGAGTGCCCGTCGAGATCGCGTTCCACCCGCTGGCGGCGTTGAGCACGAGCCCGTTGACCACCACGATGTAGATCGTGGCGATGAACCCGCCCACGATGACCGACCCGAATCCCCACCAGAGCACGGTGCGGGATCCCCACGCCGACGTGGCGTACAGCACCATGAGGATCGCGACGTCGACGGGCAGCGGACCGAACCCCGCCAGCATCTGCAGGATCGCCCCGGCCCAGGCGGCCATCAACGCGAGGGCGGGTGACAGCCGACCGATCGAGACGCCGCCGAACAGGAGGATGCTCGAGACGACCAGGGCCGCGACGGCGGGTGCAGCGAGCTCGCTCGGGTTCGGCGCGTAGAACACGACCGAGATCGGCGTGAACACGATGAACAGCAACGCTGCGCCCACGATGTCGAGGGTCAGCGCTGTGCGCGAGAGCGAGCGGATCACCCTCCCACGCTACGCGGGCCAGGATGCCGACGGCATCCGCCTGCAGATGTATCCGCCGCAGCGCCGCCGCTCAGGCGCGCGCGATGATCTCGCCGTGCGGCGCGAGGTACCAGCCGTCGCCGTCGGCAGCCCAGCGCTTCCACGCCTCGCTGATCTCGTCGAGGTCGTCCGGCGTGGCCATGCCGGACGCGACGAGCTGCCGCGCGAGGGCGGACTCGCGGATGCGATCGGCCCACATCCCGCCCCACCACGCTCGCTCTTCGGGAGTCGCGTAGCACCAGGTGGATGCCGTCGCCTCGACGTCCTCGAAGCCCGCGGCGCGCGCCCAGGAGAGCAGTCGCCGTCCGGCATCCGGTTCCCCGCCGTTGGCGCGTGCGGCGCGTCGGTACAGGTCGAGCCACCGCTCGAGCTCGGGCAGCACGGGGAACGACAGGAAGCCCGCGTAGTCGGCGTCGCGGGCGGCGACGACGCCGCCCGGTACCGCGACGCGGCGCATCTCGCGGAGCGCCTGCACCGGGTCGCCCACGTGCTGCAGCACCTGGTGCGCGTGCACGACGTCGAAGGAGTCGTCGGCGAAGCTCAGGCCGTGCACGTCTTCGACGGAGAAGTCGAGGTTCGTCAGACCGCGCTCGGCCGCCAGCTCCCGCGAGAGCGACAGCGCGGCCTCGTCGATCTCGGTCGCGGTCACGTGCGCGACCACCGATGCGAAGTCGACCGTGATGCTGCCCGGTCCTGCGCCCACGTCGAGCAGCCGGATGCCGTCGTGCAGATGCGGGCGGAGGTACGCCGCCGAATTCGCGATGTCGCGGACGGTGTGCGAGCGGAGAACGGACTCGTGGTGCCCGTGCGTGTAGGTGGCCATGCTCCAGTGTGTCAGGGCGCCGGGTCGCCGACCGACGACATGTCGCCCCCGAGAGCCCGCCGCACGGTATCGACCGCTGCCCGCAGCTCGAGGCCGGACGTCTCGACGACCACGACGCCGGGATCCTCGCGCGGTTCGACGGCGCCATCGACGATCAGGGCCGCGATCTCGGCATCCGTCGCCTCGGCGACATCGTCGCCCGCCAGCCGCGGGCCGCGAGCGGCGCGGCGCTCCCCGGCACGGGTTCGGCGTGTCGGTTCATCAGCACCGAGACGCACGATCACCACCTCGGCGTGCGGGAACGTCAGGCGCACCGCGTCCGGCGTGATCACCTGAGGCGCGACGACGACGAACTCGTGCGCCTGCACCTCGGCGAATGCCTCGTGCAGGGCCGCGACACCGGCGAGCGCGAGGCCGTGATCGTGATCGTGATCGTCGACGTTGGCCGTGAACGCGAGCTGCGCGGCATCCGCGAACCCGGTCACCAGGCCGGCGGACCACCGCTCCGAGACCAGACGCCATCCGACCGTCGAGGCGCCGGCGAGGCGCGGGCCGGTGAGCCAGACGACCCGGCCGGCTGCCGTCGACACGGGGCGAAGGGCCCGCGTCGCAGCGCCTGCAGCCGACCCGGGCTGACTCCCGACCCGGTCGATCACGGCATCCGCGACCGCCCCGGCGGCGAGGCGATCGGTGGCGAGCCTGATCCAGTCGGTGTGGGCGTGCGTCGATTCCGTCGTTCCGGCCTGAAGCGCTCGGCCGACCTGTCCGTCATCCCACCCCCGCGCCGCGAGGCGTGCGCGGCGCACCGACTCCTCGGCATCCAACCAGATCGACGTCGCCGGATACCCGTGCGAGGGCGGCGGCGTGCGCGTCTCCGCGACGCCGGACACGACGAGGAGGTCCACGCCGACCGCCTCATGCGCACGAGCGATGTGCTGCAGCACGCGTTCCTTCAGGTGCCAGCGGTCCGGATCGCCGCCGGGTGCGGGATAGCACATGCCGAGCTGGTCGATGTCGACGTAGCCGGTCGGCGTCCCCTCGTCTCCGAGCCGACGCGCGACCTCCCAGGCGACCGTGCTCTTACCGACGCCGGGGCCGCCCGCGAGCCTGAGGATCCTCACACAGCCACCCTACGCATCGCGCTGCGTGCGGCCTCCGCGGGCAGCTGGGGCGCGCTCAGCGCAGCTCGGCGACCGCCCGGCGGATAGCTTCGCGATCGGGCTTGCCCGATGTGAGAAGCTGCAACTCGTCGACGAGGATGAGCCGCGCCGGACGCGCGTGCTTGCCGAGCTGCTCCGCGACGGCATCCCTGGCGTGCGCGAGCTGCTCGGCCTCACTGCGGCGCAGTGCTTCGCCTCGTGCCGCGACGATGACCGACGCCTCTCCCCACCGATCGTCATCGACTCCGACGACGACCGCTCCGCTCAGCCCAGGCACACTGCGGACGATCCGCTCGACGCGATCGAGGGAGACGTTGATCCCGCCCGACACGATCACGTTGTCTGCGCGGCCGTGCACCCGCACAATGCCGTCCTCGACGAGGCCCAGGTCGCCGGTGCGATACCAGCGGATGCCGTGCTCGTCGCGCACGAAGTTCCTGGCCGTCAGTGCGCCGTCGCCGATGTAGCCGTCGGCGAGCATGGGTCCGGCGATGCGCAGCTCGCCGTCGACCGCGCGCACGAGGGCGCCGTCGAGCGGGACGCCGTCGTAGACGCATCCGCCGCTCGTCTCGGTCGATCCGTACGTGCGCACGAGTCGCACGCCCAGGTCGTCCGCCCGATCGCGCAGCGGCTCCGGAAGTGCCTGACCGCCCACGAGCACGGCACGATACGCCCGCAGTGCTGCCCGCACCGGAGCATCGTCGGCCGCGTCGAGCAGGGTCGACAGCTGGGCGGGGACGAGCGACGTGTACAGCTCGGGCACCGCCCCTCCCGCCGCAGGACGCAGCATCGACAGCGTGGCCTCGGCGAAGGACTCCGGGGAGAACCGGCCTGACAGAGCGACCGGCTCGGTGCCCGCGAGGTACGACCGCACGAGCACCTGCAGTCCGGCGACATAGCCGGCGGGGAGCGCCAGCAGCCAGCGTCCGGCGCCCAGACGCACAGCCGTCGCCTCGGCGCTCGCCCGCAGCGCCTCCCCGCTCAGGGCGACGCGCTTCGGGATGCCGCTCGACCCCGACGTCGCGATCACGACGGCGGTGCCCTGCGGCACCCAGTCCGGCGCGTCGGCGAGCATGCCGAAGCCCAGAGCCGGTCCGCCGTCGAGCGCACGGGCCAGGGCGTCCCGCAGCTGCGCCGGATCGTCGGCATCCACCGGGATCAGCGCGACCATGACCGTGCCCTCAGCGCCTCAGTAGTGCCAGGGGAACGATGACCAGTCGGCGTCGCGCTTCTCGAGGAACGAGTCGCGGCCCTCGACGGCCTCATCGGTGCCGTAGGCGAGACGCGTGGCCTCACCGGCGAAGACCTGCTGCCCGACGAGCCCGTCGTCGACCGCGTTGAACGCGAACTTCAGCATGCGGATCGCGGTGGGCGACTTGGTCAGCACGGTGCGCGCCATCGCCAGCGCCTCGCGCTCGAGGTCGTCGTGCGGGACGACCCTGTTGACGGCTCCTGCCTCGTACGCCCGCTGCGCCGAGTACTCCTCGGCGAGGAAGAACACCTCGCGTGCGAACTTCTGCCCGGTCTGTCGCGCCATGTAGGCGGAGCCGTACCCGGCGTCGAAGCTGCCGACGTCGGCATCCGTCTGCTTGAAGCGCGCCTGCTCGGCGGAGGCGATGGTGAGGTCGCAGACGACGTGGAGGGAGTGGCCTCCACCGGCCGCCCACCCGGGGACGACGGCGATGACGACCTTCGGCATGAAGCGGATCAGCCGCTGCACCTCGAGGATGTGCAGGCGTCCGGCGCGCGCGGGGTCGTGCACGACCTCCTCGTCGTCGGAGTACTTGTACCCGTCCCGTCCGCGGATGCGCTGGTCGCCGCCCGAGCAGAACGCCCAGCCGCCGTCCTTCGGGCTCGGCCCGTTGCCGGTGAGCAGCACGGCGCCGATCCGCGGATCCTGACGGGCGATGTCGAGCGCGCGATACAGCTCGTCTACCGTGTGCGGACGGAACGCGTTGCGCACCTCGGGGCGGTTGAAGGCGATGCGGGCGACGCCGCCGTCGTGCGTGACGTGGGCGGTGATGTCGGTGTAGTCCTCGGCGCCGGGCGCGAGCACCCATTCGTCGGGGTCGAACAGGTCGGAGACGAATGCGCTGGTCACGGCATCCAGCCTATTCCCGCGCGCACGCCGCTCACGAGCGGCGAGCGCGCATCGCCTTGATCCAGCCGTCGATCGCGTCCCACAGGCCGCTGCCGACGATCACCACGCCGAGGATGACGGAGAGGACGTTCATGACCCCGCCCTGCTCGGCGGCTCGCGCGTCGGCCTCCGCCAGCCCCGCGGCATGCTCGACTGCCAGATACTCCAGGAACCCCGGGTTCACGAGCTGGTCGGAGAGGAGCAGGTACAGGGCGAACACGACGAAGGCGACCGCGAGCAGGGTGTTCACCACGGCGGCGCCGGTCGTCCAGCGCCTCGCACGGTACACCGCGACAGCGAGCACGAGTTCGCCCACCATCAGAGCGAGCAGCACGCCCATGCCGACCGGCCAGAGCGCCGGATCGAGGATCGGCACCGGCACGCCGTCGTCACGGACGAAACCGCGCAGTACATCCCACAGGATCGCGCCGGCGGCCGCGACGAGGAAGACGACGGCGGCGATCAGGTCGGCGCGTCGCGGCCCCGGGTCCGACGGGTCGGGCAGGCGATCGGGGTTCCACGACCAGCGAGGGGCGGTGGCGGTGCGCTCCAGGATCGCGAACACGAGGGTCGTCCAGAACCCGACGTGCACGATCGACAGCACGATCACGGTCGCCACCGCGCCCACGGTCTCGCCGAAGGTCGCGAACTCGAAGACCTTTCCGAGGGCGACGCCCGCTGCCGCGAAGGTGGGCACGATCCAGAGCAGCACCTTCAGCAGGCGCCACCACGCGAGATAGTACTTCGGCCCGATGAGCTGCAGCGGTCGATCGGCGTAGCCGGCCGCGAGGACGCCGGGGTCGCCGAGTTCGACGATCACGGCGCGCTCGGCGCTCTGCGGGTCTTCGCCCTGCTCCCGTCGGGCTTCGACGGCATCGGCGATGGATGCTTCGAGCTCGGCCCGCACATCGTCCTGCACTTCGGGCGGCAGGCTGCGGACGGTCGCGCTGATGTAGCGCTCGGTGAGGGTGGCAGTGCTGGTGGTAGGCATGTCAGTTCTCCTCTGCGGTGAGAGAGGCGATGGCGGTCGTGAGTGCGCGCCATTCGTCTGTGAGTGTGTCGGCGAGCCGGACGCCGGCCTCGGAGGTGCGGTAGAACTTGCGCGGCCGAGCCTCGTCGGTGTTCCACTCGCTGGTCAGGTACCCCTGCTTCTCGAGACGACGCAGCAGCGGGTAGAGCGTGTTCGCATCGGTGGCGAACCCGCGGGCGTCGAGCTGCTCGAGCAGGCCGTAGCCGTATCCCGCTGTGCGAAGCAGCTGCAGGCAGGCCAGCACCACGGTGCCGCGCCGCAGCTCCTGCAGGTGGGTGTCGAGCGTCTCGTTCATGTCGATCACATTACTGTGTGACGCACACTATTGTCAATGACACTTACATGGGTGGCGCGCGCCCCACTCCGGCGACTCGATAGCGTGGAGCCATGCCCTTCACCCTGCGCCGCGTGGATCCGATCGACACCGCGACGGTGGACGCCTGGTGGGGTGCCTACGCCGCCGCGGAACGCGCCGACCGCGGTGTCGACGCCGTCGTCTGGGCTCTCGAGGAGTCACGCGCCGAGCTCCAGCAGAAGTCCGCCACGGTCGACCGACGCGCGTACCTCGTCTGCGACGGCGACTCACTCGTCGGGTCCGCCAGCCTCGCGCTCCCCCTCAAGGACAACACGCACCTGGCACGTCTCCAGGTCAGCGTTCCCCTCGCGCATCGCCGTCGGGAAGTCGGATCCCGCGCACTCGGATTGCTCGAAGATGAAGCCGTCGCAGCCGGACGGACCACCGTCCATGCCGCTGCGGCGTGGCCTCACTCCCTCGGCATCGACGGCGCGGGATCACCGGGCCGCGAGTTCGCTCGCCACCACGGCTACACGCTCGCGCTCGGCGACGTCATGAGCCGCCTCGATCTGCCCACCGACCGCTCCGCGCTTCGCCCCCTGGAGGATGCCGTCGCGGCAGCCACCCCGACATACGGGATTCGGAGTTGGACGGGGCGCGTCCCCGAGGACGTCATCGACCGCTGGGCGATCCTCGACGCGTCGCTCGACACCGAGGCGCCCGTCGGCGACAAGCACATCGAGGAGCAGGCGCCGGACTCCGCGAGCATCCGCGAGAGCGATGACTTGATCGAGCGTCAACGACGTCTCTCGTTCGGCACGATCGCGCTCGCTCCCGATGGTTCCGCCGCCGCATACTCCCAGCTCGTGGTCTCGACCGATGACGGCAACGCCTACCAGTGGGGCACGCTCGTGCGGACCCCGCACCGGGGCCGCCGACTGGGCCTCGCCGTGAAGCTCGCGAACCTGCGGATGCTGGAGACCCAGGCGCCCGAGGTGACGGCGGTCTACACCTTCAACGCGGAGTCGAACACGCACATGCTCGCGGTCAACACCGCGCTCGGGTTCCATCCCGCGGAGCGCCTCGGCGAACTGCAGAAGCTGCTGGGCTGAGCGCCCGACCCACGACAGCCGATACCTCGCACGAGCGCTGCCGCAGAGCAGAATGGGCACATGATCCCGCCGCTCGCAGACCTGCTCGACTCCGCCCGGGTCGTCGCCCTCCCGATGCACACCCGCTTCCGCGGAGTCGACACCCGGGAGGCGCTGCTGTTCGAGGGCCCGGAGGGATGGGCGGAGTTCTCGCCGTTCGTCGAGTACGACGACGCGGAGGCGGCCACCTGGCTGACGGCGGCGATCGACTTCGCGTGGCGCCCCCAGCCCGCAGCGGTGCGCGACAGCATCCGTGTGAATGCGACCGTGCCCGCCATCGAGGCGGCTCGCGTGTCGGAGGTGCTCGACCGCTTCGTGGGATGCCGCACCGCCAAGGTCAAAGTCGCCGATCCCGGCCAGTCGCTCGCCGACGACGTCGCCCGGGTCCGTGCCGTGCGCGAGACGATGGGCCCCGAGGGTCGCATCCGCGTCGATGCGAACGGCCTCTGGAACGTCGACGAGGCGGAGCATGCCGTGCACGCCCTGGCCGAGTACGACCTCGAGTACGTCGAACAGCCGTGCCGGACCGTGCCGGAGCTCGCCGAGCTCCGGCAGCGCGTGAAGTACATGGGAATCCCCGTCGCGGCCGACGAGAGCGTGCGCAAGTCATCCGACCCGCTGGCTGTGGCGCGCGCCGAAGCCGCCGACCTGCTGGTCGTCAAAGCCCAGCCGCTCGGCGGCATCACCCACGCGCTGCAGATCGTCACGGCGGCAGGGCTCCCCGTGGTCGTGTCGAGCGCCCTCGACACTGCGATCGGCCTCTCGCAGGGCGCAGCGCTCGCCGCCGCCCTTCCGACGCTGGACTACGACTGCGGGCTCGGCACGGCATCCCTCTTCCTCGATGACGTCGCCGACCGCCGCCCGGTCGACGGCGCGATCCCGGCGGGACGAGTCATTCCCGACGCTGCGGCGCTCGACCGTCTCGCGGCCCCCGCCGACCGCAGCGACTGGTGGCTCGACCGCCTGCGCCGCTGCCACGGGGTGCTCGCCGACTGACCCCTGCTGCTGTGCCGGTCGGATTACGGAGGCAGGTCGAGTCGCGCTGATCCGGCACACGTCGGCTCCGGCACCCGGTGCGCAGCGCGGATGACGACGATCAGGCGAGCAGGAGCTGCACGAGACGACCGAGTTCCTCGCTGCCGGAGTGTCGCAGCTGCTCGGCGTCGTGACCGGCCATCGCGCCGCGCACGGTCATCCCCTCCCAGATGATCATGAGCATGCGTGCCGCCGCGTCGGCGGGGATGCGCAGTTCGAGCGAGCTCGCATCGACGATGCCCGACACGATCGTGGCGATGCTCGACACCATCTCACGCTCCTGAGCGAGGTAGGCCGCTCCGAACTGCGCGTCACGCAGAGCGCGGATGCGGATCTCGCTCATGAGCATGACGCCCGGGCGGTCATCGCTCCCCGCATCCATGAGCTGCTGCACAAGCTCGACGGGATCACAGCCCTCCACGAGTCCCCCGTCGGCGGCGATCTCGTCGACCCGGGCGCGGACGGCGTCCACGCGCTGCTCGGCGACGCGGCCGGCGAGCATGAGGAACAGCTCGTCCTTCGATTCGAAGTTCGAGTAGAAGGCGCCGCGGGTGAAGCCGGCGCGCTCGCACACGGTCTCCACCGACGCGCCTTCGAGCCCGACCTCCGCGAACACCTGCGCGGCGGCGTCGAGCAGGCGGGCGCGGGTGTTCTCCCTGCTCCGAGTGGCGGTCGTCGTCATCGAATCCTCCTGACCCCTCATTCTCACACCTCGTCCACAGACTTCTGCCTCCGGCTCACTTTACGATACAACTATGTATTGGATACAGATGTGTATCCAACCCGCATCCTCGGAGGAGCCCCGTGTCCACACTCCTGTCCTCGCTCGGCCGTTGGTCGTACCGGCACCCCTGGCGCGTCCTCGTGTCGTGGCTGCTCGTACTGGGGCTCGCCGGTGCCGGCGCCCTCGTGCTCGGCGCAGGGACCGATAACACCTTCTCGATCCCCGGGACCGAGTCGCAGGCCGGGCTCGAGCAGCTGAACCGCTCGTTCCCCCAGGTGAGCGGCACGAGCGCGCAGATCATCGTCGTCGCGGCAGACGGCGACTCGATCGTCGACGATCCGTATCGGACCGACATCGAGGACACCGTCGACGAGCTCGCCGACCTCGACGACTCGGTGCTCTCCGCGACCTCGCCCTTCGACGAGAACGTCAACGGCATGGTCAACGACGACGAGACCGCCGGCATCATCCGGCTCCAGTTCGACGGCCAGTCCAGCGACGTCGACGACCAGACGAAGGACGACCTCCGCGCCGTGGTCGCCGACCTCTCCGACGAGCTCCCCTCCGGCTCGCAGACCGCGCTCGGCGGCGACCTGTTCGCGACGTCGATCCCCGGAGTCACGCTGACCGAGGCGGTCGGCCTGCTGATCGCGTTGCTCGTGCTGATCGTCACGTTCCGCTCGTTCGTCGTCGCCGGCCTCCCGCTGCTCACCGCCGTGCTCGGCGTGGGCATCTCGATGGCGGGCATCTTCGCCGCCACCGCGTTCGCCACGGTGTCGTCGACCACCCCTCTGCTGGCCCTCATGCTCGGACTCGCCGTCGGGATCGACTACGCCCTGTTCATCATGGCCAGGCACCAGGACCAGGTGAGAGCGGGCACCGACCCCGAGGAGTCGGCCTCGCGCGCCGTGGGCACGGCAGGCTCGGCCGTGGTGTTCGCGGGGGTCACGGTGCTCATCGCGCTGATCGGGCTCGGCTTCGCCGGCATCCCGTTCCTGACCACCATGGGCATCGCCGCATCGGTCGCCGTCGCGATCGCCGTGGCCATCGCCGTGACGCTGACGCCCGCTCTGCTCGGCTTCATGAAGGGACGCGTCGTCGGACGACCGCGCCGGGCCCCGAAGGCGAAGAAGGGGCGGACCGCTCCCGCCGTCCGCCGCGGCTTCAGCGATCGCTGGGTCTCGGGTGTCACGAAGCGGCCGATCCTCGTGTCTCTCGCCGTCGTGATCGGCCTGGGAATCGTCGCCGTCCCCGCGCTCAGCCTCAACCTCGCTCTCCCGAACGCGGGCGTGCTGCCGAAGGACTCCGAAGCCCGGCAGAGCTACGATCTCACCGCCTCGGAGTTCGGCGCCGGATTCAACGGTCCGCTGATCCTCACCGGCACGATCGTCACGAGCACCGATCCGCTCGCCCTCATGCAGGACCTCGGCGACGAGGTCGCGGCGATCGACGGCGTGAAGGAGGTCGCCCTCGCCACCCCGAACGAAACCGCCGACACCGGCATCGTGCAGATCGTGCCGGAGACGGCTCCCGACGACCCGGCGACCGCAGACCTCGTGCGAGAGCTCCGCGCGCACCACGACGAGTGGATGGACGAATACGGGATCGACCTCAAGGTCACCGGGTTCACTGCTGTCGGCATCGACATCTCCGATCAGCTCGGTCACGCCCTGCTGCCGTTCGGCCTCTTCGTGATCGGCCTCTCGCTGATCCTCCTCACGATCGTCTTCCGCTCGCTGTGGGTGCCGGTGACGGCCGCCGCCGGATACCTGCTGTCGATCGTCGCCGGTTTCGGCGTCGTCGGCGCCGTGTTCGAGTGGGGCTGGTTCGCCGACGCCCTGCACGTCGCGAAGGTCGGCCCGATCATCAGCTTCATGCCGATCATCCTCATGGGCGTGCTCTTCGGCCTCGCGATGGACTATCAGGTGTTCCTCGTCTCGCGCATGCGCGAGGACTACGTGCACGACCCGGACGCCAAGAGCCCCGACCGCGCCACCCGACGCGCAGCGGCCCTCCGCGCGGTCCGCAGCGGGTTCACCGGCTCGGCGAAGGTCGTCACCGCCGCAGGTCTCATCATGTTCGCGGTGTTCGTCGCGTTCGTGCCGGAGGGAGACTCCTCACTCAAGCCGATCGCGCTGGGCCTCGCGGCCGGCATCGCGATCGACGCCTTCCTCGTGCGGATGACGCTGATCCCCGCGCTCATGGCGATCCTCGGCGAGCGCGCCTGGCAGATCCCGGCCTGGCTCGAACGCATCCTGCCGAGCGTCGACATCGAGGGCGAGGCGGTCGAGCGCGAGCGTCACCTGGCCGACTGGCCCGGCGACGACTCGGTCGTGGCCGCCGACGACCTCACGATCTCGGATGCCGGCATCCGCGCCCTTCGTCTGCGGGTTCCGCCGCGCGGGTCGGCCGTCGTGACCGGATCGTCGACCGGCGCACTGCGGGTGCTCGCGCTCGCCCTCGCCGGACGCATCACGCCCGACGGCGGTCGCCTCCGCGTCGCCGGTCACCTGCTGCCGGGACGAGCGGCCTGGGTGCGCGCGCACGTCGGCGCAGTGATCGTCTCGGATGCCGGTGACACGGCATCCGAGCTCTCCGAGGCCCTGCGCGGGCGCCCGTCGCTCCTGGTGATCGACGGCGTCGACCGGCTCACCCCGTCCGAGCGCGATCAGCTCGCCGCGCGTCTGCGCGACACCGATCAGGCGCTCGCCGTGGTGCTCACGACTCGCTCCCCCGACGCCGCCCTCGCCGTGCTCGAATCGGCCGGACGCAGCGCGCCCGCCCCGACCGATCTCGACGCCGCCGCTCACTCCTCCACCACGACCGAGGTGCACGCATGACCCGCTCGCTCATACCCCACCGCTCCCTCACCTGGCTGACCATCCTCGGCATCCTGCTGCTGCCCGCCGTGATCGGCGGCATCCTCGTCGCCGCACTGCAGAGCCCGACCGAGCGCCTCGACTCGATGACCGCCGCGATCGTGAACCTCGACGAGCCGGTCGAAATCGACGGGCAGGTCACCCCGCTCGGCCGGCAGCTGGCGTCAGGACTCGTCGGAGGATCCGACGACCTCGATTCGAACCTCACCTGGGTGATCTCGAACGAGGAGGACGCCGCAGACGGCCTGGCCGACGGCACCTATCAGGCCGTGATCACGATCCCCGAGGACTTCTCGGCCGCCGCGACCTCCGCCGGACAGGCGATCTCCAATGGCGGTGGCACCGCCGAGCAGGCCACCATCCGTGTCACCACGCCCGACGACGGGCTCGTCGCCGATAATCTCATCACCAGTCAGATCGCGAACGTCGCCGCGTCGAGCATGGGCACCATGCTCTCGGAGGCCACGACCGACAACATCCTCGTCGGGTTCACCACCATCGGCGACCAGATCGGCGAGGCCGCAGACGGCGCCGACCAGCTCGCCACAGGAGCACGGGACGCCGCGACCGGCGCCGCCGCGATCCCCGACGGCGCGACCCAGCTCGCCTCCGGTGCCTCGCAGCTCGGATCAGGCGCGACGACCCTCGCCGCAGGGCTCGATACGCTCACGACGAAGACCCGCGAGGCTGCGGCGGGCGCCTCGACCATCGGACAGGGCCTGACGGCCGGCGCTCAGCAGCTGCAGGCGCAGGGTCTGATCCCGTCCGACCTCAGCGGCAACGCCGCGAGCGTGGCCACGGGTGTGCGGGAGCTCGCCAACCAGTGCGACCCTCTGCTTTCTGGCGCCGATCACTGCAACACCCTGACACGCCTCGCGCTGCAGGCGGAAGGCACCTCTGCCGGTCTCACACAGGTGAACACGCAGGGAACGTCGACGCTGGCTACTCAGCTGAGCCAGGCAGGTGCGGGTGCCTCGCAGCTCGCGAGCGGTCTCACACAGCTCGCCAACGAGGGCCTCGCGCAGTCAGCCACCGGTGCGCGCACGCTCGCGACGGGAGCAGAGCAGCTGTCGACCGGCGCGACCGATCTCGCGACCGGCGCGACCGAGCTCACCACGGGACTCGACAGCCTCGCCACCGGCACCGGTGACCTCGCGGGCGGGCTGCGCACGGCCGCCGAGTCCCTGCCGTCGTTCAGCGACGCCGAGTCGACGTCGCTCGCCTCGGTGATCGCCGACCCGGTGGCCGCCGAGGGAGCGGGTGACACGATCTTCGGGCCGACGGCGATCCCGCTGCTGACCGCCGTCGTGCTGTGGTTCGGAGCACTGGCTTCCTTCCTGGTGCTGCGCCCGCACACTGCCCGCACACTGACCTCGCGCCGCACATCGGCGGGGCTCGCGCTCCGCGCCTTCGCACCGGCGGCGGCGATCGGCGCCGGGCAGGGTGTGCTCGTCTCGCTGATCGTGCAGATCGTCGCCGGATACGACGCCGCGACGTGGTGGGCGTTCGCCGGTATGGCCGTGCTGGCAGGGGTCGCCTTCGCCGCGGTGAATCAGGCGCTCGTGGCGGTCTTCGGCGGGGTGGGCCGGTGGGTCTCCGCTCTGGTCGGCGTCCTCGCCATCGCGACGGGACTCGTGTCGACGGTGCCCGGGTGGCTGGCGGCGATCGGGGCCGCGCTGCCCACGGCATCCGCGTTCTCCGCTCTGATCTCCGCGAACGGGGCAGCCGCAGCCGCGCTCGTCGTGTGGGCGGTGCTCGCCCTGGTCGCGACGACGCTTGCGGTCACGCTCCGTCGCACGACGTCGGTGAAGGCGGCTCTCGCGACCGTCTGATCGTCGTGTGACGCTCCATCGACGGCGTGTGACGCAACGGAGGCGGTGTGCCTCCGTACGATCGGGGCATGCGTCGACCGTTCATGGACACCCCGGATCAGCTCGCGTCACTCGACGGGCAGCAGTACCTCGTGCTGCGGCCGACGGGTCCCGTGGCCGAGCTGTACAAGCGGGAGCAGGATGCCGCGCTGCACCGCGCCGACGTCCCGCACCCGCACACCGGCCATGTGACTCTGCGCGGGTTCTTCGAACCGGAGCGACGGGAGGAGCTCGCTGCACTCGTACGCGACTGGGCGGCCGTGCAGGCGCCGATCGAGGTCACGGTCGAGGCCGTCGACGTCTTCCCCGCGCCCTGGCAGATCGTGATCCTGCGGCTCGCGCGCAGCGCCTCTCTGGTCTCGGCCTACGCGAGTCTCACCAGCGCGCTGGAGGCGACCGACATCCGGAGGCTCGGCGAGTTGAGCCTCGAGGACTGGACGTTCCACCTGTCGGTCCTCTACGGCAAGACCCTCTCACCCGAGGAGTGGCAAGCCCTCGCGACGGCATCCGCGCGGGAGCTGGCAGACCGGCCGTCCGAGACGATCCACGAGGTCGAACTCGTCTCGTATGACGGCGGGGTCGAGCTCGCCGAGGTCATCCGCCTCGGCGGCTGATGCCTCTGCGGCTGGTCAGGGAAGCCGGATCAGCTCAGGCCGGAGTAGGCGTGCAAGCCCTTGAAGAAGACGTTGACGATCGTGAAGTTGAAGATCACGGCCGAGAATCCGACGATCGACAGCCACGCCGACGGGTTGCCGCGCCACCCGCGAGTCGCCCTGGCGTGGATGTAACCGGCGTAGAGCACCCAGATCACGAACGTCCAGGTCTCCTTGACGTCGAAGCCCCAGAAGCGGCTCCAGGCGTAGTACGCCCAGATCGATCCGGCGATGAGGGTGAAGGTCCAGAGGATGAAGCCGATGATCGTGAACCGGTAGGCCATGCTCTCGAGGCGCTCCGAGCCGGGGAACGTGCGCAGGAATCCGGGACCGGTCTTCTCCGCACCCTCCGAGATCAGGCGCTCGCGACGCGACTGCATGAGCTGGATCACCGACAGGGCGAACGACAGCGCGAAGAACGCCGTGCCCAGGGAGGCCACGAACACGTGGATGACGAGCCACACGCTCTTCAGCGGGTCCATGAGGGGCGAGACCTCGACATAGAAGTTCGTCGCGGCGAGACCCAGCAGGATCACGACCAGACCGGTCATGAACGTTCCGAGGAAGCGCAGGTCGACGCGGGTCAGCACGACGAGGAAGACCGCGACGATCAGCAGGGTGCCCATCATCGCGAACTCGTACAGGTTCGCCCACGGCACGCGCCCGGCAGCGAAGCCGCGCGTGAGGGTGGCGGCAAGGTGGAAGACGAACGCGAGCACCGTGAGCGAGGTCCCGATGCGCGCCATGACGAAGCGCGGGGGCGCTGACGCGGAATCGGATGCCGCGGCGCCGCCCTTCGCCGCTGCACGACCCCGCGCTCCGGCGGACGCGCCGACGAGCTCGAACTCCCGCACGCTCGCCGCGTCGGCGGAGAGCTGCGAGCGTCGCGCGAGATCGAAGGCGTAGGCCACGAAGGCCGCCGCGTAGATCGCGATCGCCGTCCACAGGAGGACGGGAGAGATCACTTCGAGATCGAGCATGATGTCAGTCTACTTTCGGGGTGTCGGAAGCGGGCCGGTCATCGGGTCCGGTCGTCGAGGGGGCGGCGCTGTCGGAGACGTCACCGGGATCGCTCGTTGAGCGAGCGGAGCGAGACGAAACGCGCTGCTCGTCGTGGGACACCTCCGCCTCGGCATCCCCGTCGGCATCCGCCTCCGCCTCCGGAATCGCGGTCGTGACGCCCGCCGCGTCGAGCAGTCGTGCGTGTCCTGCGACGAGGTCGTCGACCGCGGCCGCCAGCGTCGGATCCTCGCCGCGAGCGAGTCCGGCGTACTCCAGCGAGACTCCCCCATCGACCGGCGTCGCCTTGACCCACACCCGGCGGCGCGGCACGAACAGCGCGAGCATCAGACCGCCGAGCGCGAGGAGCGCGAAGCCGAGCACCCACGGCCCAGAGGCATCACGGTGGATCTGCAGCGACGCGAAGCGCTTGACCGACTGCGACGCGTCCGTCGCTCCCGCGGGTGACTCGTCGTCGAAGGTGACGGTGCCGAGGCCGTTCGGCAGATCGGCGGTCTCTCCGGGCGCGAGCTCGATCGAGTCCAGATCGGTGCCGCGGCCGGTGACCTTCGTCATGCCCTCGGTGTCGAGCACGTACACCGATCGCGGGACGCCGTCGTTGATGCCGAGGTCGCCCGAGTAGACGTCGAGCGTCAGCGTCGGGTTGGTGAGGTCGGGATAGCCGGAGACGAACGCCCCGGTGTCGAGCACACCGGTGGTCGGGTAGAAGAATCCGACGAGACCGATCTGCTCGGCGAGTCCGTCGGGGATCTTGATGACGCCGAGCGAGGTCATGTTGTTGTCCTGCGGCAGGAAGGGCGTGCTGTTCGTGAAGACGACGTCGCCGTCGGCGTTGCGCACCGTGATGGTCGGCGCGTAGCCGTTGCCGAGCAGGAAGACGTTGTCGTCTGCCACGGCGAGCGGCTCGTTCACCTTCACGGCGCCGGTGCGCTCCTCGCCGTTCTCCAGCACGGTCACGTTGGCCGAGAAGTCGCCGGCCTGACCGGACCCTGCTTCACCGAACGGCTGATAGGTCACGTCGAACGAGTCCAGGCGCATCGAGTACGGCGCGAGGGCCCCATCGCTCACGAACCGGCCGCGGTTCATCGAGTCGTAGTCGAGCAGCGTGTTCGCGAACGTCTCACCCTCGACGAGCACGCGCTGCCCGGTGTATGCGAAGCCGCCGCCCACGCCGATCGTGATGAGCACGCCCACCAGGGCGAGGTGGAACAGCAGGTTGCCCGTCTCGCGCCAGTACCCTCGCTCGGCTGACACCGACGACGACCTCTTGTCGTCGTACCGTTCGACGCGGTAGCCGAGGGCCTTGAGCTGCTTCTGCGCGACGTCGATGGTCGCGGACGCGTCGGCCGCGGCGTCCGTCGAGGTGCGCTCGACCGTGCGGAAGTCCGCCAGCCGCTTCAGTCGCGCCGGTGTGCGAGGGGGCCGGGCGCGCAGCGCCTTCGCGTGATGCTTGATGCGCGGGATCACGCAGCCGACCAGAGACGTGAACAGCAGCAGGTAGATCGCCGAGAACCACGGCGACAGGTACACGTCGAACATCTTCAGCCCATCGAGAATGGGGAAGAGGTCGGGGTTGTCGCGCTGCCACTGCGTGACGCCGTTCGGGTCGGCCATGCGCTGCGGGAAGATCGATCCGGGGATCGCGGCGATCGCCAGCACCAGCAGCAGGATGAGCGCCGTGCGCATCGAGGTCAGCTGACGCCAGCCCCAGCGTAGCCAGCCCACGAACCCCAGGCGGGGCTGCGTGATCGACTCCTCGCCGTCGATGTGATCGGACGGACGGAGCGGATCGCTGCTGGTGTCGCGGGACGTGGTCTTCACGGATTCCTTCCGTCGCGGCGTCTTCTGGTCAGAGCGGGAGGAAGACACTGCTCATCACCGCCTGGAGTCGGGACATGATGTCGGTCCACAGTCCGGTCACCATCAGCACGCCGAGCAGGATCAGCAGCACGCCGCCGATGATGTTCACGAGGCGGATGTGGCGCCGCAGGAAGCCGATGGTCTTCGTCGCCCACCCGAACCCGAGGGCGACGAGCAGGAACGGGATGCCGAGGCCCAGCGAGTACGCGAGGCCGAGGAAGCCCGCGCGCACCGGATCTCCGGCATTGAAGGAGAGTGCGAAGATCGCCGTCAGCGTGGGGCCGAGGCACGGCGCCCACCCGATACCCAGCGCGATGCCGAGCAGCGGTGCGCCGATCACGCCGTACTTCGAGTCGACATGGAAGCGGAGCTCCCGCTGCGCGAATCCGAAGAGGCCGAGGAACACGAGACCCATGAGGATGACGACGGCGCCGAGGATGCGGGTGACGAGATCGCCCCAGCGGATCAGGAAGACGTTCGCCACCCCGCCGATCGAGGTGAGCGCGACGAAGACGACGCTGAAGCCGAGGATGAACAGCAGCACACCCAGGACGAGGCGGCCGCGCCCGGGAGCGACCTGCTGCGCACCGTTCGCCGGGCGCGGCGACACCGCGCCGCCGAGGAACCCCAGGTAACCGGGGACGAGCGGGAGCACGCAGGGCGACAGGAACGAGATGAGCCCCGCGAGCATGGCCACGGGGATCGCCAACCAGAGTGCGCCCGAGTTGATGATGACTTCGGGGTTCACGGCGCACCCGCCGGGGTCACGAGTCCTCCGCCAGAGCGTCCTTGACGAGCGTCGAGAGGATGGAGGTGCTGTCGATCGGACCGATGATCTTCGCCGCGACCCTGCCCTGCTTGTCGAGCACGAGCGTGGTCGGGGTGGCCTGGATCGGCACGACCTCGGCGAAGGCGAGCTTGGCCTCGGCGGTGTCGACGTCGATGAGGCTCGGGTAGGTCACTCCGAACTCCGCCGAGAACGCCCTGGCGGTGTCTGCCTGGTCGCGGGTGTTGATGCCGACGAACGCGACGCCGTCACCGCCCTGCTCCTGCCAGACGGTCTCGAGGTCCTTCGCCTCGAGGCGGCACGGGGCGCAGCCCGCGTACCAGAAGTTGACGACCGTGACCTTGCCGGCGATGTCGGCGCTGTCGAAGTCCTCGCCGTCCTCCGTGACGCCGCCGAAGGCGACGGGCTCGCCGCGCTCGGCGACGGGGATCTCGACGATCGCACCGTCGGCGGCCACGTAGCCGGTGTTGTCTCCGCTGAGGAAGGAGTCGCTGACCGCATCGGGAGCGCAGGCGCTCAGACCGATGGCGAGTACCGCGGCGAGCGCGACTCCGACCGCACGGCGAGAGGACCGGATGCGGGAGGGGCGGCCGCTGCGGATCGGACGAACCGTCGAGGCGAGTGGCACGATTCCCAGTTTACGCGCGGGTTCCTATGCGTAGGCCGGACGATGGGGATGCTCCAGAGCCGCGCGCACGTCGTCGACGGCGGGGCGGAAGATCGCTGGCTCACGCGTCGACGGTGAGCCGGGGGCTGATCGACCGCGAGACGCACGGATAGATCGTCGATGAATCCTCGTCGACGGTGAGGGAGTCGCGATGCTCGGGTTTCCCGTCGAGAATGCTCAGTGCGCACGAACCGCAGATGCCGCGCAGGCAGGAACCTTGCACGTCGACCCCGGAGTCTCTCAGAGCGTCGAGCATGGACCGCTGCGCCGGGACCGTCACGGCGATCCGCGATCGGCTGCAGACGACCGTGAACTCCGCGTTCGGCCGATGCTCCCGCGGCTTGGGCTCGAAACGCTCGACATGGATGCTGCTGCCGCTGGGCAGATCCGCATCGAGCGCGGTGAGCGCATCGATGAAGCCCTGCGGGCCGCAGGCATGGATCGCCGTGCCCGGAGCGACCTCGGACACGAGGCGCGCGAGGTCGACCCGGCCGTCCTCACCACTGGCGTGGATGACGATCCGGTCGCCGAGCGCGTCGAGATCCGCAGCGAAGGCGACGTCGTCGGGTCGTCGCACGAGGTACACCATCCGCCAGTCAGCGCCTTCGGCCGCGAGATGCCGCGCCATCGCGAGGATGGGCGTGATGCCGATTCCTGCGGCGACGAGCAGGTACGACGACGCCTCCGCGAGGGCGAACAGGTTGCGGGGCGGTCGCACCCACACCCGGCTCCCCACGCGGAGGAACGAGTGGATGTAGTGCGAGCTCCCCCGTGACGACGGCTCGCGCAGCACGGCGATCCGATAGCCGGTGATGTCGGCGGGATCCCCGCACAGCGAGTACTGACGTTCGTGACGCGTGATCAGCTGCACGTCCACGTGCGCGCCCGGCGCCCACGGCGGCAGCGCCGCACCATCGGGCGCTTCGAGGCGCACGCTCACGATCGAGGGGGTCTCGCGGACGATCTCGCTGACGACGAGGGGCATCATCCCTTCGCGAGAGCGCATTCAGTACAGCACCTTGTACGCACCGGCCATCGCGCCGTCGATCGTGTCCCCGACCGAGGGATCGTAGCCGGAGGTGCTCGCCCAGATCTGCCCGGATGTCGGCACCTCCTCGGCGAGGTCCTGCGTCTCGGGATCCCAGAGGCCCGCCCGCAGCAGGGCGCGTCCGCAGTGCAGGTACACCTGCTCCGTGCGCACGACGATGGCGAGGTCGGGAACGGAGTGGTCCTGCTCGAGCATCGCCAGCAGGGACGGGTCGTCGGTCACGGTCGCGGTGCCGTTGATGCGCAGAGTCTCGGTCATCCCCGGGACGAAGCACAGCAGTCCCACGTGGCCGTTGTCGAGGATGTTCGTCATCGAGTCGGCGATCTTGTTGCCGAGCCGGTCCGGGATGACGAGCGTCTGCCGGTCGAGGGCGCGCACGAAGCCGGGATAGTCACCCCGCGGCGAGCAGTCGCAGTTGCCTGCGGCATCCGACGTCGACAGACAGCAGAACGGCGAGTGCGCGAGGAACGTCAGGCAGTTGTCGTCGAGATGGTCGATGATCTTCTGCACCGTGGGAGGTTCGACATCGCCCAGGGTCGCGCGCATGCCGCTGAGGTCGACGGGGCGGAACTCTCGAACATCCATCACTCCACGCTAGGTGCGGAGTCCGACGACGTCTGCGTCGTTTCGACACAGGCATCGGGACGGCGACTATGCCCCGGGCACAGTCGCCGGCGACCCCGCCCGCGTCGTGCACCTCACAGACGGGCCAGGACGTCGTCGACGCCGGCACGGAAGCGGGGGCACGTCGCGATGTCGTGGGACCGGCACCGCATCGCGTGCTCGGTCATCTCGCGCGAGCGCCGCATCTCCTCCATGCGCCGATCGAGGTCGGCGAGGTGCTGTTCGAGCACCTCGTGACGACCGCGGGCACCGTCGTCGAGGAGGATCGCGATCTGCTCGAGTGACATTCCCGCTGCCTTGCTGCGCTGGATCACGGCCACCCGCACGACGTCGTCCTCGCCGTAGCGGCGGCGCCCTGCGGCATCCCTCGTCGGGCGGAGAAGACCGACGGACTCCCAGTGACGCAGCACGTTCGTCGGCAGATCGAAGCGGCTCGCGACGTCGCCGACGGACCACGGATGCTCGCGACTTGACTTCATGTCAACATGAAGTCACACACTGGGCGGGAAAGCAACTCCCCCGAGAGGACACCCATGTACGACGCGATCGTGATCGGCGCCGGCCCCGCCGGGCTCCAGGCCGCCCTGACCCTCGGCCGGATGCACCGGTCGACCCTGCTGCTCGACTCCGGCGAGTACCGCAACGGCACCGTGCAGCACATGCACAACGTCATCGCGAACGACGGCACCCCGCCCGCCGAGTTCCGCGCGACGGCCCGCGCGCAACTGGCGGAGTACGCGGACGTCGAGATCCGCGACGTGGCCGTGCAGCGCGTCGCCGGTATCGCGGGCGACTTCGTGGTGTCGCTGCCGGGCGGCGCCTCGGCATCCGCCCGCACGGTGATCCTCGCGACGGGCATCGCCGACGACCTGCCCCCGGTCGAGGGGTTGGACGCCCTCTGGGGGCGCGGGGCGTTCTCCTGCCCGTTCTGCGACGGCCACGAGCACGCGGGCAGGCCCATCGCGGTGCTCGGAGCCGCCGCGAGGGCCGAGCACCTCATCGGCATGCTCGGACGCTTCGTCGGCGTGATCACCGCTGTGCCCGTCGGCGAGCCGTACACCGACGAAGAGGTCGCGTCGCTCGAAGCCCGCGGGGCGCGCGTGAGTCGCACGCCCGTGGACTCCGTGGGCCGCGCGGGCGATGACGTCGTCGTGCGCACCGCGGATGCCGAGCACGAGGTCGCGGGGATCTTCGTCGCCTCCGCTTCGATGCGTCAGCGCGCCCCGTTCGCCGCACAGCTCGGGCTCGGGATGCTGGAGTCCGGCGCGATCGGGATCGACGAGTTCGGACGCACGTCCGTGCCCGGGATCTTCGCCGCGGGTGACATCGCGCACCGCGCATCGCTGCCGGGTCCGATGGCCGCCGTCATGATGGCGGCGACCGCCGGGCAGCTCGCCGCAGTCGGCGTCATCCAGGATCTGATGGCGTCGCAAGCCTGACCCGTTCCGTCTCGTCGCTGCGCTGCGCCAGACCGTCAGACGGCGCCGACGTCGACCGCGCCGCCCGTCGCGGCGGGCTCGGCATACGCGACCTCGCGCCACACATCGCCGACGAGTTCGAACGACGTGACGCTCGAGAGCGCGCAGCGCCGGGTGCGCGGGTCGTGCCGCAGCGGCAGTCCCGCGACGCGCAGATGGGTGATCCAGATCGGCGCCTGGTGCGAGACCATCACGAGGTCTCCCCCGTGGGAGGCGTTCCAGGCCTCGGCCATGAGTCCCGTCATCCGCTCGGCGATCGAGGCGTACGGCTCGCCCCAGCTCGGCAGCGACGGCTGTCGCAGATGCCACCAGTTCAGCGGGTTGAGCAGAGACCGCTTCATCTGCGTGCCCTCGAAGACGTTGGTCGGCTCGATCAGCCGCACGTCGATCTCGGGCACGAGGTCGAAGCGCTCTGCGAACGGCTCGGCCGACTCCTGGGTGCGCTCCAACGGCGAGCAGAACAGTCCGCTCAGGGGGCGGTCGAGCCCGGCGACGTACTCGGCGGCGGCGCTCGCCATCTTCCGCCCTGCGCGGCTCAGGTGGTAGTCGGGCAGGCGCCCATACAGCACCCGCGCGGGGTTGTGCACCTCGCCGTGTCGGACCAGGTGCAGTCGCGAGGCCGGCACGTCAGGCCTTGTTGTAGCGCGACTCGCCGAAGCCCAGGATCAGGTAGCCGATGTACGGGAAGACGAAGAGCAGGAAGAACGAGAACAGCCCGCCCTTGCCGAACCGCTCGCCGAGCTTGATGGCGACGATGATGCCGAAGACGAACCCGACGACGGGGATGAGATAGAGCAGCGCGAACCATCCGGACATCCCGGCGATCCTGACGAGGAAGACCACGTTCACGATCGGGATGATCGCGAGGATGCCGGGGTACCCCGCCTTGGTGAACACCTTCCAGAGGCCGATGACGACGAGGATGTAGAAGACGAGGGCGATGAGGCCCGTGGTTCCCGAGAAGATCGATGCGTACAGGTCGGAGATGCCGTTGCGGTCCATGGTGCGCCTTTCTGTCGTGGCGATCCTACTGACCGATATGCAGCGGGCCGGGGAGGCGATGCCCGCCCACGTAGAATGGGCGGGTTCACCATCTCCCAGATCAGGAGGAATCCTCCGTGCTTCGCACTCACTCCGCCGGCTCCCTGCGAGCCGAGCACATCGGCCAGACCGTCACCCTCACCGGGTGGGTGGATCGCCGTCGTGATCACGGAGGAGTCGCGTTCATCGATCTGCGGGACGCATCGGGCATCGCCCAGGTCGTGATCCGCGACGAGGAGATCGCGCACCCGCTGCGCAACGAGTTCGTGCTCAAGGTCACGGGCGAGGTGTCCCGCCGCCCCGACGGCAACGAGAACCCGAACCTCCCGACCGGTGAGATCGAGGTCATCGCCACCGACGTCGTGGTCCTCAACGAGTCCGCTCCCCTGCCGTTCCAGGTGTCGACGGCGCTCGCCGAGACCGAGAACGTCGGCGAGGAGGCCCGCCTCAAGTACCGCTATCTCGACCTGCGGCGCCCCGCCGCGGCATCCGCTCTGCGCCTGCGTTCCGACGTGTACAAGGCGATCCGCGACGTGCTGCACGCCGAGGACTTCACCGAGGTCGAGACCCCGACCCTGACGCGCTCGACGCCGGAGGGCGCCCGCGACTTCGTCGTGCCGGCGCGCCTGCACCCCGGCAGCTGGTACGCGCTGCCGCAGTCGCCGCAGCTGTTCAAGCAGCTGCTCATGGTCGGCGGCGTGGAGAAGTACTTCCAGATCGCCCGCTGCTACCGCGACGAGGACTTCCGCGCTGACCGTCAGCCGGAGTTCACGCAGCTCGACATCGAGATGAGCTTCGTCGAGCAGGAAGACGTCATCGCGCTCATGGAGCGCCTCGTCGTCGCGATGTGGAAGACGATCGGCGTCGAGGTGCAGACCCCGCTGCCGCGCATGACCTACGCCGAGGCGATGTCGAAGTACGGCTCCGACAAGCCCGACCTGCGCTTCGGTCTCGAGCTCGTCGAGGCGACCGAGTACTTCGCAGACACCCCGTTCCGCGTGTTCCAGGCCGAGTACGTCGGCGCTGTGCGCATGCCCGGCGGCGCGAGCCAGCCGCGCAAGCAGCTCGACGCCTGGCAGGACTGGGCCAAGCAGCGCGGCGCCCGCGGCCTCGCGTACGTGCTCTTCAACGAGGACGGCACGCTCGGCGGCCCCGCTGCGAAGAACCTGTCCGAGGCCGAGCAGGCGGGCCTCGCCGAGTTCGTCGGCGCCGAGCCGGGGGACTGCGTGTTCTTCGCCGCCGGCGCCACGAAGGAGAGCCGGGCGCTGCTTGGCGCCGCCCGCGTCGAGATCGGTCGCCGCCTCGGGTACCTGAACCCCGACGAGTTCGCGTTCACGTGGGTCGTCGACGCCCCGATGTTCGAGCCGGCGGCGGATGCCGTGGCCTCGGGCGACGTCGCGGTCGGCGCCGGTGCCTGGACCGCCGTGCACCACGCCTTCACGGGTCCGAAGCCGGAGTTCGAGGACACCTTCGACACCGACCCTGGATCCGCCCTCGCCTACGCGTACGACATCGTGTGCAACGGCTCGGAGCTCGGCGGCGGGTCCATCCGCATCCACCGCGAAGACATCCAGAAGCGGGTCTTCGAGGTCATGGGCCTCAGCGACGAGTTGGCCGAGGAGCAGTTCGGCTTCCTGCTGGACGCCTTCAAGTTCGGCGCCCCGCCGCACGGCGGCATCGCCCTCGGCATGGACCGCGTGCTGCAGCACCTGTCGAAGACGGAGTCGATCCGCGAGGTCATCGCCTTCCCGAAGTCGGGCAACGGCTTCGACCCGCTCACGGCCGCTCCCGCGCCCATCACGGCCGAGCAGCGCGCCGAGGCCGGCGTGGACTTCGAGCCGGAGGACGACGAGGCCTGACCTCGGCATCCTCCGCCGGCTCGGTCTTCGCTCTCCCCTCTCCCCTCTCCCCTGGCACTCGGTGCCGGGATTCCTCGCGGATTCCGGCACCGGGTGCCAACTCGTTCCGGGTCCCCGCCAGCGCGGATCCGGATCAGCGCAGCGACGCCATCGCGGGGACGATGTTCTCGTTCCACACATCGACGCCGAGCTTCGCGATGAGCGCGACGACCACGAGCAGGAACACGACGCGGATGAACATCGCGCCGCGCGAGATCGCCATCCGCGATCCGAGATAGCTCCCAGCGACGTTCGCGATCGCCAGGATGCCGCCGAGCAGCCACAGCACGGCACCGTGCGGGATGAACAGCAGCAGCGCTCCGGTGTTCGTCGCGAGGTTCACGATCTTGGCCTTCGCGCTCGCCTGCAGGAAGTCGTAGCCGAGCAGCGCGACGAGCGAGATCACGAGGAACGTGCCCGTCCCTGGGCCGATGAGCCCGTCATAGAACCCGATCACGAGCCCCGCCAGCCCCGCCATGATGTGGTGCCTGTGCCCGGAGAACCGCAGCTTCGTGGCCGCCCCCATCTGCGGGCGGAACGCCGTGAACAGCGCGACCGCGAGCAGCGCGACGACGATGATGGGCTTGAACGCCGCTGCCGGCAGCACAGTGGCGACGGCCGCGCCGCCGAAGGATCCGGCGAGCGCGATCAGCGCCATCGGCAGCGCCGTGCGGATGTCCGGTTTCGCGCGTCGGTAGTACGTCACGCTGCTCGTCGCGGTGCCGAACACCGAGGCGAGCTTGTTCGTCGCGAGAGCCTGGATCGGCGAGATCCCCGGGATCAGCAGGAGCGCCGGGAGCTGCAGCAGTCCCCCGCCTCCGACGACGGCATCGATCCACCCGGCGGCGAAGGCCGCGACGACGATGAGGATCAGCGTGCCCCAGGTGAGCTGCTCCAGCCCGAGCACACTGCCGATGTCCATCCCTCCAGGATGTCAGACCGGGTGACCACGCCGGCGATGCCACCCGCAGCGAATGGCACCGCATCCGGCGCCCTGCACTTCTGCGCACTGCTGTCCGCACGGCGGGCCGCGCCGCTCCGGATCGGCCATGAACCGGACACCGTTCGTTCACCCGCCTCCGCATGATCGGCAACGTGGGAGCCGTAGTTTGCTCTCGCAACCCGAACACCGGCACGCAGCGCCGGACACCGAGAGGACACCCATGTCTCGCATCACCCGCCGCGCCCGCATCGGCGCCGGCCTCGCCCTGGTCACCACGGCCGCCCTCGCCCTGACCGCCTGCTCCGGTGCAGCCGACGCCGCGGGCTCCGGCTCGGGCGAAGGTTCCGTCGACGCCGCGACCGCCACGTCCGTCGAGGACTTCGGCACCTTCGCCGACCTCGAGGAGGCCGCGAAGGCCGAGGGACAGCTCAACGTCATCGCCCTGCCCCGCGACTGGGCGAACTACGGCGAGATCATCGACCTGTTCATGGAGAAGTACCCGGAGATCACGGTCAACGAGGCGTCACCCGACGTCTCCAGCGCCGAGGAGATCCAGGCCGCCGAGACCAACAAGGGGCTCGACACCGCTCCCGACGTATTCGATCTCGGGCTGACCGTCGCCCTGCAGAACACCGACCACTTCGCCCCCTACAAGGTGCAGACCTGGGATGACATCCCCGAGGAGCTGAAGGAGCCCACCGGTCTCTTCGTCGGTGATTACGGCGGCTACATGTCGATCGGCTACGACTCGTCGAAGTTCCCCGCACCCGACTCGCTCGACGACCTGCTGGGCGCCGACTACAAGGGTGCCGTGGCGATCAACGGAGACCCGACGCAGGCCGGTGCGGCGTTCGCCGCCGTGGGCCTCGCGACCGTGCAGTCCGACGGCACGCTCGACGACTACCAGCCGGGCATCGACTTCTTCTCCGAGCTGCAGAAGGCGGGCAACCTGCTCAAGGTGGACGTGACCACCGCGACGATCGCGAGCGGCGAGACCCCCGTCGTCTTCGACTGGGACTACCTGAACGCGACGCACGTCGCCGACAACAAGGACTGGAAGGTCGTCGTGTTCGACGGCACCGGCTACGCCGGTTACTACAACCAGGCCGTGAACGTCGACGCTCCGCACCCGGCCGCCGCTCGCCTGTGGCAGGAGTTCCTCTACAGCGACGAGGTGCAGAACCTGTGGCTCGGCGGCGGTGCCCGCCCGGCTCGCATGGATGCCATGACCGAAGCGGGCACGATCGACACCGACCTCGCCGCCGCCCTCCCCGAGGTCCCGGACGAGACGGTCGTCCCGACCGAGGAGCAGTCGACGAACGCCGGAACCCTGCTCGGCGAGAAGTGGGCAGCGGCGGTCCAGTGACCACTGCCATCGCAGCGGGGGCGGATGCCACGGCATCCGCCCCCGTCCCCTCCGCTCCGCACGGCGCGGGGCCGGCGACATCGTCGCGGGCCCCGCGCTCGGCGCCGTCCGCGGCCTGGCTGGGACTCGTCCCGTTCGCCGCGTACGTGCTCCTGTTCCTGACGGTGCCCACCGTGCTCGCGATCGGCTCCGGCTTCTTCACGAAAGACGGCGAGTTCACCTGGACGAACGTCTCGGCACTCGCCGACCCCGTCGTCCTGACGACCTTCGCGAACTCCGCGTGGCTGTCCCTGCTCACCGCCGTGGTCGGCGCGGTCGTCGGTGCGCTCGTCTGCTACGCCCTGCTCGGCATGGATCCCGAAGGCGTCGTGCGCTCGACGGTGGATGCCGCGGCCGGCGTGCTCGCGCAGTTCGGCGGTGTCATGCTCGCGTTCGCCTTCATCGCGACGATCGGCATCCAGGGGGTGCTGAAGCTCTTCCTGCAGGACACGTTCGGCATCAACATCTACGAGAACGGCACCTGGCTGTACGAACTGCCCGGCCTGATCCTCCCGTACATCTACTTCCAGATCCCGCTCATGGTCATCACGTTCATGCCGGCGCTCGCGGCGCTGAAGCCGCAGTGGTCCGAGGCGAACCTCACCCTGGGCGGCACGCGAGCCAGCTTCTGGCTGCGCATCGGCATCCCGGTACTCGCTCCCTCGTTCCTCGCGAGCCTGCTGCTGCTGTTCGCGAACGCCTTCTCGTCCTATGCCACCGCCGCCGCGCTCGCCAGCCAGGGCTCGCAGATCGTGCCGCTGCAGATCCGCACGGCGCTCACGAGCGAGACCGTGCTGGGTCGTGAGAACCTCGCCGGCGCCCTCGCGCTCGGTATGATCCTCGTCGTCGGAGTCGTGATGGCCCTGTACTCGCTCATCCAGCGTCGGGCAGCGAGGTGGCAGTCATGAACCGCCTCGCCCCCTCCCCCGTGACGCGCTGGGTCATCGGCATCCTGGTGGGCGCGTTCTTCGCGATCCCGCTCGTCTCGACGTTCCTGTACACCCTGCGCCAGACCGACGGTTCCCTCGGCTTCGAGCGGTGGGCCGCGCTGTTCGACCCGGCGAAGTCCGCGGCGATCCGTCCGATCTGGATGGGTCTGGGCAATTCGCTCGTGCTGGCGCTCGTGACCGTGGCGATCGTTCTGCTGCTCCTCGCGCCGACGATGATCCTCGTCAATCTGCGTTTCGGGCGTGTGCGGCCGGCGTTCGAGTTCGCGGTGCTGCTGCCGATCTCGATCCCCGCGATCGTGCTCGTGGTCGGCCTCGCCCCGATCTATCTGCAGATCGGCCGTTCGCTCGGCACCGGCACCTGGACGCTCGCCTTCGCGTACGGCATCACCGTGCTGCCGTACGCGTACCGGTCGATCCAGGCGTCGATCGACGCCGCCGACCTGCGCACGCTCGCCGAGGCCGCCCGCTCCCTCGGGGCGAGTTGGCCGACCGTCGTGCTGAAGGTCCTCGCGCCGAACCTCCGTCAGGGTCTGCTCGCGGCATCCCTCATCTCGATCGCCGTCGTGCTCGGCGAGTTCACGATCGCCTCGCTGCTCAACCGCCAGGTGTTCCAGACCGCGATGGTGGTCGTGCAGAAGCAGGACCCGTATGCGCCGGCGATCTTCACCCTCCTGGCGCTGGCTTTCGTCTTCGTCCTGCTCCTCCTCATCGGCCGCGTCGCGCGCGGCAATCGAAAGGCCCTGTCATGACCCTCCCTCAGACCGCCGACAACATCCTGCTCGCCGAAGCAGGTGAGGGCACCCGCGTGCAGCTGCAGCGCATCGTCAAGAGCTACGGCAGCAACACCGTGCTGCACGGCGTCGATCTCGACATCGCCCCCGGAGAGTTCGTCTCGCTGCTCGGGCCATCGGGATGCGGCAAGACCACCCTGCTGCGCGTGCTCGCCGGACTCGAAGGGCTCGATAGCGGCGCCGTGCTCCTCGACGGCGGCGACGTGTCGCGCGTTCCGACGAACAAGCGCGACATCGGGATGGTCTTCCAGTCGTACTCGCTGTTCCCGCACCTGCGCGTCGTCGACAACACCGCGTTCGGTCTGCGGCGCCGCGGCATCGGCAAGAGCGAGGCCGCGACGCGAGCCCTCGATGCGCTCGCGCTGGTGGGTCTCGGCGACTTCGCCGACCGATTCCCGCACCAGCTCTCGGGCGGCCAGCAGCAGCGCGTCGCGCTCGCCAGGGCGCTCGTCACCGAGCCCAAGGTCCTGCTGCTCGACGAGCCGCTGTCGGCGCTCGACGCGAAGGTGCGGGTGCAGCTGCGCGACGAGATCCGCCGCATTCAGCTGCGCCTCGGCATCACCACGGTCTTCGTGACGCACGACCAGGAGGAGGCCCTCGCCGTCTCCGACCGGATCGCCGTGATGAACGCGGGTACGATCGAGCAGATCGGGTCGCCCGAGGAGCTGTACACGACGCCGTCGACGGCGGGCGTGGCCGCGTTCGTGGGTCTGTCGAGCGTCGTCTCGGGCGTCGCCGAGGGCGATCACGTCGTGGTGTGGGGACAGCGGCTTCCGCTGCAGGCGCCGGCGGACGGCCCGGTCGACGTCTACCTGCGCCCGGAGAACGTGCACTTCGCGTCGGAGGCGGATGCTGCGACCGACGCCCTCGTGCAGGAGAGCACGTTCCTCGGCAGCATGCGCCGCACGCTCGTGCGCACGGAGTCGGGCGAGCTCGTGCGGCTGCAGCACGCTCCCGGCATCCATCCCGCCTACGGTGATCGCGTGCGCATCGCAGTGGCTCCCGAGCCGGTGGCGGTGCACCCGCGGGGCTGAGCCGCACGCCGCGTTCGCTTTTCCCTTCCGCTCCTGGCCCACCACCTTGGCGGCGAAGCCCGCAGCGCGCGCCGAAGCCCACCAGAACAGCGCCCGCGCTGGTGGGTTTTCGGCGCGCATGGTGGGTCTGGGCACGACTATGACGCCTCACGACGGGCTTGGAGGCGGGAAGCACGCCAGGGGCAGCGCACGCGGGGTGCAGAGCCCCGCGAGGCGGTCAGAGGACGCGCGAGAGGAAGTCCTGCGTCCGTGAATGCTGCGGATTCGCGAGCACCTCGCGCGGGTCGCCCTCCTCGACGATGTGGCCGCCGTCCATGAAGATGAGGCGCGAGCCCACCTCCCGGGCGAAGCCCATCTCGTGCGTCACGACGAGCATCGTCATGCCCTCGTCGGCGAGCGACCGCATGACCTGCAGCACCTCGCCCACCAGTTCGGGGTCGAGCGCCGAGGTCGGCTCGTCGAACAGCATCATGTCAGGGTTCATGCACAGGGCACGCGCGATCGCGACGCGTTGCTGCTGTCCGCCCGACAGGTGTCCGGGGAACGCCTTCGCCTTCTCGGCGAGCCCGACCCGGCCGAGCATCTCGTGCGCGATCCGCTCCGACTCGGCCTTGTTGCGCTTCTTCACGCGGCGCTGCGCGATCGTCAGGTTGTCGAGCACGCTCAGATGCGGGAACAGGTTGAAGCTCTGGAAGACCATCCCGATGCGGGTGCGCACCCGGTCGATGTCGACATCGGGATCGGTGATGTCGATGCCCTCGATGAAGATCTTGCCGTCGGTCGGCGCCTCGAGCAGGTTCACGGAACGCAGCAGCGTCGACTTGCCCGAGCCCGACGGGCCGATCACGCAGACGACTTCGCCCGCCGTGACCGTGAGGTCGATGCCCTTGAGCACCTCGTTGTCCCCGAAGGTCTTGACGAGTCCCTGGACGTCGATCGCCGGAGCGTGGACGTCGATCAGATCGGTGGTCATCGCTGCCTCGCCATCCGCCGCTCGAGATACGCGGTGAAACGCGTGAGCGGGATCGTCACGATCAGATACAGGATCGCCGCCATGATCAACGGCGTCGCGTTCGAGTTCTGGGTCGTCGCGTCACGCGCGAAGGTCGTCAGCTCCTTGGACCAGATGAACGAACCAGCGATGAAGAGCAGCGACGTGTCCTTGAGCAGCAGCACGAACTCGTTCGTCAGCGGCGGGATGATGATGCGGAAGCCCTGTGGCACGACGATCCAGAAGGTCGTCTTCAGGGGCGACATGCCCAGGGAGCGGGCCGCCTCGGTCTGCCCCTTCGGTACGGCCTGGAGTCCGGCGCGGATCGTCTCAGCCATGTATGCGGAGGCGACCAGGATCAATCCGATGAGGCCGAGCACGACGGGACCACCGAGCTCCTGCCCTCGGATGCCCGTGGCGATCGGCACGATGAAGGCGACGCCGAAGATCGTGAGGATCGCGGGAAGGCCACGGAACAGCTCGATCCAGGCCGTCGCGATCCAGCGGAACGGGCCGATGCTCGACAGCTTCAGCAGAGCGAGGAAGATGCCGAGCAGCAGCCCTCCGGCGAAGGCCACCACCGTGAACCAGACGGTGTTCACGAGGGCGGTGGTGATGATCCCGGGGAACATCTTCGCCGCGACCTCGGGGTTGAAGAAGAGCGGACCGATCTTCGCCCAGTTGGTCGAGACCGCAGCCCAGATGACGATCGCGATCAGCACCGCGTAGACGATGTACCGGTACAGCTTCTGCTTCGTGGTGCGCCTCAACGCCATTGTCAAGGTCCTCCCGATCCCTTGCCTACCGTCGGATCAGTTCGCGGTGAAGTAGGTGTCGTAGATCTTCTGGTAGTCGCCGCTGTCGCGGAGCTCCTTGAGAGCACCGTTGACCGCGTCGAGCAGCTCGGCCTTCTCGCCCTTCGCGAAGGCGAAGCCGTAGGACTCGTCGGTGTTGTACTCCTCGACGATCTCGTAGGCGCTGTCGGCCTTCTCGTGCTCGAGGTTCACCGGCTGGTCCTGCAGGATGGCATCGATCTGACCAGCCTGCATCGCGGGCCACAGCTCGCCGTCCGACGGGTACTGCACGATCTGGGCGCCGGTCGCGTTGGCGTTCGCGTAGGCCTCACCGGTGGTGCCCTGCTGGACGCCGACGTTCTTGCCGTCGAGGTCCTTGATCGACTCGATGCCGGAGTCGGTGCGCACGAGCAGCGACTGCAGCGAGTCGTAGTAGGGGTCGGAGAAGTCGATGTTCGCCTTGCGCTCGTCGGTGATGGTCATCGCCGACGCGCCGATATCGCACGTGCCTGCGGCCAGCGTGGTGCCCGACTGCAGGGCGTCGAAGCCCACGTCCTGCACCGAGAGCTTGAGGTCGAGCTTCTTGGCGATCGCGTCGAGCAGGTCGATGTCGAATCCGGTGTAGCCGGTGCCGTTGTCGCCGCCCTCGAACTCGAACGGCGGGTAGGGGATGTCGGAGCAGACCGTGAGCGTGCCGGCGTCGACGAGTCCGTACTCGTTGTCCGCATCGGAATCGCCGCCGCCGGAGCCACCCGCTCCGCCTGCGCAGCCCGCGAGAGCGAGGGTGGCGGTCGCCGCGAGAGCGATCCCGGCGATGATGTTGCGACGCTGCATGTCAGCTCCTGAGGGGACGAGGGTCGAATGCCCACGGACGGGTAGGAGAACATCTAAACACGGGCGACGTCGCCCGACGGAACGGCGAGGGCCCTCTGCGCATTACGTTTGTGTTGCAAACGGCGCGGACGCCGTCGGCGTCAGATCTCGAAGTCGACGGCGACGCGTCCGGCCACCACGGAGCGGACGTACGCGACGACCTCCTCGTGCGCGGGGTGCACCTGGTATTCCTCGAGCGCCGCGATCGACTCGAAGTCTGCGACGAGGGTGACGTCCCAGTTGGCATCGGGGTAGGCGACGTTCGCACCGGCCGAGATCGACAGCAGCTGGGGCACCACCCCGTCGAGTGCCAGGAGGCGGCGGGCGACCTCCGCGGCCTGCTCGGCGCGCACTCCGGAGTCTTCGGCGGCGAGCTTCCAGCTCACGACGTGGCGGATGGTCATCGGGTCTCCTTCGAAGGGTTCTCGACGTCACGGACGACGGCGGCCTCGAGCGCCTCGCGCAGACGGTCGGCCGACAGCCGCCAGTGCGCGTGCAGCTCGCCGTCGATCAGCACGACGGGGATCTTCTCCCACCACAGCTCGTACAGCGCGGGATCACCCTCGATCGACGCCTCGACGATCTCGATGCGTTCGGCCGCGGCATCCGGCAGCTCGGCGACGACGCTGTCGACGATCTCCGAGGCGACGTCGCAGAGATGGCAGTCGGGCTTGCCGATCAGCGTCAGCGTGGTCACGCCGACGGCACCTCGACCTCGCGGCCCTGTGCGATCCACTCGCCCGTGCCGCCTTCGACGTTGGTCGCGTCGTACCCGCGGGCTTCGAGCGCCTCGACGACGCGCGCGGACCGCCCGCCGGCCTGGCAGATGACGTCGAACGACTCCGCCGGAAGCTCCTCCAGGCGATTGCCGATCTCCGACATCGGGATGTTGACGGCGCCGGGCACATGCCCTGCGGCGAACTCGTGCGCCTCGCGCACATCGATGAGCGGGGTGTTCGACCGCTCGGAGAGCTCGGTGACGGTGATCGACTTCATGATTACTCCTCGACGTCGGGGCGGAACCGGGGACGGAGACACGAAGCGCCCGTCCGGAGACAGGCGCTCAGTGTCTGGCCGCTTACTTCTTGTTGCGGCGCTGGTGGCGAGTCTTGCGAAGCAGCTTGCGGTGCTTCTTCTTCGCCATGCGCTTGCGGCGCTTCTTGATGACAGAACCCACGGAAACCTCACTACGTCAGGGGCTGGGCGTCGCATGGTCGCGGACACCCGGGTACGGGCATGGAAAAAAATGCCTCGGAGCAGTCTAGCAAATCGAACGGCCTGCTCCGTCACCGGAGCGGATCGGACGGTTCGGCGCGCTCAACCGACGTCGGAGATCGGACGCTGGAGAGCGTCGGCGACGGCGGATTCCGGTACGCGGAAACTGCGCCCGAAGCGGATGGCGGGCAGCTCCCCCGCATGCACCATCCGATACACGGTCATCTTCGACACGCGCATCAGTTCGGCGACCTCGGCCACCGTCAGGAACCGGACATCAGGCACTTCGGGCATCCCACGTACCCCTTTCTCGATGTGCACACTCTATGGGCTGGCTGGGACGCGTGTAAACCCGTGTGACTCGTGTGATCAGCGATCCCCGCCGAGGGTGGCGAACGCGCGCACCGGGAACGTGCCGAATCCGCGCACGGCGGGCGGGGCCGCGGTGAACCGCGCGCCGCGCGGGGGAACCTCGGCGAGGTTGGTCAGGTGCTCGACCACGTGCACACCCCGGGCCAGGAGGATGCTGTGCGCCGGCCGCTCCCCTCCACTCTCCGTGTCGTCGATGTTGAGCGAGTCGATGCCGACGAGGGCGACGCCCGCATCGACGAGGTGACGCGCGCCCTCCTCGGTGATGAAGGGAGCTCCCCGACCGTATGCGGGGGTGCCGAAGTGTCGACTCCACCCGGTGTCCAGCAGCACGGCGGTCCCCGCGAGGTCGCGGTCGGCCAGGGTGGCCGCGCCGATGCCCCGCCGCTCCGTCGCCCAGGCGTCATGCAGGTGGAAGACCTCGGCCGGCAGGTCGACGAGGGTGTCGAGGCGGAGCGCGGCGAGGTCGCCGCCTTCCGGATAGCGGTGGAAGGGGGCGTCGAGGTAGGTGCCCGTGTTGCCGATCATCGTGATGATGTCCATCGCGAACTCGGTGCCGGGCGCGTACTTCTGCCGCGAGTCCTCGCGGGTGAGATGCGGGGTGATGATCGGGGCGGGCAGGCCGGGATAGGTCACCAGCCCCGCCTCGATCGGATGACTGAGGTCGATGATCCGGCGTTCCGTCGCCGCCGCGGTCTCCACACCCCTGGACCCCCGATGCGGCTCCTCGACGAGCCGTAGGTCGCGCAGCTGGACGTCTTGCACGAGCGCGAGCCCGAGGTGACGGACGAGCAGGTTCGCGATCTCCGCCTGACCGAGGTCGGCCGACGGGATGTCGAGCCGGAACCCCTCGCCGCTCATGCCCCCGCCGTTCGCGAAGGTGAGGGAGAAGTCGAAGTGGGCCCGGTGCTCGACAGGTCGCGTCATGTCCACATCATCGCGCACGGGGCGAGACGACGCGCATCGGTCGAGAACGCGCGCACCAGGCAGGAGAGCCCGTCTCAGCGGAGACATAGCCGCCGTCCCGGAACCGTCCAGCCACCCCTGCCACTCTGATCACACGGCCCGGACAGGCACCTTTCCGGCCCACGCGGGTCGGGGGCCCGCGGTTCCGCCCCCGACGACCTGCCCCCCCCCCCCGCCGCCGGGGGCGGAGGGCGTCACACCGCTGC